>JANNSD010000031.1:0-21886 GCA_031402225.1 Gemmatimonadota bacterium | reverse complement strand
AAGACCGCGGGCAAGGACGAGGCGCTGAGCAAGTCCACGTATGCACAGCTGCTGGGCATTCAGGGCGCGCGGGCGGAGGCCGAGCGCCTGGCGCGCTCGGCCATGGATCACCTGAAGCGGGCCGGCCTGGCAACGCCCGCCCTCGGGGCATTGGCGCACTATATTGTGACGAGGAGTTCCTGACACATGTCCCTGCTCTCCGGCATTCACGGCCCCGTCGATCTCAAGCGCCTGCGGCGCGACCAGCTGCCCCAGCTGGCCGCGGACATCCGCGAGCGCCTCATTGAGTGCTGCTCCCAGACGGGAGGGCACATCGGGGCCAGCCTTGGCGTCGTCGAACTCACCATCGCGCTGCTCTATGAGTTCGACTCCCCCACCGACAAGATCCTGTGGGACGTCGGCCATCAGGCGTACGCCTGGAAGCTGCTGACCGGTCGCAACGAGGGCTTCCCGACGCTGCGGCAGACCGACGGCATCTCCGGTTTCCTCAAGCGCAGCGAAAACGAGCATGACCAGTTCGGTGCGGGCCACGCCGGCACGGCGATGTCGGCCGCGCTGGGCATGGCCACCGCGCGCGACCTCCGGCAGCAGCAGCACAAGGTGGTGGCCGTGGTGGGCGACGGCGCCCTGACCTGCGGGCTCTCCTACGAGGGGATGAACAACGCCGGCCACTCCGACCGCGACATCATGCTGATCGTGAACGACAACGGCATGTCCATCTCGCCGAATGTCGGGGCCATCAACAAGACCCTCGGCGCCATCGTGGCCGACCCGCGCACCAATCGCCTGCGGGAAAAGGTCAAGCACATGACCTTCGCGCTCGGCGGCGTGTTCGGCCAGGGGGTGGTGGACTTCGCCAAGAACGTCGAGGAGAGCGTCAAGAACCTCTGGTCGCCGGGGATGCTCTTCGAGGAGCTGGGCTTCCGGTACTTCGGCCCGATCGACGGCCACGACCTCGACAAGCTGTGCGAGACGCTCGCCATGGTGCGGTCGATGTCCGGCCCGCGCGTGGTGCACGTCCTCACCGAGAAGGGGAAGGGCTTCGGCTTCGCCGAGTCGAACCGCGAGAAGTGGCATGGGCTCGCGGCGTACGACCCCATCACCGGCGAGCCGAGGAAGAAGGCGAGCGGCCCACCCACCTGGACCCAGGTGTTCGGCGACGCCATCACCGCGCTCGCCGAGGAGCATCAGGATCTTGTCGCCATCACGGCCGCGATGCCCTCGGGCACCGGTACGGCCATTTTCCAGAAGAAGTGGCCGGAGCGCTTCTTCGACGTAGGCATCGCGGAGGGACACGCCGTCACCTTTGCCGGCGGCCTTGCCACGCAGGGCATCAAGCCGGTGTGCGCCATCTACAGCACGTTCCTGCAGCGCGCGTATGACAACATCATCCATGACATCGCGGTGCAGCACCTGCCTGTCATTTTCTGCATGGACCGCGCAGGGCTCGTGGGCGAGGATGGCCAGACCCACATGGGCCTGTACGACATCGCCTACATGCTGGCGGTGCCGGGCATGACGGTTACCGCACCGAAGGACGGCGATGAGCTCGTGGGCCTGCTGCGCACCGCACTGGCGCACACCGATGGGCCCTTCTGCACCCGGTATCCACGTGACAAGGTGCCGGTCGAGCCGCGCCCCGTGCACGAGGTGCCCGCAGTGCCGTACGGCACCTGGGAGTCGCTGCGCGAAGGTCGTGACCTCGCGATCCTCGCTGTCGGCACCATGGTGCCACCAGCACTGCAGGCGGCCGAGCGCCTGGCGGCAGCGGGCATCGACGCGGCGGTGATCAATTGCCGCTTCCTCAAGCCGCTCGATGCCACCATGCTCGAGGCGATCGCCCGCGAGCACCGTACGATTGTCACGGTGGAGGAGGGAACGGTAGTCAACGGCTTCGGCGCCTACCTCTCCGAGACGCTGCAGACCACCCGGCCCGAGGTGCGCGTCGTTGCGCTCGGGGTTCCGGATCGGCTGGTGGAGCAGGCGCCCCGGGCCGACCAGCTCGAGGGCTTCGGCCTGACTGCTGATGGCATCACCCGCCGGATCTCCGCGCTGGTGCGCGAGGAGAGCCTGGAAGCACGATGAATCTCGGCGTCGTCGGGAACCCGCGGTACGCGGACCTGGCGGCGGTCCTGCGCGACCTCGCCGGCCTGGCGCCGGCGCTCGGTGCCAGGCTTTTCAGCGAACCCCGCCTCGAACCGTTCTGGGACCGCCCGGTCCCGTTTCTGGACGCCGCTCCGCTCGATGCCCTCATCACGTTCGGTGGCGACGGCACGCTGCTCCGGGGCGCGCGTCTCCTCAACGGACAGGAAGTGCCCATTCTTGGCGTCAACCTCGGTCGGGTCGGGTTCCTGACCGGGGTGCAGCGCGCCGACCTCGCGCGCGCCGCCGAGGCGCTGGTGCGGAAGGACTATCACGTTGAGCGCCGACTGACCCTGACCGCCACCGTGACCCTTAGCGATGGCACCCTGGCGTGCACGCAGCGGGCGCTCAACGACGTGGTTGTGCACAAGGGCGGCGTGGCTCGCGTGGTGCGCGTCAATGTCATGGTCGATGGCGAAAGCGTCGGTCCCTTCAGCGCCGACGGCATCATCATCGCCACCCCGACCGGGTCCACGGCATACTCGCTCAGCGCCGGCGGACCGATCCTGCTCCCGGGGCTCGAGGCGATCTGCATCACACCCATCTGCGCCCATACCATGACCGTACGCCCCCTCGTGGCGTCGGCGGCCAGCGTCATCACGGTGGAGCCGATGCAGGGATGGGCGGAGGACCTGCTCGTGTCATTCGACGGGCAGACCGGCATCATGCTGGCGGAGGGCGCGCGGGTCGAGGTGCGGCGCTGTGACACCGCGGTCTGCCTGGTCCGGCTCGACCAGCTGGGGTATTTCTCCCTGTTGCGCGACAAGCTCCATTGGGGTGACCTCTCCGAGCGCGAGATCGAGCGATGATCGCCGAGCTGCGCGTCCGCGACCTTGCCACCATTGCGGACGTGACGCTGCAGCTTGCGCCGGGACTGAATGTCCTGAGCGGCGAGACCGGGGCGGGGAAGTCGATGCTCGTCGATGCCCTCGCCCTCCTGCTTGGTGGGCGGGCGGACAGCGGCCTGGTGCGCCCCGGCGCGTCGCGCGCGGTGGTGGAAGGCGCCTTCGACGTGCCCGGCGCCGCGCTCCGGAAGCGCGTCGAATCGCTGGGGCTCGACCTGGATGACGGACGCGTCGTGGTGCGGCGCGAGGTGTCGGCGGAGGGACGCTCGCGCGCCTGGGTGAACGGCAGCCCCACCACGGCGTCGGTATTGGGCGAGCTCGGCGCGATCGTCGTGGACCTGCACGGCCAGCATGAAACAGAGTCGCTGCTGCGCCCGGACGCCCAGCGGGACATGCTCGACGCCTTTGCCGGCGCGGAAGGCGAGCGTGCGGTGGTGGCCGATGCGTACCTGACGACCGTGGCATTGCGGCGCGAGGAAGCGACGCTCACCCAGCGACGCGACGAGGTGCGCCGCCGGGCCGATTACCTGCGCCATGTGGTCGCCGAGATCGATCGCGCGAAGCTCAAGCCGGGCGAGGAGGCCGCGCTTGAGGTGGAGGTGCGCCGGCTGTCGCAGGCCGGCACGCTGAGTGCCCACGCGGCGCGGGTCAGTGAGGCGGCGGGTGCCGGCGACGACGGCGCGCTCGCGGCACTGGCCCAGGCCGACCGCGCGCTGACGACGCTCGAGCGGGCGGATCCCACCGTGGCCCCGTGGCGCGAGTTGATCGACGCCGCGTTCGCCAACCTCGATGAACTGGCCCGCCGCGCGAGTGACTACGCGCAGGAGGTGCAGGACGATCCCGCGCGGCTGGCAGACCTCGAGCGGCGGCGTGACCTGCTCTATGGCCTCTTCCAGAAGCACGGGACCGACTCGGCGGCCGTGCTCGAGACGCGTGCCCTGGCGGCGGCGGAGCTCGACCTTCTGGACACGGCGGACCTCGACCTCCGCGCCCTCGCCTCCCGGCGCCAGGCTGCCGAGGCGGCACTGCGTGACGCCGCCGCCCAGCTGTCCGCACGCCGGGCCGCCGCTACCGACCGGCTGGCCCGCGCGGTCAACAAGTGGCTTCCGCGCCTTGGGCTTCCCGGTGGAAAGTTCCGGGCCGCGCTCGACCGGCTCGAGGCACCGCACACCTTCGGGCAGGAGACGGCAGCCCTCATGGTGCAACTCAACGCCGGTCTCGACGAGCGCCAGCTGGCGAAGGTTGCCTCCGGGGGTGAACTCTCGCGCCTCATGCTCGCGCTCAAGGTCGTGCTGGCGAAGCAGGATCACGTGCCCACGCTCGTCTTCGATGAGGTGGACCAGGGCATTGGGGGCGAGATCGGCGTGCAGGTGGGCGAGGCCCTCGCGGAGGTGGCGGAGCGGCACCAGGTGCTGGTCATCACGCACCTTCCGCAGATCGCGGCCCGCGCCGATCATCATCTTGTGGTGTCCAAGGCGGCAAAGTGCGGCGTCGCGACCAGCGATGTCGCGACGATTCACGGTGAGGATCGGGTTCTCGAGATCGCGAGGATGCTGGGAAACTCGGATAGTGAGACGGTGCGAAAGCACGCGCGGGAATTGCTGGGAAGACCACACGTCCTCACGTCCTCACGTCCTCACGTCCAGTGACCGACCTCGACGAGAAAACCCGGCTCGACAAGTGGCTCTGGGCCGCGCGCTTCTTCAAGACCCGCGCGCTGGCCGCCGATGCCATTGAGGGTGGCAAGGTTGACGTGAACGACGACCGGCCGAAGCGGGGGCGAGCCGTGCACGTCGGCGACCGGGTGCTGATCCGGCAGGGCCCGTACCAGCATCACCTTGTGGTGCGGGGGCTGTCGGGACGGCGGGGTCCGGCGGCGGCCGCGAGGGAGCTGTACGAGGAGACCGCCGCCAGCATTGCCGCGCGCGAGCGCACCGCGGATCGGCTCCGGAGCGCGCCACCCCCGGTGTTCTACGAGGGTGGCCGTCCTACCAAGCGAGATCGGCGTGCCATCGAGCGGCTCAAGGACGGCGACGCGTAGCTGGCTGGCGCGCCTACCAGAGCTTGGCGTACACCTGCGCGAAGAACACGATGGCCGACCAGCTGGTCGCGATGCCCCCCGACGATGCCACCGTCGTTTCCCAGCGCCACCCAGCGTCGATTGGTATTCCTCCGGTGCCATCGGCGCGCTGCCCGTCCGATGAGTACGTCACCCCTATCGACAGCAGCAGCCGCGAGGCGCCCGTGCCCTGCGCCAGGACGGACGCGGGGACACCTGGCACCGAGTCGGCCACCGTAGCGTACTGCACGTCATCCTCGCCCTGGTTGAGCCACACCGCCGAACCCACCACGCCGAACGCGCGTGCCAGACGAACGAAGGGCGCGATCCCGATCCGGAACTGATCACCCGGGTTCACGGTCACGTCGGCGGTGGCACTCAGCGGCAGGATCGCCGACAGCGGGCTCCCGACCCGGCGGGTGTAGTTCCCCGGGAGCTGGAGCAGGTACGCCCCACTGACGCGGGCGCCGAACGTGCCGCGGCCAATGTCGAGGGCCACCGCCATGCCGATCGCGGGTGAGCCCGCGCCAAGCGACACCCCGAACGGATCGGTCGGGAGCGCCACTTCGCCGGTGGGCAGGCGCACGGTGGCGCCGGCGGCAAGCCGCAGGCCCTGGGCGGCATTGGCGTTCCACTGGTCGATCACCGTGTAGACGGCGCCAACCTCCACGTCACCGATACCGGTGCGCGTGCTGTTGGCGAGTGACGAATACCCAACCGATCCGCTTGGCGATGTCGCATAATTGTTGAGGTCGGCGGGCTCGGCGGGAGACGTGGGCAAGGGCAGCGAGGAGGTGAAGCCCCCGGCGCCCAGGCCGTCGAGTGCCTGCTGCACGGCGGTGACTTGCCCGCTCAGGGTCTGGCCGGCACCGCTCGACGCCAGGGGTAGGAACGGCGACGCGGTGCCGGCGTCGGCGATCAGCGCACTGAGGCTGTCGGACAGGGCGAGCCCTGACGCCAGGGTCTCGACGGCGAGCGCCTTCGTGGTCGGGTCGCCATCATACACCCCAGCCGTGATGCGACCCTCCAGCCCGGCGAGCGAGGTGTTGAACTGGGTGAAGAACGCGTCTGCCACGGACGCGCCGGCAGTGTTGCCGAGCGCGGGGTCGGCGAGGTTGACGCCGGCAGTGGAGGTGGCGGTATCAATGGAGACTGACTGCCGCCACCAGGTGCTGACGATCGGGAGCCGTCCGAAGATCGCCAGCCCACGGGTGATGCCGAGGCCAACGCTCAGCGCACCGGTGCCGGTGGACACCTGTGCCGTGCCGACCGAGGCGCCGAGGTTGAGCTTGTAGTCCGGCTGGTTCAGCAGCACCGCGATGCGCTGATCGGCTTCCGCGAGGGTGGGGATCCGGTCCGATCCAAGCGCCGCTGAGGTGAAGTTGGCGCCGAGGCTCTCGCGCGTGCCGTCGTTGAAGCGCTCATTCGCATACGCGAACGAGCCATCGATAGTGAACCGGAGCAGGCCGCGCGGGATCCCGATGGGAGCCAGCTGGGCCTGACCCGCGGAGGGGAGCATCAGGGTCGTGAGCAGCGCGCACCATCCAAGCCGCACGTAGGCTACCTCCGGACAGGCCAACGGAATGGCGAAACAGGGACCGCGACACGCCGGCAGAGCGCTCTTTCACGAGGTCTTTGGCTCGGCGCCTGAGGTTGGCGCGTCGGCGCCGGGCCGCGTCAACCTGCTGGGTGAGCACACCGATTATAACGGGGGGCCCGTTCTCCCGATTGCCCTCGACCTCCGCACCTTCGCCCATGCCCGGCCCGCGCACCGCTTTCGCTTTGCGTCGACGCTCGAGCCCGGCGTGGTGGAGCAGGGCATCGAGGACGAGGCACGCGGCCATTGGTCCGACTACCTGGTCGGGGTTGTGCGCGAGCTCGCTGCACTGGGAGTAGAATTGCCGGGTGCCGACGTGACCGTGGCGAGTTCAGTGCCGGCGGGCGCTGGCTTGTCATCGTCGGCGGCACTGACCGTGAGTGCCGCGGCAGCGCTGTCGGCGCTGGCAGGGAAGCGGCTCTCGCCGCAAGCGCTGGTCGACGTGGCGTGGCGCGCCGAGACCGGCTATACCGGCGTGCGCTGCGGGCGGATGGACCAGACCATTGCCGTGTTTGGGCGGCCCGGCATGGCCCTGGCCCTCGAGACCGCAACGGGGCAGCGCCGCGCGATGCCATTCCCCCGACCGGTTCGCCTGCTCGACAGCGGGCTGCGCCATGCGCTGGTCGCCGGTGAGTATGAGCACCGCAGAATCGAGTGTGAAGAGGCGCTCCGGCGCTGCCGACTGTTCCTGCCCGGACTCGCGACACTCGCGGACGTACCGCTCGCGTCGTTGCCGCGAATTGGACGGCTGCTGCCGCGCACGCTCGCGCGCCGGGTTCGGCATGTGGCGACGGAGACGGCACGGGTGCGCGAAGGTGTTGATGCGCTGCGCCGGGGTCGCCGGACCCAGTTCGGCGAGCTGCTCTATGCGGGCCACGCGTCGCTGCGGCAGGACTTCGAGTCCTCGTGCGATGCGGCCGATGCCATTGTCGCGTTAGCACGAAAGGCGGGTGCCACGGGGGCGCGACTGACCGGTGCTGGATGGGGCGGGGTCGTGATCATCCTCGCGCCCGAGCGCTCCGCCAACGCGGTGGTGGAGCGGATCCAGGCCGGGTTCGCCCGGCGGTTTGGCCGTATCCCGCAGGTCTGGGAAAGCCGGGCCGGCGGTGGGGTGCGGATCGAGCGTTGATGCCGGGAGTGTAGGTTACAGGTCGCGGGCCCGGATGGCGAAACTGGTAGACGTCGCGGACTTAAAATCCGTTGAGGGGCAACCCTCGTGCAGGTTCGAGTCCTGCTCCGGGCACTCACGAGGTTGTAGTGGGGAAGTCTCGAGGATCCGCGCTGAACAGGCGGCCCTTGACGCATCAACAAAACTTGATACATTGAGGCCATGACTCCGGCGTCCGTCGACCTCAACCGCACCGTCCAGCGCCTCCGGGCCCTGTCCGACCCCACTCGACTGGAGATCATCGCCTGTCTCAAGCCGGGTGAGCAGTGCGTGTGCGAGCTCACCAGCGCCCTCGACGCGGCCCAGTCACGCCTCTCGTTCCACTTGAAGGTGCTGAAGGACGCCGGGCTCGTCACCGACCGTCGTGACGGCCGCTGGGTCTACTA
Source organism: Gemmatimonadota bacterium (assembly GCA_031402225.1). Taxonomy (GTDB): domain Bacteria; phylum Gemmatimonadota; class Gemmatimonadetes; order Gemmatimonadales; family GWC2-71-9; genus JAGGAG01. The sequence goes on along the minus strand of JANNSD010000031.1, from coordinate 13,689 downwards.
CACCCTGGTCGGTGAGGCGGTGGCGGAAGTGGCAACGTTCCTCACCAGTGCGCCCTCCGCCGGCTGGAGGAAGGCGGCGCGCTGCTGTGGCTGATGTTTCCGGTTCCAATATATCAACGCTTTTTGATGGAGCTGACGATGAGCAGCAATGACACGATTGAGAAGGTCCGCCAGGCGTACGCTGGCGCCGCCCTGCGGGTCGTGGCAGGGCAGGGCAACAGTTGTTGCGGTGGTTCATGCGGCGCCGGGAGCGACGACCCCATCACCGGCAACCTCTACAGCAGCGAGCAGACGGCGACGCTGCCGGAGACGGCCGTCCTTGCCTCGCTCGGATGTGGCAACCCGACCGCCCTCGCCGAACTGCATCCCGGCGAAGTCGTGCTCGATCTCGGAAGTGGTGGCGGCATCGACGTACTCTTGTCAGCGCAGCGCGTCGGGCCAACCGGTAAGGCGTACGGGCTGGACATGACCGACGAGATGCTGGCGCTCGCCGAGTCGAACAAGGCCAAGGCGGGCGCGACCAATGTCGAGTTCCTCAAGGGCACCATCGAGGCGATCCCGCTGCCCGCGAACACGGTGGACGTGATCATCTCGAACTGCGTGATCAACCTGTCGGTCGACAAGCGCCAGGTATTCGCCGAGGCGTTCCGGGTACTCAAGCCGGGCGGGCGCCTCGCGGTGTCCGACGTGGTGATCCGGGGCGACGTGCCCGCCCAGGTGCGGCACAGCATGGAGCTGTGGGTGGGGTGCGTGGCGGGCGCGCTCGAGGAACGGCAGTTCATCGCGCTGCTCGAGGATGCCGGGTTCACGGACGTGTCCATCGAGCCGACGCGCATCTATGAATTCGAGGATGCTGCGGCCTTCCTCGGCGGGGCAGGGCTCGACAGCGAAGTCCTGGCGCGTGAAGTGGGTGGCCGGGTCATGGGTGCCTTCATCCGGGCTGGGAAGCCGCTCGCGTGAGCACGGAGCTCCGACCCGCCGTCGCGGCCGACCATGAGGCGGTGTGCCGGCTGCTCCGGGAGGCCGACCTGCCGCTCGATGGCCTGTCGGCCACGCTGGAGCACTTCGTGGTGGCGGAGGCCGGCGGCAAGGTGACGGCAGCGGCCGGGCTCGAGCTGTATGGCCCCGACGCATTGCTGCGGTCCGTCGTGGTCGCACCCTCGCTCCGCGGCTCGGGAGTGGGGAGGTGGCTGGTGGAGGCAGCGCGCCGATCGGCCCGGGATCTCGGGGTCCGCGGCGTCTACCTCCTCACCGACACCGCCGAAGCGTATTTCGCGCGGCACGGCTTCGCCATCATCGAGCGGGCCGAAGTTCCCGTCGGCATCCGGGGCTCGGTGGAGTTTGCCTCGGTCTGCCCCGACTCGGCGATCGTCATGCGGGACAACGGTCTCCCATGACCGCCCCCGTCGCGCCTGTGCTCAAGCGGCTGTCCGCGCTCGACAGCCTCCTCCCGCTCTGGATCTTCGCGGCCATGGCAATCGGCCTCCTGCTCGGCCGGGCGTACCCGGGCCTCGGGGCCATGCTCGATCGCGTGAAGGTGGCCGGCGTGTCCGTGCCGATCGCCATCGGGCTCTTGTGGATGATGTTCCCGGTGCTCGCGAAGGTACGGTATGAGGAGATCGGCCGGCACACGCTCGACCGCCGCCTCATCGGAACATCCCTGCTGCTGAACTGGGTGCTGGGTCCGCTGTTGATGCTTGGCCTGGCGTGGCTGTTCCTGCCTGACCTGCCGCACTACCGCAACGGACTCGTCCTTATCGGGCTCGCGCGGTGCATCGCGATGGTGCTCATCTGGAACGCGCTGGCCTCCGGGTCGGGTGAGCTCGCCGCGTTGCTGGTGGCGCTCAACTCGGTCTTCCAGGTTCTGACCTATTCGGTGCTGGGCTGGTTGTACCTGACCGTCGTGCCGGGCTGGTTTGGCGCCGACAGCGCCGTGCTCGATGTTTCCATGGGCCAGATTGCGCGGAGCGTGGTCATCTTCCTCGGGGTGCCGCTGATCGCGGGCTACCTCACGCGCAGGTTCCTGGTGGCCCGGCGCGGCGTCACGTGGTACGAGGGGAGCTTCCTGCCGAAGGTCGGGCCCACCGCACTGCTCGGGCTGCTGTACACGATCGTCCTCATGTTCGCGATGCAGGGGCAGCGCATTGTCGAGCTGCCGCTGGATGTCCTGCGTATCGCACTCCCCTTGCTGGCGTACTTCGCCCTCATGTTCGGGTTCGCGTTCTGGCTCTCCCGGCGCCTGGGGTTCGACTACGAGACCACGGCGTCGCTCTCCTTCACGGCGGCGGGAAACAACTTCGAGCTCGCCATCGCGGTCGCTGTCGCCACCTTCGGCATTGCCTCGGGCGAGGCACTCGCCGCGGTGGTGGGACCACTTATCGAGGTGCCGGCACTTGTCGCGCTCGTGTACGTGGCCCTCGCGGCACGAGCCCGGTACTTCCCGGTCGTGACACCCTCATGACGGCGCCGCTGCGGGTCCTCGTTCTCTGTACCGGCAACTCGGCCAGGAGCCAGATGGCGGAAGCGCTGCTCAATGTGCGGGGAAAGGGCCGTATCCTGGCGGAGAGCGCGGGATCGCGGCCCGCGGCCCGGGTCAATCCGCACGCCGTCGCGGCGCTCACGAAGGTGGGCATCGAGTGGACGGGTCACGTGCCGCGTGGCATCGACAACCTCAGGCACGCCGCATGGGACGTGGTGATCACGGTCTGCGACAATGCGAAGGAAGCGTGCCCCATCTTCCCGGGTCATCCACTGATGGCGCACTGGGGCATGGATGACCCGGCCGACGCGACGGGTGCCGAGGAGGAGCGGCAGCGAGCCTTCGACACGGCGTGCGCGCTGCTGACCCGGCGCATTGACGCCATGCTGGCGCTGCCGCTGGAATCAGCGCCGCTAACTCAGCTGGCGGCCCGGATTGCCGCCGCGGGGCAGGTGCGGTAGCAACGGCCCCGCCCCTGGTTCAGGCCACGCGCTGGCGGCAGTTTTCGCGGTCCCACTGCGAGTGCTTCGCTTCGATCACGATCTCGGCGTGGCGCCACACACGCCCTTCGATGACGTTGGCTCCGCTGGTGAGCCAGGTGCGCCGTTCTTTCACCAGCAGGGACCTGGACGTCGTGTAGTCGGCTGGGTCCTCCAGCTTGCGCGGCGTCACGTACTCGAGCAACGACATGGGGCAGCCTTCGGTTGAGGTTGCCCTCATAAATACCCGAGTCGTGCCATTGGTTCCCAGCCGCACCAATCATCCCTTAAGACGTTCTGCGGCAATAGTATAGCCGAACTGCTGCAAGCCGGTGCGCGTGGGTCATTCGACCCATATCCGAGCCTGCTGGGGCAGGGCTGTGTCGGGTCGGCTACAGAAACGCCTCCTGGCCGCTTCGATCCTTCCGTCGTGCAGTTGGGTGCATGCTGTCGCATCAACTGACGATCTCCTCCCACCCCGCGCCGCGCACCATCGCTTGTTATCGTTCCGCGCATGACACCCACTGCGGGCGAGGCCAGCGAACACCCGCCGCTCGGCGCTACATGGGATGGCAGCGCCACCACCTTCAGGATCTTCTCCGGCCACGCGACCTCGATCGAGCTGGTGCTCGACCACGATCGCCACCGTTTTCCGATGGAGCGGGGCGGCGACGGCACGTGGCACCTTCGCAGCGCGATCGCTCGCCCGGGTACACGATACGGTTTCCGTGCATATGGTCCATGGAATCCAGGGGCCGGTCACCTGTTCAATCCCGCCAAGCTGCTGCTCGATCCCTACGCGCGTGCCATCGATGGACCGGTGCGTTGGCATGAGAGTCTCCGCATCGCGCATCATGCCGGTGCCCGTGGACCATTGCACCCTGACACCGCCGATTCAGCGGCGCACCTTCCGCGCAGCGTCGTGGTGGCGGACGAATTCGACTGGCAGGGTGATCGCCGACCGGCGGTGCCCTGGTCGGACAGTGTCATCTACGAGTGCCACGTGAAGGGCATGACGGCCTTGCACCCCATGGTGCCACCAGCGCTGAGGGGCACATGGCTCGGCCTCGCGAGCGAGCCGGTGGTCGAGCACCTGCAGAGCCTTGGCGTTACGGCGCTGGAACTGCTGCCGGTCCAGCCGGCGGTCGACAGCGCGCTGCTGGTGAGCAACGGGCTCACCAACTACTGGGGCTACGCCACGATCGGGTTCTTCACGCCCGACCGCCGGTTCGCCAGCCAGCCCGGCCGGGAACGACACGAGTTCCGCGAAATGGTTCGGCGGCTGCACCGGGCTGGCATTGAAGTGCTGCTGGACGTCGTGTACAACCATACCGGCGAGGGTGGCGTCGACGGGTCGACCGTGTCCTTCCGCGGGCTCGACAACGCCGCCTACTACCGCCTCCAGCGCGACGAGCAGCACCCCTACCAGGACTTCACCGGCTGCGGCAACACCCTGGACGTGCAGCACCCGATCGTCCGCCGGCTGGTGCTCGATAGTCTCGGGTTCTGGGTGAAGGAAATGCACGTCGATGGGTTCCGCTTCGACCTGGCACCGGTGCTCGGGCGGGAGCCGACGGCGTTCAATCCCGGCGCGACTCTCCTCAACGACATCGCCTCGGATCCGCACCTTCATGGCGTCAAGCTCATCGCCGAACCCTGGGACCTCGGTCCCGGCGGCTACCAGCAGGGCGCCTTTCCCCCGGGATTCGCCGAGTGGAACGGCCGCTACCGGGACACGGTGCGCCGCTTCTGGCGCGGCATCGGCGGCGTGAGCGACCTCGCCACCCGCCTGAGTGGTTCCAGCGACCTGTTCTCGCCCGCGCGTCCCCCGCAGTCCAGCATCAACCTCATCGCGTGCCACGACGGGTTTACGCTGCAGGACCTCGTCTCGTACGAACGCAAGCACAACCTGGCCAATGGCGAGCGCAATCGGGACGGGGCTGACTGGAATGAGAGCCGCAACTGGGGCATCGAGGGTCCCACGGCCGACCCGCAGGTGCTGGAGCGGCGCGAGCACGCCATGCGCGGCATGATGGCTACGCTCGCGTTCTCGCTCGGCGTGCCGATGCTGAACCAGGGCGATGAGTTGGCGCGGACCCAGCAGGGAAACAACAACCCCTGGTGCCAGGACTCGGCCCTCACCTGGTTGCCCTGGTTCCCATCACCGGCGTCCGACCGCACGCTCACCTTCACCCGGCGCGTGCTCGCCCTGCGGCGCCGGTACCGCGTTTTCCGGCGGACGGAGTTCCTTCCCGGGCACGACACCGTGGAAGGCGTGGCGCACTGGCTGGGCGGTGACGGTGCTGTCATGACGGAGGCCGAGTGGCACGACGGTGCCAGGCACGCACTGGCGGTCCTGCTACCGACGGAGGTGGAGGGTGAAACTGGAGCGCGCGCAACGCAGGTAATGCTGGTGCTCAACAACGGCACGGGCGCGATGCGGCAGCGCCTGCCTGCCGGTCAATGGACGCTGATGCTGGATACAGCGCGCCCCGGAATCGAGGGACACTCGGTGGCCGGGGCGGTGGAGGTTCGGGCTCTCTCGCTCGTGCTGCTCGAAGCCGACGCTACATCTCGATCCCCGGCGCCTTGATGATGTACATCACGTCGCTGCCCATGCCCACGTAGGGACTGCCGTACACCAGGCGCTGGACGAGCTTCTGGGACAGCCCAGCCCGCGTGCCCCGCACGACGACTCCGACGATTCCAGCGGGGTCATCCCCATTCACATTGCGCCACTCCAGCGTGTAATGGGGTGTGGTGAACTGGGTGGCACCCGAGAGCAACGGCGCGAGTTCCAAGGGTATGACGCCCTCGGAGGCAGGGGCGGGCCAGGTTTCATGCTCGGTGTAATAGTTGAGGGCCGCCAGGCGGATCTCCTGCATCTCGGAGCCCACCTTGCTCGTCAGGGCGTCATTCTCCAGCGACAGGTACCGCATCGTGCCGATAGAGGAGAGCACGCCGATCACCACGACGACGGTGACCAGTTCGATGAGCGTGAACCCGCGGCGATTCTGTGGATTCATGTTCACTTTCCCCGGCCCTGCAGGAGCCGCGCAAGGCTGGGACCCAGGAAGGCGCCGAGCGAATCACTCGACGTAAGGGTGACCCGGTCGGCACCGCGCGAGAGCTTGAGGATGTAACCGCCATCGGGCGTCTTCACGTAGACCAGGCCCGGGACGGACGGGCCGGCCTCAGAAAGGCGGTCGGGGAAGACGCCGCGCTGCTTCTTATACGCCGCCAACTGCTGCCCGGCGACAAAAAGCGTCAGGCGGAGGTTCGCGTCGCGCTGGCTGGTTGTCTCGATCACCCTACCGGCACCGAACCACTCCGGTTTCAACAGAATGGCCGCCACGGAACCCGCGATAATCAACCAGGCGCCGCCGAGCAGAAACGCGCGCGTGCGCGACCGCCTGCGCTGCACAGCGAGACGCAGGGCCTGCTTTTCCGCCTCCGACTTGACGGCTTTCTCGTAGGCCTCGGCGAGCGCACCGCGCGAGGACTGCGGTCGGCTGGCTGATCCAGTCATTCGTTCTCGCTGGTGGCGATCGGGGAACTGCCCTTCAGGGTCCAGCCTGACATCGACCCGCAAGCCTCGGGCCCAGTCGTGCGGCCGGCAGGGTCAGGCCGCGACGCCGCGCGCGTTGTGCCCGCAACTGTCGATAGGTACAATGCTTCCGGTCCGGCGGCAACTGTCGTGTGGGCGCCCGGCCGTGATCTCACAACGCGCGCGACCTCGGGATTTTCGCCATCCTTCCGGAATCGATCGGCATCATTGGACTGGGCGCCATTGGCGGGTCGCTCGCGTGGCGTGCCACGCACGCGGGGGTACGGCGCGTCGTGGGGTACTCCCGTGCCACCGGCGACGTGGTCGAGGCGCTCAAGCGCGGGGCGATCACCGCCGCGGCAGACTCGCCCCAGGGCGCTGCGCGCGATGCGGCGTTCGTCGTGCTCGCCGTCCCGCCATCGGCCACACTGGATCTCATTGATCGCGCGCCGGCATGGCTCGCCCCCGGGGCGATCATGTCCGACGTCGCCAGCATCAAGGCCCCGGTGATGGAGCGGGCCCGCGCGGCGGGGCTCGCGGCGCGGTTCGCCGGCGCGCATCCGCTGGCGGGGACGCATGGGACCGGGTTCGCTGCGGCGCGCCCTGACCTCTTCCGCGGTGCCGTGGTCTATGTGTGTTCCACCGGCACGCCCGAGGGCGATACCGTCGCCCGCGACGTGGCCAGCTTCTGGGAGCTGGTGGGTGAATCACAGCCGGTGACCATCGATGCGACTGCCCACGACGTCCAGCTCGCCTGGACCAGCCATCTGCCCCAGGCGGTGGCCTCGGCGCTGGCGGTGTCGCTCAGTGCCCGGGCCCTCGGTGGCGTCTCGTTCGGGTCCGGCGGGCGGGACACCACGCGCCTGGCCGCGAGCGACCCCGACCTGTGGGCGGAGATATTTCTCGCGAACGCCGGCCCGGTGGCCGACGCGCTGGCACAGGCGGGCCACGCGATGCAGCAGCTGCGCGACCTCATTGCCGCGAGGGACTCCAGCGGGCTCAGGGCATTCCTGGCGCAGGGCAGTGCTTTCCGGAGAGGCCTCGATCGATGAAGGTGCATGGGGTGGTGCGCGTTCCCGGCGACAAGAGCATTACGCATCGCGCGCTCCTGTTCGGTGCGCTCGCGAGGGGACGCAGTCACATCGGCGGTGCCCTGACATCGCTCGATGCCCGGTCGAGTGCGCGCGTCCTGCGCCAGCTCGGCGCCGTCATCTCGCCGCTCCGCGCGGGCCGGGTCATCGAGATCGTCGGCCGGGGCCGACTGCGGCGCCCCACGGACGTACTCCATTGCGGCAACTCGGGCACCACCACCCGATTGCTGCTGGGCATGCTGGCCGGTCACCGGTTTGCGGCAACCCTGACCGGCGACCGCTCGCTGCGACGGCGCCCGATGCGGCGCGTCACCGAGCCGCTCTCCCAGATGGGGGCGCGGTTCTCCGACATGACCGGCGACGGGCTGCCGCTCACCATCCGGGGTGGCGTGCTCAAGGCGCTCCGCTACGAGCAGCCGGTCTCGAGTGCCCAGATCAAGAGCTGCCTGCTCCTCGCCGGCGTCACTGGCGGCGTTGACGTCGCCATCCGCGAACCCTTCGGCCGTTCCCGCGATCACACCGAGCGCCTCCTGCGCGCCTTTGGGTACCGGGTGCTGGATTCAGCAGACGGTTGGATCGAAATGTCTCCCACCGGCCGGATCATGCCGTTCGACCTGCAGGTGCCGGGGGACCCGTCGTCCGCGGCCTTCCTCGTTGGTGCGGCACTCCTCGCGGAGGGCGGGGAACTGCGCATTTCCGGTGTTGGCATCAACCCCACCCGCGTTGGCTTCCTCGCGGTGCTGGAGCGCATGGGGGCAGCGCCCCGCATTGACGCGCCCGGCGAGGAGTTCGGGGAGCCGGTGGGCGACCTCGTGGTGGCACCGGCGTCGCTGCGCGCAACGACCGTCGGCGCCGGAGAGATACCCGGGCTCATCGACGAGATCCCGCTGCTGGCGGTCCTGGCCTCCCGGGCGACGGGTAACACGGTGTTCAAGGACGTAGGAGAGCTCCGGGTCAAGGAGAGTGACCGTCTCGGCTTGATGGCGGCCAACCTGCGCGCCGTGGGAGCGCTCGCCGAAGTGCAGGGCGACGACTTGCACGTGAGCGGCTCCGATCGGCCGCCGGCAGGCCGGATCCGCACCGAAGGTGATCACCGCCTGGCCATGGCGTTTGCCGTGCTCGGCACCGTGCCCGGCGCCCGCATCGCCATCGACGACATGCGCTGCGCCGACGTGAGCTTCCCCCGGTTCCGCGAGACGCTGGTCGGCATCAGGGCGCGGGACCGCTGAATGCGCCGCGGCATCATTGCCATCGATGGCCCGGCTGCGTCCGGCAAGTCGAGCACCGCGCGCGCGGTCGCCGAGGCACTCGGGTTCAGTCACCTCGACTCCGGCGCGCTGTATCGGGCGATCACCCACGTGGCCCTGGGCGAGGCGGCGCGGGCCGGGGTGGACAACCCGCTCGCGCTCGCATTCGAGAGTGTGCTGCGCGGAGCGGAAGACCGGGGCCTCATGCTGCAGCCCGATGGTGCCGGGTTCGCCTGCTATCTCGACGGCGCGCCGGCCGACGCCGAACTGCGGACTCCGCGCGTCACATCACACGTCTCGGCGGTGTCGGCGGTGCCGGTGGTGCGTGAATGGGTCAATGCGAAGCTCCGCGAGCTGGCGCGCGCCGGGGTTGGTGTGGTGGTGGACGGCCGCGACATCGGTACCGTGGTCTTCCCCGATGCCGATCTCAAGGTGTTCCTGACGGCGACGCCCGAAGCGCGGGCCCGGCGGCGGCTGGAGCAGCGCGGCGCCGCAATAGACGCCGGCGAGCTGGCACGCGAGGCAGAGCGGCTGGCACTGCGCGATCGCGCCGATGCCTCGCGCGCCGTGGCACCCCTGCGCCGGGCCAGCGATGCGATCGAGGTGGATACCACGTCGGTGTCGTTCCAGGACCAAGTGCAGCAGATCGTCGTCGCGGCCAGGCGAGTGCTCACCGAGTAGCCTGGTTCGTCCGGCAGCCGATGTCGCCCTCGACAATGCTGCCAGGCGGATGCATCATCCGCGGCGGCTGTTCCGCGGGTACTGACAAACCTCGGGGAGGGGATGTGAATCGGTTCTTTCGTGGTGCGACGGTGTTGACTGGTGGGCTGGTGCTCGCCGCGCGCCTGCTGTCGGCGCAGGAGAAGACGCGGATCGACCCCACGGCACTGGCCATGCAGACCCAGAACCCGGTGGCCGACCTCATCACGGTTCCGTTCCAGTTCAACTTCAACACTGCTGGAGGTCTCGGGGACGGCACCCTGTTCAACCTGAATTTCCAGCCGGTCATCCCGATCAAGGTGGCGCCCGACTGGACCGTGATCGCGCGGACCATCGTTCCCTACCTCAGCAGTCCCACGCCGGATGGCGGACAGGTCGGCGGTATCGGAGATATCATCTTCCAGACATTCCTGTCGCCGGCCCACCCGGGGAAGATCATTTGGGGTATTGGTCCGGAGTTCTCCGTGCCTGCTGCGACCAACCCGCTTTTCCGAACCGGCTCGTGGGCTGTGGGCCCAACGGCCGTTGCCCTGACGATGAGGGGCAGTTGGGTTATCGGCCTTCTGGCTAATCAGCTATGGACCTTTGCCGACGCTGGCGGAGACCCAGAGGTGAACCAACTCCTGATCCAGCCCTTCATCAACTACAACTTCGGGAAGGGCTGGGCCGTCTCCACCGGGCCGATCATCACGGCCAACTGGGCGGCGCCGTCGGGCCAGGAATGGACCGTTCCGCTTGGCCTGGGTATTACGCGCACCCAGGTGCTCGGCCGGCGGCCCGTCAACATCGGTGTCCAGTACTACTACAATGTGGTGCATCCCGACAACGGTCCGGCGAGCCAACTCCGCATCATCTTCGCCCTGCTGTATCCGAACGCGCACGAGCCCGAGGAGAAAAAGTAGGCCGTGGCGACCACGGGTGACGTAGACCCGTTCGGCACCGGGCCCTTCCAGTCGCTCCTGCATGCGCTCCGCGTGCCGGCGGGGCGCGACGCGGCAGTGGGGCGCCGGGCGCTGCTTGCGGTGCTCGTGGCCTGGGTGCCGCTGGCCATTCTTGCCCAAGTGCAGGGGCTGGCCATTGGAACGGGTCAAGCCTCCTTTCTTCAGGACTTTGCAGCCTACACCCGCTTCCTGGTGGCGATCCCGCTTCTGGTGCTGGCCGACGCGCCGGCCCGCAAGTGGCTCACCCGCGTGCTGGTCCACTTTTCCGAGGCGCGGCTGATTCCGCCTTCCCGGCAGGACGAGTTCACTTCGCTGCTCCATTCGACCCGCCAGCTCCTCGGCTCGCGAGTGGCGCTGCTGGCCATTGTTGCCCTCTCCTACACCGCGACCCTCACGTCGGCCGCGGCATGGATCTCGTACGGCGCGGCGAACTGGATCGCGGTGGATGGTGACCACGGGCGCGCCATTTCCTACGCCGGGTGGTGGCGGCTCCTGGTGAGCCAGCCGCTGTTCCTGTCCCTGCTGCTCACCTGGCTCTGGCGGCTGTTGCTGTGGCTGCGGTGTCTGCGCACCATCGCGCGCATGGATCTTCGCATCGTGGCCTCCCACCCGGACAAGGCGGGGGGGCTCGGATTCGTGGGACAGTCCCTGCGGGCGTTCCCGCTCTTTGCCGTCGCGTTCGGGAGTACGATCGCCGGCACCCTGGCCAACCTGCTGACGTACGACAACCGAAGCACTGCGGCGCTGACACCGGCGGTGGTGGGCACGATGCTTGTCATCCTTTTGCTCTGCGCCGGGCCGCTGCTGGTGTTCATCCAGCCCCTGCGACAGGCACAGGACGACGCCGAACTGAGTTACGGTGCCCTCGCTACGTCGCTGGGTTCGCGCTTCGAGGAACGCTGGCTCGACAAGGCCCCCGGTCTTGGCCCCGACGCCCTGCAGGTTTCCGACTTCTCCGCCACGACGGACCTCTACTCGGTCGTGGGTCAGGTGGTCGAGATGCGCCTCATCCCCCTTGCAATCAAGGACTCCGTGCCGCTGCTCATTGGCACTGTCCTGCCGTTTCTGCCCATCATCCTGCAGCAGGTGTCCCTGGCCGAGTTGCTGGAGGTCGTTCGGCACGTGCTGATGTAGCCAGTGCCGCTTCCCGTGCCGCCTCCTGCCCGGATCTCCCACGCCGCCATCGACTTGCAGAAGGAGCAGCGCGTGCGCTAGTTTAGAGGCTCCCCGGCAACGCAATTCCGCGCGGCAGGGAAAACCTCACCCCGCGCAGCATACCGTGCGGCACCTCAAGGAAGTGTTGCTCCCATGATCGATCAGGACATCGCAGAGCCCCGCACCCTCTCCACGCCCACTGGCCTCCGTGTACGCCAGGACCTGTACGACGACCAGTACTCCGACTCCGACTATGAAACGATGCTGTCCCTGTACGAGGGGACCATGGCATCCATTGTCGAGGGCGAGATCGTCAAGTCGAGGGTGCTCCGCGTCACCGACAATGCCGTCATTCTCGACGTCGGCTTCAAGTCGGAAGGCTCGGTGCCGCTGGATGAGTTCAACAATCCGCAGGACCTGAAGGAAGGCGATGAAGTCGAAGTGTTCCTCGAGCACCTCGAGGATGCGGAGGGCGCGGTCGTGCTCTCCAAGAAGAAGGCCGACTTCATGCGGGTGTGGGAGAAGATCCGCGTGGCCTACGAGAGCGACCAGCCGGTACAGGGCTCGCTCAAGAAGAAGATCAAGGGCGGCGTCGTGGTCGACCTCATGGGTGTCGATGCGTTCCTCCCCGGCAGCCAGATCGCGCTCCGCCGGGTGCCGAACATCGACGACCTCCTGGGCCAGTCGTTCGAGTTCAAGATCATCAAGCTGAACAAGCGCCGGCGGAACATTGTCGTGAGCCGCCGTGTCATTCTCGAGAACGAGCGGGCGCACAAGCGCGAGTTCCTGATGAAGGAGCTGGCGGTGGCGCAGGTGCGGAAGGGCATCGTCAAGAACATCACCGATTTCGGTGCCTTCATCGACCTCGGCGGCGTGGACGGCCTGCTCCACATCACCGACATGTCGTACGGCCGCGTGTCCCACCCGACCGAAATGGTGCAGATCGGCCACGAGGTCGAGGTCAAGGTGCTCGACATCGACTGGCAGCGTGAGCGCATCTCGCTCGGCATGAAGCAGCTGCAGAACTACCCGTGGCAGAATGTGGCCGCCAAGTACCCGGTCGGCACGCGGGTCCAGGGCAAGGTGGTCTCGATCACCAACTATGGCGCGTTCATCGAGCTGGAGCCGGGCATCGAGGGCCTGGTGCACATCTCCGAGATGAGCTGGACCCGCAACGTCCGCCACCCGTCGAAGATCGTCAGCATCGGCGAGACCATCGAGGCGGTGGTGCTCAAGGTCGACGAGACCGAAGAGAAGATCTCCCTCGGCATGAAGCAGACGGAGCAGGATCCGTGGATGGTGCTGCCGCTCAAGTACCCGGTGGGCACCCGCATTGCCGGCAAGGTGCGGAACCTCACCAGCTTTGGCGCCTTTGTCGAAATCGAGCCGGGCATCGACGGCCTCATCCACATCTCCGACATGTCCTGGACCAAGCGCGTCCAGCACCCGTCGGAGGTGGTCAAGAAGGGCGACGCCGTCGACGTCGTGATCCTCAACATCGACGCCGACAACAAGCGCATTTCCCTCGGCTTGAAGCAGGCGGAAGAGGACCCGTGGCTCAAGATCGGCGAGACCTACCCGATCGGCATGGAGCTCAAGGGTCACGTCGTCCGGCTCATGGACAAGGGCGTGGTCGTCGACTGCGGCAACGACATCGAGGGTTTCGTCCCCATCTCGCAGCTCGGGGTTCCCGACCTCGAGAACCCGGGCGATGCGGTCAAGGAAGGGCAGCCGGTCGACCTGAAGGTGCTCGAGGTCGACCCGATCCATCACCGCATCGTGCTCGCGGTGATCGGGTATCCCGAGGGCGAGTGGATCATCGTCCCGAAGCTCGAGATCCCGCCCGACGAGATGTAGTCGCGGGTCGTGGGGGGGGGGGGGGGGGGTGGGGGGGGGGTTTGGGTGTGTGTTGGTGTGGGGTTGGGGTGGTGGGGGGGGGTGGCACCCCTGCCGTCGGGCCCGCCCGCGCGGGCGGGCCCCCCCCCCCCCCCCCCCCCCCCCCCCCCCCCCCCCCCCCCCCCGCGACTACA
>JANNSD010000030.1:0-33040 GCA_031402225.1 Gemmatimonadota bacterium | reverse complement strand
GTGGCCGTAGCCAGCCTCAGAGCTGCCACGGAGCGCCGAGCAGGACGAGCAACAGCGCCATGCCGCTGAGAAACCACAGGAGCACGCCGACCGCGGCGAGAAACCGCTGCGTCGCGGCTCGGGAGCGCGTCGGCCGGGCCGCGGCTCGACGCCGGAGCTCCCACAGGGCCAAGACGGCGGTCGCGGCACACCACGTACCGATCGCCAAGGCCAGCGCAAATTCGTGGGCCATGGTGCCTGTCGCCGCAACGGCCCCGAGGGTCGCGAGCACCAGCAGGACGGTGAGTTGCGACCGCGAGGCGCGCGCCGCCTGACTGGCGACTGCCTGGAGAAGCGCCCCGGGACCCGGACCATGGTCTGAGATGTCAGCGATCACGATGTCCTCCGGTGGTACAGCCACATAACGCGTTGCACATGTGCTGCGGCCGCGGTGGCGGCGCGAGCGCGGCGGCTCAACAGGCTTCTAGTACAGGCCGCGCTCGTGCCGCACAAAACAGCCCGCGGCCGACAGCTCACCATGTGCTTGTTATACCGCAACGCTCTACGACTCCGTACGCGACCTCTGGGCGCTCCAAACCGAACGCAGCCAAATACCAATGATCCCGCCGCCCAGCACAAGCAGCAGAGCTGGAACGCTGAGCACGCGCAGCGGTACATCGGCCCGCGCCTGCCGGAATGGATCGGCGCTGAGTGATGCGATGAGTGCGCAGACGCCCACCAGGAAGCCAGCCGCGGCCAGTGGCCAGAGCTTCCGAGCGATTGCTTGCTGTGCCGGACCAGCGGCACTCAGTGCGATCGCCAGTGCGACTGCGATGCAGGCTACCAGGAGAAGCAAGAAGGCTCCCGTGAACATCGGACCGATGAGCCAATCCGGCATCAAGAGTGTTCTCCTGGTTGCGGTATAACGCGTTGCACATGTGCCGCGGCCGCGGTCGCGGCGCGAGCGCGGCGGCTCAACAGGCTCTCAGCACAGGCCGCGCTCGTGCCGCACCAACACCCGCGGCCGACGGCACCATGTGCGTGTTATGCCGCACTGGCCCCGACACTCGGCAGTTCAATGGCTGCGTAGAGCGACTCAGCGCGCGCCCCACCCAGATTCCTTCAGCTGCGGTACCAACTTTGGAGCACGATTCCAGGGAGCAGTGCGGCACGCATGTTGGTAACTCCCTTGCAAGGGAAGTACCGACGGCCACGAGCTCTCGCCTTCATGGCTCAGCGACGAATGTTTCGCTGCCTGAGCCGATGTCCAGGAACCACAGTTGGCCAACGCCGTCAGAAGTGATTCTCGTGAAGGCCAGGCGGGCCCCGTCGTGGCTCCACGCGGGATCGATCGCATTAGCAACTAAGCGACGTCGACTGCTACCATCTGTATTGACCGCCCAGATCTCAAATGCAGTTCCGATTGCACGCGAGTATGCGATGAGGCTTCCGCCAGGTTGCCATGCGGGACTGTCCACAATCTCGGTCGGTGCGGTCAGATAAAGTGTGTCAACGCCAAGTGTATCTGTCCGAAATATTCGATTTGTCGCGCCGTTACGAAGCAATGCAGCGAGTTGATCACCAGCCGAAGACCACGACGGCGAGTCACTCTGAGTCCGCGGCGGCCCTGGCAGTGGCACACGGCGGAGACCCAGTCCTTGAGGCGAGGCAAGCCACAGGTCAGGAGGAGAGTGGTCATCGCCATTGTTCGTGGCGAAGGCGATTATGGCGGCCACAGGTGACCATGCTGGCGTCAAGCTGAGGCCGTTTGTGTGCACGGCTGTTACGTCCTCGGTCAGCAAGTCGTAGGCGTATATGCCGACACCCCGTTGAAAGGTGATCCGGGTGCCGTCAGGGCTCCACGATGGAAACGCGGCGTTGTCAAGCAATAGCCTCCGGCCAGTTCCGTCTGTTGCAATCGTGAAGAGCCTGAGAGGCTCCCCGAATCGGTCAAGTTCATACACGAAGGAGTTGTCGCCGGGCGCCCAGGCAGCGTGGCGAATCTGATCCTTCCGGTCGGTCGGAACGGGATCTGAGGAACTCTCACACGCTGCAGCAAAAAGAAGCAGCGCCAGGCCGAGCTGCCTCATCCTACCGTCGCGCGACTTGATGGCTCGAACTTGCCTCGGGGCGATGACGCCTGCAAACGCCGACCGAAGTTCGGTGGCGACAGCTGACATGCGCTCTTCGAACGTGGGTCCTATGGTCTGCATGTGCTCCTTACTCTGTGTGCGGCATAACGCGTTGCACATGTGCTGCGGCCGCGGTAGCGGCGCGAGCGCGGCGGCTCAACAGGCTTCTAGCACGGGCCGCGCTCGTGCCGCATCAATACCCGCGGCTGACAGCACCATGTGCTTGTTATGCAACGGGCTCCTTGGGCGGATCGTCCGTGCCTGGCGTAAACAAGAGAGTCAGTCGCCCCTGCTCGACTGTTAGCTCTTGCCCCTTGATGCCAAGGTTGAGGCTGTCCTTGTACCGGATCACGAAGTCATCCGCACCGCGAACCAGGTCGGTCGAGATCTCGTAGTGCTGCGCCAAAGTTTGAGCCCCCTTCTGGAAGCCGACCTTGGTTGCGAGACCCGCGGTAACGCGCTGTCCGGTACGCGCTTGGCGGATATCGGCTACGCGCGCCGCAAAGGTCAGGAGTGCTGGCACGCCTACTCGCCTGCGCCAACACTTGCACTCCAGCAGAAGCAGCGCTTCAGGGGTCTCAGCAACGACATCGACTTGGTGGCGATAGCCTGACGCGCCCGCAACTGTACTTGAACGTCCAAACGCGATCTTCGCTGAGCCCGCGCCTTCAACGTGATCGATCACCGCGCCAGCAACCCGAGCGACAAGCTGTTCGTAGCGATGCGCCTTCATAAGGCTCGGTCCCGTTGCATAACGCGTTGCACATGTGCGGCGGCCGCGGTGCGCGGCGCCAGCGACGCGACTGAACAGGCTTCTAGCACCAGGCGGCGCTGGCGCCGCAGAACCGCCCGTGGCCGCCAGCCACCATGTGCGTGTTATGTGGCAGGGCCGTTGACCTATTCGGGTGCCGCCTGCAACCTGGCCTCCACAGATTCTGTGATCGCCCCTGGGCACGGATCTCCAGCATCGCGAACGATGACGTTTGCCCGACTCCAGTCAGTGTAGCCTGCACGGCTAGCGGTGACGGTGTAGACCCCCGCTGGCGCCATGACATAGAGGACGCCGCTCGAGGAGGGGCCGTCGAAGGCATAGCTCCGTGACCCGGACGTCGCCGAAGCGGAGACGTCACTCAGTACGAGCCCGGTCGAGGCATCCAGGACGGTGAGCGCCATCGCTGGCTCGATGCCTGTGTCACACATGGTGCCGGTGTTGCAGGCAGCGCATGTGAGCATGAGTGGTACGAAGAGTCGCCTCACAGTGCCTCCAACGTAGGTCCTGCCACATAACTTCCACTTCAGCTGCGTTCGTTTGGACCCAGTTCGCCACATAACCCGCACCGCCACTTATTCCGCCGGGCACCCATAGCGCAGATACCCCCCACAACCCATCTTACACGCCAGACCGGCGACCTGCCAGAACGACGCTGCGAAGGCAGTAAGCGGGGATGGGGCAATCGACCTATGCCGAAGCGCCACACCCCAGCCGCTTACCGCCGGTCCAGCGGACTCCTCACCCCCAACCCGCCACGATTCAACACGTGCGTGTAGATCATCGTCGTCGTCACACTCCGGTGCCCCAGAAGCTCCTGTACCGTTCTGATGTCATAGCCATCCTCCAGCAGGTGCGTCGCAAACGAGTGCCGGAACGTGTGACACGTCACCCGGTGCGTGAGCCCAGCCCGCTTCCCTGCCTGCGTCACCGAACGCTGGATCACTGTGGGATGCAGGTACATCCTCCACTCCCTCGCCCGCGCCCGACCCGGCGGCACATACCGCCGTCCCGCCGGGAACACCCACCACCACGGCCACGCCACCGCCATCCCCTTCGCCTTCCGCTCCAGCGCCTCCGGCAGCGGCACCGCCACCCCCCGACGCACATCCTCGAGATGCTGCACCTTCACCCCCTCGAGATGGGCCCTCAGATCACGCTCCACCACCCGCGGGAGCATCGTCACCCGATCCTTGCCGCCCTTGCCCCTCCGCACCGTGAGCTGGCCCTTCTCGAACTCGACATCCTTGACCCTGAGCGTAAGGCACTCCATCAGCCTGAGCCCACTGCCATACAGCAGGTGCGCCGCGAGGCGGCTCGTGCCCTCCATCGCGTCGAGTACCGCAACGACCTCCTGCCGCGTGAGCACCACCGGCAGGCGCTCGGGCGCCTTCGCCCGCACCAACCCGTCCAGCCATCCAAGGTCCCGCCGCAGCACCGAGCGGTACAGGAACAGGATCGCACTCAATGCCTGCGTCTGCGTCGACGCACTCACCCGCCCGCGCTCGGCGAGATCCGTCAGGAATGCGGTGATCTCCTCCGGCCCAAGCTCATTGGGATGGCGCATGCCATGAAACCGGACCAGCCGCCTCACCCACAACACATACGCGCGTTCTGTCGCCCGGCTGTAGTGCCTCGCCCGTAACGCCGAGCGCAACTGCGGCAGCAGGCGCGGCCCGCTGGCCGTCGGTTTCCCAGCCTCCACTGGCGTAGCCGCACCCACTCCAGGCACCCGGTCCATTCCACTCGCCACGGGACCCTCACCGAAATCCCCGACGCTGGGCCGGCGACGCCTCCCAGCCGGCATCCGATCGCCGCCGCTCGTGGCGCTCAATCGCAGCACGGAGGGGTATCCTTACCCATGGCGACGAAACCGGCGGTCACTCGACCCCCTCCGGCCACCCCCAGTGTCCGCGAGGACAGCGTGTTGGATGGCTACCGGAAGCTGGCCTGGGGGTTCGACGAGATGTTCCGCTTCCCCGGAACCCAGTTCCGCTTCGGGCTCGACTCGATCATCGGGCTCGTGCCCGGCGTCGGCGACCTCACCGTCAGCGCGCTCGGCGCCTATGCCCTCATGCTGGCATTCAAGCTGCGCGCACCCGCTCCCGTGCTGTCACGCATGCTGCTCAACATCACCGTCGACACCGTGTTCGGCGCCATCCCACTGATCGGCGACCTGTTCGACGCGACCTGGAAGGCAAACACGAAAAACCGGCGGGTGCTGGAAGCGTGGCTGGCCGACCCGAAGCGCACCACCCGGCGAAGCCGCTGGGTGGTAGTGGTATTCGGTCTGCTGTTCCTCGCGATCGTGGCGGGATCGTTGTGGCTGGCGTGGACGGTGCTGAGCTGGATGGTTGGGGTGGTCAGGAGCTAGGAGTCTCAACTCCTTAGCTCGGTCGCGGCATCGGCTTCAGGATTGCGAACGCCGCCCCGGCGGGATCGATCATCACCGAGAAGCGCCCCGCATCCGGGATGTCCATGGGCGGCTGCATGACCTGCGCCCCGAGGGTCGCGCCAAGCGCCGTCGTGACATCACAATCGCTCACCGCGAAATAGGGCAGCCAGTGGGACGGCATCGACCCCATCTCCGGCGTGATCGCCATCCCGCCGCCCACGCCCGTCCCCTCGCGCTCGAAGATGGTGTAGTCCATTCCCGGCATCGGCATCACCCTCGTCGTCCAGTCGAAGAGCTTCGTATAGAACGCGGTGCCGCCCTTGAGATCGGTGGACATCAGCTCGCTCCACACAAGCGAACCAGGCTCGCCGCGCAGGCCCACGCCCGGATTGTTCTTCGCCTGCCACACCGCGAACACCGCGCCCTGCGGATCGGTGATGATCGCCAGGCGGCCGTGCAAGGCGGCATCATGTGGCCCCATTACCACCTTGCCGCCAAGGGCAGTGGCCCGGGCAGCCGCCGCATCGGCATCGGACACGGCCACATACGAGAGCCAATGCGGCGGGACGCCCATCTTGAGCTGGTCGGGCATCAGCTGGTACATCGCCGCGACATCCTTGCCACCCACCCGGAAGGTGTAATAGGTGAAATCCGGGCCCATCGGGGCTTCCACAACGTCCCACCCGAAGAGCCTGGGGTAGAAGGCTGTCGCCTGGGACGCGTCCGTCGTACCCAGTTCCATCCAGCAGAACGTTCCGGGGGGATTCATGGTCATGACCGTCATGGGGACCTCCTGAGCCTTGCCGCGTTGAACATGGGTGGGATCTCATCGGTACGGATCCGGCCTGCTTCAGGTGTCAGGCGGGGTTCCGTACGAGCAACTTCTCCAGTATTACTCCCGTACCGGAATGTGCAACCACTTCGGTGTCACGATCCCGTTTCCAAGGCCATCCCATGCCCCGTTCACCCCGTCTCGCCCTGCTCCTCCTCACTGTCCTTGCCCTGCCACTCTCGGCCCAGGCCGACAAGCGCCCCGACGGCTGGCGCGTCCGCCTCGACGAGCCCGGCCCCGACAGCACCAAGCTCGTGTTCGCCTCCATGGCCCCCGGCTGGCACGTCACCACTGGTCCGGCGGCGATCCTCTGGAACCCGGCCACCACCGCCAAGGGCTCCTTCAAGGCGGAATCGAACATCTACCTGTTCAAGCCGGCGAGCGGCCACGCGGAGGCGTTCGGCCTGTTGGTGGGGGGGGCCAATCTCGATGCCGCCAACGAGTCCTACGTGTATTTCATGATCCGGAACGACGGGCAGTACCTGGTGAAGCAGCGCGCCGGAAAGGACACGAAGGACGTGATCCCGTGGACGAAGAGCCCCGCGATCAAGCTGTTCGACGGCAAGGAAGAGAGCGTCGGCAACCTGCTGACGGTGGTCGCGACACCGGCCACGGTGGACTTCCTGATCAACGGGACCAAGGTGGCGAGCCGACCACGCGTTGATCTCGCTGTCGATGGAGTCGTGGGGCTCCGCGTAAATCACAACCTGAACCTGCACGTGGCGAAGCTCGAGGTAACAGCCTCCAAATAGGGAGACGTGACCAATGCGTCGTCTGGGTCGCTGGCTTGTCGTTCTGTTGCTGATTGTCGCCTGTGCCGTCGCGGTCCTGTATGGCTATACCTCGTACCGGTTCAACCACCGGTATGACATCGCCAGCCGGGACCTCACGCTGCCCACCGACAGCGCTTCCCTCGCGCGCGGGCAGCGTCTCGCCACCACGCTCGGTAAGTGCGCGCACTGCCACGCCCCGGACCTGGGTGGCAGGGTGTTCATCGACGCCATGCCGTTCGCATACCTCGCCACCCCGAACCTCACCGGTGGCGTCGGCAGCGTCGTCGCAGACTGGTCACCGGCACAGTGGGACCAGGCGATCCGGCACGGCGTGGGCCCAGACCAGCACTCGCTCGCCATCATGCCGAGTACGTCGTACCAATACCTCACCGACGATGACGCGGCGGCATTGATCGCCTACCTCAGGACAGTACCGAAGGTTGATCGCAAACTCCCGGGCCGGCAGCTTGGTCCCATCGCGCGCGGACTGTTCGTGGCGGGGAAGCTTCCGATCTTCGAGGGGATGAACGTGAAGCACGACAGCGTGGGCATCCGGCCACCGATGGGCGAGGGCGAGTATATCGCCCGCACCGCCGGCTGCTACGGCTGCCATGGCCCGGAACTCAGGGGCGGGCTGCTGCCCGGCGAACCACCCGACCTGATCCCGGCCGCGAACATCAGCGCCACCGGGATGATCAACTGGACGCTGGCCGACTTCAATGCGGCATTTCGTACTGGCCGGCGGCCCGATGGCAGTACGCTGAATGAGCGGATGCCGTGGAAGGAGATGGCGGGGATGACCGATGAGGAGATCGAGGCGCTCTGGATCTACCTCCGGAGCACCGGACCGACGAGCTGACCTAGACGACGCGGAGCTTCCACCGACCGCGCCGGAACAGGGCGCCGCTCGCGAGTGCCAGGGCACAGAAGGCCACGGTGATCGCGACGAACACGCCCCGCGGCCCGAACCCGAACATGTGCGCGAGCGCCCAGGCCAGCGGGAGCTCACACAGCCAGAAGCAGAACAGGTTGAGCCAGGTGGGGGTCCAGGTGTCGCCGGCCCCGTTGAATGACTGCGTCAGCACCATCCCGTACGCGTAGAGCGGAAAGCCCAGGCTCACGATCCTGAGGCATGACACGGCATACGCCGCCACATCGGCGTCGTGCGTGAACAACCCCACCAGAACATGTGCTCCGGCAAAGAAGAGCACACCCACCACCGTGAGGAACGCCGCGTTGTAGTTGGCCGCGGTCCAGACCGCCCGCTCGGCGCGATCGGGCTTTCCGGCACCCAGTCCCTGGCCCACCATCGTCGCCGCTGCGTTGCTCAATCCCCACGACGGCAGCAATGCGAAGATCACCACCCGGATGGCGATGGTATAGCCCGCCAGCGCCGCACTGCCGAACGTCGCCAGGATACGTACCAGGCCGATCCAGCTCACCATGCCGATCATCATCTGGAAGGTGCCGACCGCCGACAGGCGGATCAGCGCCCACATCAGCTTGAAGTCGGCCACGACATGCTTGCGTGCCACGCCGAGCCGGCCCGTGCCACTCGCGAGGACCGCCAGCTGGATCAGTACGCCCGAGCCGCGCGCAATCGTGGTCGCCACCGCCGCACCGGTCACGCCGAGTTCGGGAAACGGGCCCCAGCCGAAGATGAGGAAGGGATCGAGCAGGAGGTTGATCGCGTTCGCCGTCCAGAGTACGCGCATCGCGATCGTAGCGTCACCGGCCCCGCGGAACGCGGCGTTGATGAGGAAGAGGAGGATGACGGTCGCGTCGCCGCCCAGGATGATGCGGGCGTACCCCGTCCCGGCCTCGATGACCTCGGGGGTCGCCCCCAGCAGGCCGAGCAGGTGGGGCGCGAAAATGAAACCGGATGTGCCGAGGACGGTGGCAACCACGAGCCCGAGGAGGATCGCCTGCACCGTCACCCGCGCCGCGGCGTCCTGGTTCTTCTCCCCGATACGCCGCGACACCATCGCGGTCACACCGATACTCAGTCCCATCGCCAGCGCGTAGATGATCGATAGCACCGACTCGGTCAGGCCCACGCTCGCCACGGAATTGGCGCCGAGCTTCGCGATCCAGAAGATGTTGACGACCGCGAACAGCGACTCCATGACCATCTCGAGCACCATCGGCACCGCGAGCAGGATGATCGCGCGCCGGAGGGGACCCTCGGTGTAGTCGGTGTCAGTGCCGCGAAGGGCGGCGCGGATCTCGTCGAAGAGGGAGGACATGGCGGGAAAAAGCGTGAGGAGGAACAGCGACAGCGTAAGGAGGAACAGAAAAAGCGGTTACCGCAGTTTCAGTTCCTCCTCACGCAGTTGCGGTTCCACCTTACGCCGTAGGATAAGCCTTGTCCAAGTCTTCAAACATTCTCTTGGCAAAGTCGAACCCCGCAATTGCTTCCTGCACCACCCCATCCTGCTCCTTCGGGGTGAGCGGCAGCGCGGTGAGCGCCGCGCGGTAGCTGTTCTTCCGTGCGTTCACGTCACTGACGCCCTTGAAGCTGTAGAAATTCGTTCCGGCTTCACCGGCCTCGTAGGTCTTCGCGACACTGCGACCCATCATCTGGCCGCCAGACAGATCCCCGAGATAGCGCACATACGCATGCGCCACGAGACCGCGAGGCATGCTCGTTTCCAGCGTGGTGATGTGGTCGGCATAGTCGGATGCCGCCTTCACCACCGGGATCGACCGCCAGTCCTTGCCGGCAAAGAACTCGAGGTCCTGCTCCAGCGACGCCGCGCGGTTGAGGGCCGGGTCGTAGACCATGCCCACCACCGCGTCGTCCTTGTGCGCGCCCATCGCCGCCTCCAGCGCCACGTAGACCGGATGCAGCGCGCGGATCAGGCCGACGTAGCCGTCGCGCGGCAGCGTGCCCTTGAACAGGTGCTTGACGAACGCCGTGCGCTCCGCGGCGCTGTGCGCCGCACCAGTGGCATCGCGAAGACGCTCGGCCAGGCCGGCAGGAACAGTGGTGTCGGACATCGGTATCCCTCCCTTTCAAGGCCGCAAACTAACCGGCCCGCACGGCAACAACCAAGCGGCGTCAGCTCGTCACGAGATGTACCGGGATCCCGCCGTTACTGGTGCGCCAGACTTCGTGCAGCGGCAGTCCAACCTGGCCCTCGAGCCGGGGGTTGGCACCGAGCAGGCCAAGCTGCCAGCCGGGAAGGAGGGTGCGGGCGACATTGCCGAGCTGCGCGTAGAGGTTGCGCAGCGCTTTCTCTTCCCCGATGCGGACGCCGTAGGGCGGGTTGGTCAGCAGCAGTCCCGGACCCGGAATCGTCTCCATGCCGGATAGCGGGACACTGCGGAACTCCACATCTGCACTGACACCGGCCCGCGCGGCGTTGGCACGCGCCGCCTCGATGGCACCGGCGTCACGATCGCTCCCGATGATCGGTGCTGCACTCGCAATGACGCGTGACTCGGCGTCTGCGCGGATCGTCGCCCACAGCGTCGCGTCGAAGTCCGGCCACGCCTCGAACGCGAAGGCGCGACGGAGTCCCGGCGCGATCCGCCGCGCCAGGAGCGCCGCCTCGATCGGGATGGTACCGGAACCGCAGAAGGGATCGACCAGCGGTGTGCTGCCCTCCCATCCACATCCGAGCAGCATCGCGGCAGCGAGCGTCTCCCTGAGCGGCGCCTTGGCCGTCTCCAGCCGGTAGCCGCGGCGATGGAGCAGCTCTCCCGATGCATCGGCTGAGATGGTGAAATGGTCGCGCACGGCGCGCACCTGGAATCGTGCCACCCGCGACGGGTCGACATCTGCGGCACTGCCTTCGGCGCCGACCACCCGCTCGAGCCGCTGGGCAATGCCGCGATTGTGGTAGAGCTTTGACTTGCGGCTGGTGACCTCGAACTCCGGCACCATCCCGGCGCCCAGCAGCGCGCCCCAGGGAATCTTCTTCGCGTGCCGCTCGAGCTCGAACCAGGTACGGGCATCAAACTGCGCCACCCGCTTGAGTACCCGGCTTGCCGTGCGCAGCTCGAGGTTGGCGCGGTACAGCAGCGCTGCGTCCGCCTGGAATGACACTCCGCCCGGCTCGCTGGCGTCGATGGTGGCGCCCAGCGCCTGGAGCTCGGCGGCGGTGATGGCCTCGATGCCGGGGGCGCAGATGGCGAAGCAGTCGAGGGTCATCAGTCGGCAGTCGGCAGTCGGCAGGCAGTCATGAGTCGGTCAGTGCGGGCCGCGGGTGCTGTTCGTGGCGGCGGAGCTGGATGCGCCGTACCAGGTAGCCCACGATGAGCAGGTTGCACAGGAACACAGCAAGGCGCAGAATGGTAAAGCGACGCACGAGGAGCCTGACCTCAAGGGGCAAGTACAGGCCACGGCCTGCACATCATGATGGATCAGCCCGAGCAGCCCCAAGCCGGCGAGCAGCACCAGGGCGCCCTTGGCGCCCTCGAGCAAGGCGATCGTTCGGGAAGCAGCCGTCGATCTCATGACGGCGGGAAGTTAGACTCGGAGGGTCATTCCCGGGGACAGCATGCCCGAATTGCCGGATGTGGTAGTGTACGTCGCGACTGCTGAAGGATGACTGGCCCCGCAACATCGATGAGTGGGAGGCATAGAGTCATGCGATTCGCCCGTTATTCAGCGCTCGTGCTCCTGGGACTCGCCGGCTGCAGCCGCGGCGCCGACGCCCCAGTTTCCACGGAAACGATCATCTCAGGGCTCGGGAACCATCACTTCGCTGTCACCGCGAAGCCGGAGGCGCAGCAACTCTTCGATCAGGGGATTCGCCTGGCCTACGGGTTCAACCACCCGGAGGCGGAGCGGTCGTTCCGCGCGGCGGCGGCGATCGATCCTGACTGTGCCATGTGCTGGTGGGGCGTGGCGCTGGTGCTCGGCCCCAACATCAACCTGCCGATGGACCCTGCTGCTGCGCCGCCGGCATGGGACGCACTGTCGAAGGCGCGCGCGGCAGCGCCGAAGGTGTCGGATCGCGAACGGGCCTACATCGAAGCCCTTTCAGCGCGATACGCCGACCCTGCTCCAGCGCGATACGCCGACCCTGCTCCAGCCAGCCGTGCACCGCTCGATAGTGCGTACTCCCGCGCGATGGCACTCGTGGCGCAGCAGTTCCCGGCTGACATCGACGCCCAGGTGCTCTACGCTGAGTCGCTGATGGACCTCAGTCCCTGGAACTACTGGGATGCGCAGGGCCAGCCGAATCCCGGCATGGAGCAGCTCCTGCCGATTCTCGAGCAAGCGATGGCCGCCGACTCGATGAACCCCGGGGCCTGTCACTACTTCATCCATGCCGTGGAGAAGGTGAAGCCGGCCTTGGCGGTGCCCTGCGCCGAGCGACTCGCGTTGCTGATGCCGGCAGCGGGGCACCTGGTGCACATGCCAGCGCACATCTATGCCCGGGTGGGTCGCTACAACGAGGCAGTGGATGCCAACGTGCACGCCGTCCACGCCGACCAGGCCTTGATGGGTGAGCGGCCCGGCCAGCAGAGCATCTATCTCGCCATCTACTACCCGCACAACTACCACTTCCTCGCCTTCGCTTCAGCGCTTGCAGGCCGGAGCCAGGAGGCGATCGCCGCAGCGAAAGCGGCGGCGGACAAGACACCGCTCGAAGTGGCCCAGCTCGCGGTGGAAGCGGAGTACCTCGTACCGGCACAGTCCGTGTACCTCGCCGAGTACAGCCGATGGGACGACATCCTGGCCCTGCCGGTACCGCCCGACACGCTGCACGCGGCCCGCGGGATGGCGCTCTATGCCCGCGGCTCCGCGCTTTCGGCGAAGGGCCGCAGTGCCGACGCGGCGGCAACGCTCGACACGGTGCAGTCGCTCGCGAAAGCGGAGCCTGCCGGCGTGCGGAAGCTGCTGCTGGAAATCTCGGCGGCATTGCTGGAAGGGAACATCGCGCAGCAGGGTGGCAACACCGCGAAGGCGATCAGTGCGTACCAGCGAGCGGTGGCGGCGGAAGACAGCCTGCCGTACATGGAACCGGCGTTCTGGCACCACCCGACACGGCTCGCGCTTGGCGCTGCACTGCTCGAGGCACACCGGGCGAAGGAGGCAGCAGCCGTCTATCGCGCCGCGCTGGTGCAGTACCCGGAGAGTGGCGAGGCGCTGTACGGTCTGTCGAAGAGCCTGGCAGCGAGTGGCGGCAAAGTGGAGGCGGCGGCACTCGAGCCGCGCATAGCGGCGGCGTGGAGCAAGGCGGACATTCCTCTCGCGTCCCCGTGACAGAACCCCGGGCGGGCTGCATATTCACGCTGCGGTCTTCCCGGGCCCTGAGGGCGCGTGAACCCAGTCGTTCCAGCGGGACTCGAGGCAGCTCTGGCAGACCGGTACCGGCTCGAACGCGAGCTGGGTGCGGGAGGCATGTCCACGGTCTTCCTCGCGCACGACCTCAAGCACGATCGCGACGTTGCCCTCAAGGTGCTCCGCCCCGAGCTTGCCTCTGCCGTTGTGGCGGAGCGGTTCCTCGCCGAGATCAGGACCACGGCCGCACTGCATCATCCGCACATCCTGCCACTGTTCGACTCTGGGCAGGCCGGGGACTTCCTGTTCTATGCCATGCCCTACGTGGAGGGTGAGTCCCTCCGGGACCGGCTGACCCGGGAGGGGCAGCTGTCTATCGCGGACGCAGTACGGATCGCCGCCGCCGTCGCCAGCGCCCTCGACTATGCGCACCGGCACAACGTCATCCACCGCGATATCAAGCCGGACAACATTCTCCTGCACGAGGGCGAGCCGATCGTGGCGGATTTCGGGATCGCGCTCGCGGTGAGCCAGGCGGGGAAGGACCGCCTGACCGCGACCGGCCTGTCGATCGGCACGCCGCAATACATGAGTCCGGAGCAGGCCACGGGCAACATGCCGCTCGATGCCCGAAGCGACATCTACTCACTTGGTGCGGTGCTCTACGAGATGCTCGCGGGTGAGGCCCCGTTCACCGGTCCCAGTGCGCACGCGATCATTGCGAAGCTACTCACGGAGCACCCGATCAGTCTTCGCACCGTGCGCGACACCGTTCCCGGCAACGTAGATGCCGCGGTACAGCGCGCACTGGCGACCGCGCCGGTCGATCGATTCGCAACCGCCGCCGAGTTCGCGGCGGCGCTGGACGACCCCACCGGTCCAACGGAAATGCCCCGCGCCGGAGGGCGTGGCCGCCGAATCGGGGCGGGGCTAGGCATTGTGGCACTGCTGGCTGCAGCGGGATGGTGGATGACGCAGGAACGTGCGGGGGCTCAACCGGCGCCTGCGCTCGAGCGCGTGCAACTCACCTTTACGGGACACGCCAGACTGCCGGCGTTGTCACCCGATGGAAAGCGAGTCGCGTACCTGATCGAGGAGTGCGGTCATCTCGAGGTGTGCAGCGGCGATATCGTGATCACGGATATGGCTGCGACGACGACGCTGACCCTGGTGCGGGGCGCGGGAGTCGTCGATATGATCGATTGGACAAGCGACGGCCGTTACCTCATATACCACCACAATGCCGGCGAGCGACCAGGCAGCCACCTGGTGTCCACACTGGGAGGGGCGCCCCGATTCCTGGGCGAGGGTTCGGCAACACAGCTAGGGCAATCCGATAGTCTGATCGTTGCCCAGAAGCTGTACGGGGTTGTCGAGTGGCTGTACATCGTTCCGATCTCCAGCGGTGTCAAGGCCGACAGCATTCGGGTTCCGAAGCAGCGCGACGGCAGTTTGGGGTTGAGCGTGATGAGTGCGCCTACCGGTGATCACTTCGGCGTTGTGCAGTACTGGGATTCAACCTGGACCTTGCTCGTTGTGGATCGGCAGGGCGTGATTCACGATTCTCTTGACGGCATATATCGCGGCTCAGCGTCCTTGAACTGGGCACCGGCCGGCGATGCGCTGATCGCTACGCTGTCGCGTCCAGACGCATCGGGGTGGGACGTCCTGCGCCTGCCACTCGGGCGCTCACCCGGCGCGTCAGGTGTCGATACTGTGGCGAGGCTGGGCAGCCTCGTCGACGGCGGTCTTATCATCGGTCGTACAGGAGCCGCGGTCTATGCTGAGGGACGCCTGGAGTGGTCGCTCCACGGCTTTGCCAGGTCTGCTCCGATGTTGGCTGAGGTCGGAGGCGCGGTGCTGCTCTCTGGCACAGGGCCAGTCAGCACCGTGCGCATTGATCCTGCTGGGAGGAGGATTCTGCTTCGGCGACCAGTCGGCCCGTCCCCGCCGCCGATGCAACAGCTGGTCTTGGTACCGTTCGACGGTGGTGCCGCCGTACCGCTTGGACCTCCTAGGTCGGCAGGCTTCAGTTTCAGCTGGTCGGCAGATGGTTCGCGAGTGTTCGTTGCCGAGAATGGCAATGAAGGAGCCGCGCTGATGGAGGTCGATCCAGAGACGGGGAACGGCAAGACTATTGGCGGCAGGCTTCCGTCGCCTGTCATGGGCCTCGCCGGGCTGCCCGGAGGCGGTGCGGTCGCAAGCACCTGGACCGGAGAGCAGTCGCATGTACATCTAAGCGGAATTCCGGGCCGCCCCGATACATCTTTCGCGCCGACTCCGAACGGGCGCTACTCGGGTATGGTACTACTGCCGCGGCCGGACGGGCTCTCGGTCGCTACAACAAGCTTTCCGTTGGACTCCGCGGGCATGGCGATGGAGATCCTTGAAGTCGATATCCGCAGCGCGAAGACACGCGTGCTGGCTCGCTTCCCGGTGACTGACAGGCTGCGACTCGCGGCATGGAATGACAACACGCACCTGGACTTCTTTCGTCCCCTGCAGGCAGGCACCGGCTGGTACCGACTGGACGTGACAACAGGAAAGATCAGCGAGGTGGCACGGATGTCACAGCCGCTGGGGTACTACGCCTTGAGCGCTGATGGCCGTCGCGGTGCCCTCGTTCTGAGTCAGCAGCGCAGCGACATTATGCTCATCCCGAATTTTGCCGAGCGCCTGAAATAGCCCGCGCTATTTTGCGTGAAGACAGCCCTCAAACTCGGCCCGGTTGATCGCGCCCTCGGTGCAGAGCACAAGCGCCCGCGAGGATGCCCCGACGCCCAGGTGATCGCGTAGACCGCGCAACTGGGGATCGCGCATCAGCGCTGCGAGCGCCCCGGTGGTCGCCGCCCCCGACGTGCCGGCCTCGATGCCAGCATCGCCACCCGTCGCCCGGTACAGCAGCCGCACCCCTTCCTCCGCAACGCGATCGTCGATCGCGATCATCGCCTCCACACCCGCCCTGATCGCCGGCCACGACGGCAAGCTCACTTCGGCGCAATTGAGGCATGCCATCGTCGTGACGCCGTCTCCCGTCGCCAACGTCGGCCGTCCATCAATCGACTCGAGCGACGTGGTCAGGCAATCGGCCGACGCCGGCTCGACGCCGACAACCCGGACCCCCGGCCGACCGCCGTAGTGCACCACGCCGGCGTGAAGGATTCCGCCGACGCCCCCCGGAATCAGCACCAGGTCGGGCGCGGGCCACCCCGCGGCACCGAGCTGTTCATCAACTTCCTGGAAGAGCGTGCCGTACCCCTCGACGACAAACTCGGGAATGTCGAGGTATCCGTCGTAGCCCACGTCGCAGATCACCTGCCACCCCTTCTCCCGGCTCTCGGCGTCGCAACGGCGCACGGCATCCTCATAGTTCCCGTCCACCAGGATCACCGTCGCACCTTCGCCCCTGATATTCGCCACCCGTTCGGCGGCGGCCTGGGCGGGAAGGAAGATCACGCACGGAATGCCCTTCAGTCGCGCAGCCCAGGCGACCGCGCGCCCGTGATTGCCTTCGCTCGCCGCCGATATGGTGCCAAAGGGTCCCGGCCGGAGTTGTGCGAGACGATGGAGCGCCCATACCGGCCCGAGCCCCTTGAAGGCGCCGAGCCCGAACCGCGGACCCTCGTACTTCACGTACAGGTCGCCCACGCCAAGTGCCTGTGCGAGAGCCTTGCGTCGCACGAGTGGCGTCGGTTCATAGCCAGGGAGGGAGCGGTGGAACGCGCGGACCTGTGGGTCCGCAGGCGATTGCTCCTGCCGCTCGCGGAAGCGATTCATGACGTAGCGCAATGGTCTCCCGCTATCCTCACCGATCCGCGACGCCGAATGTCTCGAACCGTGCCACCGCCTCGCCGAGCGACTCGAACGTCGGCGGGATCGGGGCGCCCGCCGCCTCCAGGGCGGCCACCACCAGCCTCCAGCCCTCCGCGCGGACGTTCACGAGCCACAGAGCGATCCCCGCGCTGGCGAGTTCGTCCCGCGCGACCCGGAACGCGGCGGCGGCGGTGCTGTCGATGCCGGACGACGCGGTCGCGTCGATCACCACGACCCGCAGGCTCTCGCGCGCCAGGGCCAGCTGCTTCATCCGGCTCGTCAGCACCCTCGCGTTGAGGAACACGAGCGGGGCGTAGTGCCGCACGATCAGCATCCCCGGGATCTCCGCCGCGCTCCCCTGCTGGTCCAGGTCGACGAACGCGCCCGACGGGGTGCGCCCGACCGCCGCGACGACCGGGTCGTGGATGCTGTGGGCGAGCTTGAAGAGGGCGAGGACGAGGCCGATCACCACGCCGGTCATGATATCGAACATGAGCACGCCGACGAAGGCGGCGACACACACCGCGAACTCGTAACGGCGCACGGTCCACAGCCGGCGCAGGTAGCCGGGGTCGGACAGCCCGGCCAGGGCCACGACGACGATCGCGGCCAGGGTTGCGAACGGGAGGTGCGCGAGGACGGGCAGCAGGAACAGGACCGTGAGGACGCCGAGCAGGGCGGCGAAGAGGCTCGCGACCTGCGTCCGGCCCCCCGCCTCGATGCGCACCGCAGTGGCCGTGAGCGACCCCGCGACCGCGTAGCCTCCGCTCAGGCCGGCGGCGACGTTGGCGGCGCCCAGGGCCAGCAGCTCCCGGTCGGGGTCCATCGGCCCGCCGGTCGGTGCCGCGTCGTGCGCCCGCTTGAGCGCCCCCAGGCTCTTGGTGTACCCGAGGACCACGATCGCCAGGGCGCCCGGGACGAGATCGACGATCCGGGCGAAGTCCAGACCCGTGGGCAGAGACAGGCCCGGCGATTCCGCGCTGGCCTCGCCCACGACGGCGACCCCGGCCCGGTCGAGGCCGAGGAGCCGGACGAGCACGATCGACGCCGCCAGCACAACGAGCGGCCCGGGAAGTCGGCGGGCGAACCGCCGGAGCAGCCACAGCGCCACCACGCTCGACAGGGCGACGATCGCCGTCGTCCCGTGGGCCTCGGGGAGCGCCCGGGCGATCGCGGCGAGCTTGGCCAGGAAGCCGCGGGATGGCAGGTCGACCTGGAGCCCCAGCAAAGCCGGGACCTGCTTGAGGATGGTGAGCCAGATGGCGCCCTCGACGAATCCCTTCAGGACGGGATCGGGAATGACGTCGGCGATCCAGCCGAACTTCGCCAGGAAGAACGCCAGGTAGAGCATGCCGACGAGGAGCGTCAGGGGGAAGATCAGAGAGAGACGGTCCCCGCCCGCCGCGACGGCGGTCAGGGTCGCCGACGCGAGCACGACCACGGCGGCGTCAGGCCCCACGACCAAGAGCCGGGAGCCGCCGAAGACGGCGTAGGCGACGAGCGGTAGCGGGAGGGTGTACAGGCCGATCACGGGATCGACGCCGAGGATCCCCGAGTAGGCGAGCCCCAGCGGGACGAGCACCGCCCAGGCGGCGGCGCCCGCCACGAGGTCGCGCGCGAGCCACGCGCGCTGGTACGCCGGCAGCCACTCGACGATCGGGGCGAGCGTGCGCACCGAACTCCTACTTCAGGTAGTGAGCAAAGAACTGCGTCGTCGCCTTCCACGCCGCTTCGGCCGCGACAGCATTGTAGTTCTTGCCCGACGGGTTGGCGAAGCCGTGCCCGGCGTCAAAGAACTGGATCGTCTCAGTGCGGCCCAGTTTGTCGAGCGCCACCACCATCGCTTTCACGCTGTCAGCGGGGATACCGGTGTCCTGGCTGCCGAAGAGGCCGAGCAGCGGTGCCTGCAGTTGCTGCAGCACCGTCGGGTCAGTGATCGGCTGCCCATAGTACATCACCACCGCCTGCACCTTCGAGCCGCCCACGAGCCCCCCCTGCAGGCTCCAGTGCCCGCCAAAGCACCAGCCCACCGAGCCCACCTTCTTCGCGCCCTGCGCAATCAGGTAGTCGATGGCCGCGGCGAGGTTGGCCCGCCCCGCCGGCGCGTTTGCCATGACCGCACGATAGAGTATGGCGGCGCTGTCCGGCGTGGTCGCAACGGTGCCAAACAGGTCCACCGCCAGTGCCACGTACCCCTCGCCGGCCAGCCGCTCGGTGGCGGCGCGGATGTTGTCGTTGAGTCCCCACCATTCATGCACCACCACCAGCGCCGGCGCGTTCTTCTTCGCGTTCTTCGGCCGCGAGCGGAAGCCCTGCACCGGCTTGCCATCGACCGTCCAGTACGTCACCGTGTCCGACACCACGTCGGCCCGCGGTGGCCGCGCGGCACCGCTCGGTACCGGTGCGTCGTGCTCGTGCACCGCGTGCATCCGGTCGGCATAGTCCATCGACGCGACCTGCTGCGCGGCGAGCGGTGTAGTCGCAGCGGCGAGCAGAAAAGTGCCCAGGGCCATCGGCATGGTACGATGCATCACGAACTCCGAGGCAAGAATTGAACGCTGTCGAGTGAGGACCTCACTCGGGAAGACCGAACGCCATCACCATGTCGCCCTGCTTGAACCCGAAGAGGGCATTTCCTCCAACCGCCACGCCGACGAACTGCTTCCCATCAATGGCGTACGTAATCGGGGGCGCATTCACCCCCGCATCACACTGATACGACCAGAGCTGCTGGCCGCTCGCCCCGTTGAACGCGGCGAACACGCCCTTGCCGGCACCGGAGAACACCAGCCCCCCGCCGGTGGCGAGCACCCCGCCGATGAGCGGTTCGTCGGTCTTCACCTGCCACTTGAGCTTTCCGCCGTCCGCGAGGTCGAGCGCGCTCAACGTGCCCCACGCCTCGTCGATGTTCTGCGTGCTGGCGTACTGGGTAACTCCGCCATCCGGTCCCTGCACCTCGTGCGCGATGTATCGCGTTGGGAGGTGCAGCGCGCCCACGAAGAACAACCCCAGCTTCGCATCATACGCCGACGGCGACCAGTTGGCACCACCGGCGATCCCCGGTGCAATCACCACGCCCTCGCCGGGCTGTGGCGGGGTGAAGAGGTTCCGCTGGGGCACGAAGGCGTCCGACTTGAAGAGCAGCGTGCCGTCGCGACGGTCGTGTACGAACACCCAGCCCGTCTTGCTCGCCTGCGCCACTGCCGCGATCTGCTTGCCATCAAGCGTCACGCGGAGCAGCACCGGCGAGCTCGCTACGTCGTAGCCCCAACGGTCGTGCGGCACCTGCTGGTAGTGCCACATCAACCTCCCGGTGCGCAGGTCGAGCGCCACCAGCGATGACGTGTAGAGGTTGTCGCCAGGCCGGGAGGCGTCGGCCATCTGGGGCGACGGATTGCCGGTGCCGAAAATGAGCAGGTTGCGCTTCGTGTCGATGACCGGCGTCGCATAAATCGACCCGCCGCCGTACTTCCACGCATCGGCGTACTTCGCCGAATCGGCGCGCTCGGCGGCGATGTCGCGCTGCATCGGCACCCCGTCAGGCGTGTTGTTCTGGAAGCTGCCCTCCCAGCCCGGCCCCGTGACGCTGAAGCGCCAGATCAGGTCGCCCGTCTTTGCGTCGAACGCCGACATGAGTCCTGGCCTGCCGTACTGCCCGCTCAGGCCCACGACGGCGAGGCCCTTGTCCGGATGCAGGCCGTAGCCAACGCCGGCGATGCCGACGAATACCTTGCCGTCGTGCACCAGGGGCGCTGCGCTGATCCCGACGCCAGTCGAGCCGGTCTTGCCGACCTGGGACAGGGAATCATCGCTGCGAAGCTGGCTCGTCGCCTCGGTGCTGCCCTCATACTCGGCGACGACAATGTCCCACACCGTGGCACCGGTCTCTGCGTCGAGGGCGACAAGGCGCCCGTCCACCGTGCCGACGTAGACCTTGCCGCCCGATACCGCCACGCCGCGATTGGCCGGGCCGCAGCACAGCTTCGTGCTGCGTGACTCGTGCGTGTAGCGCCAGAGCTCGTGGCCCGTGGCGGCAGCGAGCGCCGCCACCCCGCTGAACGGCAGCGACACGTACATGACGCCGTCCACCACGATCGGCGTCGCCTGGAAGGTCGCGGTGACACCACTGTGCCAGGTCCACTTTGGCACCAGGCGCTTCACGCTGGCGGTATCGATGGCGGTGAGCGGCGAATAGCGCTGGCCGCCCAGGTCATGGCCGTGCAGGGTCCAGGCATCGGAGGCCTGTGCCAGCGCGGTCGATGGGAGGGCCGTGAGGACGAGCAGGGCGCGGAGGTGTTGCCGGGGCATATACATGCCCCGGAAAGTACCTCGGTCAGCGCGATGCGTGCCGCCCCTGACGGCTTGGATTCAAGGGCAGGACTCCCTTATATTCTCCCGCCCTTCGGCTAGGTAGCTCAGTTGGTAGAGCAGCGGACTGAAAATCCGCGTGTCGGGGGTTCAATTCCCTCCCTAGCCATGACAAACGCTGTCGGCGCACCTTGCGTCGGGAGCGTTTTGTCTGCCCAGGCCCCTCCCTAGCCCTGCACCGCATCCGCCCGACATATTCCGGCCATGGTCTCCCAACACTTCCCCAACCTCGTCGTCCTCCACCATCCCCTCATCCAGCACAAGCTCACCCTCCTGCGCGACCGGCACGCCACCACCCGGGACTTCAAGCAGCTGGTCACCGAGATCAGTGTCCTGATGGGCTACGAGGTCACCAAGGACCTCCCCACCGAGCCGCATGAAGTCGAAACCCCGCTCGAGCGGACGATGGGAACGCAGGTCGCGGGCAAGAAGCTCGTGCTGGTGCCCATCCTGCGCGCCGGACTCGGCATGGTGGACGGGCTCACCCAGCTGGTGCCCTCGGCCCGCGTGGGCCACATCGGTATGGTGCGCGATCACGATTCACTCCAGCCGCGTGACTACTACTTCAAGGTCCCGGGCGCGGACGAGGCGCGGGACTTCTTCGTGCTCGACCCGATGCTGGCGACGGGGGGATCGGCCGTGGCCGCCGTAACGGCACTCAAGGCCGCGGGTGCGAGGCGCATCCGTTTCCTCTGTATCGTGGCGGCGCCGGAAGGGGTGCAGCAGATGGGGTCGGCCCATCCCGACGTGACGATCTTCACGGCGGCGCTCGATCGGGAACTCGACGCGAAGGGCTACATTCTTCCCGGGCTCGGCGATGCCGGGGATCGATTGTTCGGGACGAGGTAAGGGAGCACCATGACACCACGACTCTCCTTTTTTGGCGCCGCGGGCCAGGTCACCGGCTCCATGTACCTGCTCGAGGCCGCCGGTGCCAGGATCCTGCTCGACGCCGGCCTCTTCCAGGGGCGCCGCGCCGAGGCGCGCAAGCTCAACGCCGAGCTGCCGTTCGATGCCCGCCGCATCGACATGGTGGTGGTGAGCCACGCGCACATCGACCATACCGGCCGCCTGCCGCTGCTGGTGAAGAACGGCTTCCACGGGCCGATCTACTGCACCCCCGCCACCCGCGACCTGTGCGCCGTGATGCTGCCCGATGCCGCCCATATCCAGGAGAAGGACGCGGAGTTCCTGCGCCGGCACGGCAAGGGCGGACCCGAGAATGAGCCGCTCTACTCCCTCGCCGATGCCGCCGGGGTGCAGGACCTCATGGTGGGCCTGCCCTACCGCCGTCCGCTGCACCTGCGGAAGATGCTCACCGCCGAGTTCACCGACGCCGGCCACATCCTCGGCTCGGCCACCGTGGACCTGCGCTGCACCGAGGGCACGCCCCAGCGCATCGTCTTCTCTGGCGACATCGGCCGCAGTGGGCTACCGATCATCCGCGACCCGCAGCCGCCTTCAGGACCCATCGACACCCTGATCGTCGAGGCGACCTACGCCGATCGCGACCACGAGAGCGTGGCCAACGCGGAGAAGCGCCTGGGCGACGCGGTGCGTGCCGTGGCGGCGCGCGGCGGCAAGGTCCTCATTCCCTCGTTCGCGGTGGGCCGAGTGCAGGAACTGGTGTATGCGCTGCACCAGCTGTGGCGCCGGGGCGAGCTGCCCGAAATTCCCATCTATGTGGACAGCCCGCTCGCGGTCAGCGCCACAGAGGTATTCCGCCTCCATCCCGACGTGTTCGACCACCGGGAGCAACTCATCGAGAATGGCTTCTCGCCCTTCGACTTCCCGCTGGTGCGCTATGTGCGCGATGTGGCCGACTCGAAGAAGCTCAACACGCTCAACGGTCCGGCGGTGATCATCGCCGCGTCCGGCATGGTGGAGTCGGGGCGAATCCTCCATCATCTCGCCAATCACATCGGCGACCAGCGCAACTGCGTCCTGTTCGTGGGCTTCCAGGCAGCGCACACCCTTGGTCGGCGCATCCAGGAGCAGCAGGCCGTGGTGAAGATCTTCGGCGACATGTACGAACGCCGCGCCGAAGTCGTGTCGATCGACGGCTACTCGGCCCACGCCGACCGCAACGAGCTCCGGGCGTGGGTCCGCCGGCTGGGTGGGCCGATCAAGCGGGCCTTCGTCGTGCACGGCGAGGCCCCGGCGCTCGGCGCCATGGCCAACCTCCTGCGCGAGGAGGGAGTGAGCGAAGTGCATGTTCCGGAACAGGGTGATACCTACGCGCTCTGAACCGGCCCGTCGCCTCGCCGTCCCTTCATCAAGATGAGCATCATGCGTCGCTCGGCCGGCGTTTTCCTTGGCCTGGCGCTGCTCGCTGTCGTGGCCCTGGTCGCCGCCTTCGTGGTGGTGCTCAGCACCGCGACGGTGGACGAGCGCCGGCCGGCGGACGCCATCGTGGTGCTGGGTGCGGCGCAGTACAACGGCCGGCCGTCACCGGTGCTGCAGGCGCGACTGGATCACGCGCTCAAGCTCTATCGCGCCGGGTTGGCACCTCGCGTGATGCTCACCGGCGGGGTGGGACGGGGCGATGTGGAGAGTGAAGCGAGGGTGGGCAAGCGCTATCTCACGGCGCGAGGGGTGCCGGCATCGGCGATCGCGCTCGAGGCCGAGGGGCGCTCCACCGGTGAGTCGATGACCGCCGTGGCCGCGTGGGTGAAGAAGGCGCAGGTGAAGACAGTGATCCTGGTGAGCGACCCGTTCCATATGGCGCGGCTCCGGGTCGAGGCGCGCCGCACCGGCATCACGGCGTACCTCTCGCCCACCACCACGAGCCCGATCTCCGAGAACCCACGCCGCGAGTTGGAGTATCTCATGGCCGAGTCGTGGAAGGTGCCGGTGGCTTGGCTGCGGAGCCTGTTCTAGACGCGCGGTCCAACCATTCCTGCTTCCAGCTGCTTGCTCCCTCCTCCTACCGCCCCATCACCCGCGCTCCACCCGACGCACTGATCACCGCCGCATCATCCAGCCAGCCACTCACCTGGGCCGCCGGCAACGGCGGCGAGAAGAGCAGGCCCTGCCCGCAGCTGCAGCCCAGTGCCCGCAGGATTGTCGCCTGCTCCTCCGTCTCAATTCCCTCCGCCACCGTGATGAGCCCCAGGCCGTTCGCCAGGCCGATGATGCCCTTCACCAGCGTCGCTCCATTCGGCCCCTGGTCGAGTGAGGTGAGGAACGAGCGGTCGATCTTGAGGATCGCCGCCGGCAGTTGTTGCAGGTAGCTGAGTGACGAGTAGCCGGTGCCGAAATCATCGATCGCCAGGCGCACCCCAAGACCACGCAGCTCCCGGAACACCTGCGCCGAGCGCTCCGGCTGCTGCATGATGGCGCTCTCGGTGAGCTCGAGCACCAGTGACGCCGGTGGCAGGCCCGAGCCGGCGAGCGCGTTCGCGACTTCGGCCGCGAGCGCGGGATCAGGAAGCTGCCGCGCCGAGAGGTTCACCGTGACATGCATGCCGGGGTACGCGCGCACCCATGGTGCCGAGTCGCGGCAGGCCAGGTGCAGCACGCGGCGCCCGAGCGGAATGATGAGGCCCGTTTCCTCGGCCAGCGGTACGAACACCGCCGGCGCAATGCGTCCCTGCACCGGGTGATCCCACCGGATCAGCGCCTCGACGCCCACCACCTTCAGCGTCGCAAGGTCCACGATTGGCTGGTAGTCAAAAAGGAACTCGCGACTGTGGGGGTCGTCGAGTGCCCGCCGCAGGTCGGCTTGCAATCCCAGCCGCCCCACCACCGACTCGAGCATGCGCGGCTCGAACAGCTCGTAGCGGCCGCGGCCGTTGGCCTTGGCGAGGTACATCGCCACGTCCGCGTGGCGCAGCACATCGCCGGCGGAGTCGACGGGGTCGGGGATCGCAACGCCCACGCTCGCCGAGCCCGCCGTCTCCCGGCCGAAGACCCGGAAGGGCACCTTGAGCGCCGACGTGATGCGCTGCGCGATGTCGAGCACCGCCTGTCGATCGCGTGGCGTTTCGAGCAGCACCGCGAACTCGTCGCCGCCCAGCCGGGCCACGACATCCTGCGCTCCCACCTGCTCGCGCAATCGCGTCGCCGCGGCAATGAGCAGGGCATCGCCCTGCGCATGGCCAAACGTGTCGTTGACGCCCTTGAACCCGTCGAGGTCGAGAAACAGGAGCGCCGGTGGCATCGCGGCGCCCGGTCGCGGACGGCGCAGCGCCTGCTCCAGCCGACTCCGGAGGAGCACGCGATTGGCGAGGCCGGTGAGTCCGTCGTGCATCGCCTGGTGGGTGAGGCGCTGCTCCAGTTCCCGGCGTTCGGTGATATCGCGCGTGTTGAGCACGATACCGCGCACGTTCGGGTCGGCCAGCAGGTTGGTCGCAGTCGTCTCGCCCCATGCCCAGCCGCCATCGGCGCGACGCAGGCGCCACGAGCGCACGGTGCTTCCCCATGGCCGCGCCAGCAACTCGTGCAGGAACGTCCGGGCAGACACCGATTCATCGGGGTGCAGCAGCGCGTCGAACGGTCGGCCCACAACGTCCTCCGGCACCTGGCCGAGCAGGCGCTGCACCGAGGGACTGGCGTAGAGCACCGTTCCGTCCCGGTCTACCACCACGATCGCTTCCGACGCGTTGGCGACCAGCGACTCGAACCGCTCCTCCACGCTCCGGCGCGTGCGCTGGGCCGCGTGGTCGAGGTTCTCCCGCACCGTGACGATCTGGCGCAGCACCACCACGGCGGTGAGCACCGCGGCGCCAATGGTGAGGCCGATGACCAGGCGCGACTCGCTTCGGCTCGCCACGACAGCGAGCAGGACATACCCGGCGGCCAGGGCGCCGAACGACACGAGCCCGACTCCGGTGGCCCGTCGCTCCGCGGTTGAGGCCGTGCCCTGGGCACCGGCGAACACCCACAGCCAGGCGAGCCCCGCCACGAACAGGAGCTCCGCGTAGAACGTGCGCTCGTGCGGCAGGGCGCCACGCAGCGAGGCCGCGGCGGGCTGGTTGGGTACCCAGCTGTTGGTGAGCAGCAGGAGCGCAGCGCCCAGCGAGAGCAGGGCCAGCCCCTGCCAGAGGCGCAGCCGAGGCGAGACCCGGAACAGGTGCGTCGCGAGGGTGAACAGCACCAGCAGGTCGCCGACGGCATACACCACCTGCACCACAGACGGCCGGCTGCTTCCCACGAGCGCCGCGCGCTGACTCGACACCGCCCACAACACGAGCGCGCCGCTCAGCCCGATGATTGTCGCGTCAAGAAGGTACCGGCGGCGTGCCAGGCGCCCGAGTTCCGTCGAAGGAAATGCCGCGAGACCCAGCACAATCAGCGGCTGCACCACGATGAAGCACAGCTGCATCGCCAGGCTCACCGCCTCGGCGGCAGGACCCGGGTGACGGATGTTGGGCGTCTGGTCGCGGAAGGCGACGATGACGAAGCCCAGCGCCTGGGTAAGACCCGCCAGTGAAATGAGCCACCAGCGAGCTGGGACCTGCGGAAAGGCGGGCCGGAAGGCCAGTGCGTAGGCGAGGAGCGACCACACAAGCGCCACGGCGCCCGGGGCGAGCACAATCGACAGTCGCGCCGCACCGCGCAGGTTGAGGTCGGCCGCCTGCGCATACCAGCCGGCCACGGCCACGAGCAGCACCGCCACGATAGCCAGGGGCCAAAGCGCCGGCCGCGGCGCCACCACGGTTTCGGGAGCCGGGTCCATTGCGGTCATGGACTACAATTCACGCGCCCAACAAGGAGCAACCATGACCTGGATCACCACTGAGCGAAAGTATTCCGGGCGAATCATCGACCTCGATGTCGATACCGTGAAGTTCCCGGATGGCAGCATGGGTCAGTTGGAGATGATACGCCACCCCGGCGCGGCCGCCGTGGTTCCCTTTCTCGACCCACCCGGAAGCGCCGACCCCCGGGTGCTCCTGCTGCGCCAGTTTCGCCACGCGGCCGATGGCTTTCTGTGGGAGGTCCCCGCAGGCCGACTCGAGCCCGGCGAGGCACCGGAGGCGTGTGCCCGGCGCGAACTGCAGGAGGAAGCGGGCATGACCGCCGGCCGGATCGTCCCCCTGGTACCGATTCTCACCACTCCGGGCTTCACCGACGAACTGATCCATCTCTTCTCGGCCCACAATCTTAGCCCAGTTCCCACCGCCCGCGAGTCGGATGAGTTCATGGAAGTCCATGAAGTCCGATGGTCGGAGGTGGGACGCCGGATCAGGCAGGGGGAGATCCGGGACGCCAAGACGCTGGTCTGCCTCATGTTTGTTCAATGTTTTCTGTTGAAGGCTTGAACATTGCGCCTCCATGTAGTAGGTTGGGCCTGTCAAGATTGAACGACTTGCCAAACCCAGCATGTGAGCTCGCTTCCCCAAGCGAGCCTGGAGGCCCCAGTGACCGCAGCAACGACCCCCATGCCCGCCGCCACCGCGTCCCGGTGGACCAGTTCGCCTGCGCAGGTAAGGCAGAACCTCGACGCCAACGCACTCATCGTACGGCACCTCGCTGGCGATGAGCGCGCCTTCGGCGAGATCGTCAAGTGCTACCGGATCCGTCTCCTGAGCTTCATCTACCGGATGATCGGCGATCGGGAACGCGCTGAGGACCTGGTGCAGGAGGCCTTCATCCGCATTCACCGTCACCTGCACCGATTTGACTCGAGCAGGAAGTTTTCGACCTGGGCGTACACGATCGCGTCCAACCTGGCCAAGAACGAGCTGCGCAACCGGGGCCGGAACCCCCTCGTCTACTACCAGTCTTCACGCACGCGGGATGATGAGGATCAGCGGCCGCTGCAGTTCGAGGACTCGACCAGCCGGCCCGATGACATGTACGAGAACCGCCACCTCAAGGAACTGGTGGACGCTACCGTAGAGCGCCTGTCGCCGCACCATCGAGAGGTGTTCGTGCTGCGCGAGCTGCAGGGAAAGAGCTACGAGGAGATCGCTGAGGTAACGCACTGCAACCTCGGCACGGTCAAGAGCAGGCTCAATCGCGCCCGCGCTGTCTTTGCGGAGATGATCGCCCCCTACCTCGACTGATCGGCGGGGGCGGGAATCCGCCCCTTCTGTTTACCCCCGTCCGGAAATAGGATGGGGCGTGCCCGAACAGACCTTCGACGCCTCCGTCCGCGCCCTCAAGAAGGGCGACCTCTCTCCCGTCTACTATCTGGTGGGCGCGGAGGACCTGCTCAAGGCCGACTTGGTGCGCGAGATTTCCGATCGCGTGCTCGATCCTTCCCTGCGCGACTTCAACTTCGACCAGCGTACCGCCACCTCACTCGACCCGGAAGAACTGTCCACGCTGCTCAACACGCTGCCGATGATGGCGGATCGCCGGGTCGTGATCCTGCGCGATGTTGAGGGCTGGCAGAAGAAGTCGCGGGGACGCGCGGAGTTGCTCCGGTACCTGGCCAAGCCCGCGGCCGAGACGGTGCTGGTGCTGGTGCAGGGCGCCGCGGATCCGGAACCCGAGGCCGAGTTCGCCCGGCTCGCGGTGACCGTGCGCTGTGCCGCCCTGCCGCCTGATCGGGTACTCCGCTGGATTGCGCACCGCGCCGAGCAGCTCGGCATCGCCGTGCAGCCCGAGGCAGCCGACCACCTGCTGCACGCGGTGGGCAGTGACCTCACCACCCTGGATGCCGAGCTGGCGAAGCTCGCCTCACTCGCTGCGGGCACGCCGCTCACCCGCGAACTGGTGGGCGACCTGGTGGGCGTTCGCCATGGCGAGACGCTATACGACTGGCGCGACGCGGTGCTCCAGGACAGCACCAGCCGGGCGCTCACCCTGCTGCGCCCGGTGCTGGACCAGTCGGGCATTTCCGGCGTGAAGCTCGTGAGCCTGCTCGGCACCACGCTCTCCGGCGTGGCGCTGGCGCGCGCGCATCACGACAAGGGCACGCGGGGTGGCGCGCTCGAGGGGGCCATTTTCCGGTCGCTGCTCGCCTCGCGGCCGTTCGGCCTGCCGGAGTGGAAGGCCGAGGCCGCGCGCTGGGCTAGCTGGGCGGAGCGCTGGCCGGTACCGCGGCTCAGTGCAGCCATCCGCGCCACGCTGGCAACGGACCAGGCGCTCAAGAGCACCACGCTGAGCGATGAGCAGGCGCTGCTGGGCGAGCTGGTGATGCGGCTGGGCGTGTTGCGTGCGGACCGGGTGGCATGAGGCACGGCGTGCTTTGGCTGTTTCTGGCCGCCCTGCCGCCTTGTCATCTTGCCGCTCAGGCACCGCCGCTGGCGGCAGCCCTGCGCCTGGCTCAAGACGGCCACATCGACTCCGCCCGCGCGATCCTCAAGCGGATGGAGCAGTCCACCGTGCCAACCGACACGCTCTTTCCCGGGATCCTCTACAGCTCGGCGCTCGTCGCCCCGACCGCCGACGAAGTGCGACGCCAGCTCCAGCGCGTCATCGTGGAGTACCCGTTCTCACCATGGGCGGAGCCGGCGATGGTCGCCCTGGCACAGCTCGACTACGCCAACGGCGATCCCGCTGGCACCGGGCGTACGCTGGAGAAATTCCGCACCGATCACGCCACCTCCTCTCTCTACCCCGTCGCGGCCCTCTGGGGCGCGCGCGCCGGCTTCGACGTGAACGATCCACGTGCCGCGTGCCAATGGGTGAGCGAGGGTCTGGCACGGGCGGGCGGCGACGCGTCCACCCGGGCCGAACTCGTTGCCTTGAGCCGCCGGTGTCCCGCCAATCCCGGAACGATCGCGACGCCTGTTCCTGCGCCACCGGCGGCGCCTGACACCATCGGGCGTCCCAAGCCAGACTCCGTGATGAAGCTGGTCGAAGTTCCCATGACGCCGTCACCGATACCCGTCCTGCCGCAACCGGCGCCGGCGGAGCCCGCAGTGCCCGCTGCATACCGGGTGCAGATCGTCGCCGCCAACACCCAGGAAGTGGCCGATGAGATGCTCGCCCAGGCGAAGAAGGCGGGTTTCCGCGGCATCGTCGTGAAGGATGCCGGCTACTTCAAGGTGCGGCTGGGCGAGTATGCCACCCGCGCCGAGGCGAGCGCGGCAGCCACGAAGGTGAAGGCGAAACTCGGTGGCTCACCCTTCGTGGTGGCGCCATGAGCAAGTCCACCGACGACACCCCGCTGATGCTGCAGTACCGCGAGATCAAGTCGCGGCACCGCGATGCGATCCTGTTCTTCAGGATGGGTGACTTCTACGAGATGTTTTTCGATGACGCCGAACTGGGCGCACGCGTGCTCGGCATTACGCTCACCGCCCGCGGCGACGGCGTGCCGCTCGCCGGCGTGCCTGTCAAGGCCGCGGCCGAGTATCTGCGCCAGCTGATCAGTGCGGGCCACCGCGTCGCCATCTGTGAGCAGGTAGAAGACCCGAAGCTCGCCAAGGGCATCGTGCGCCGCGAAGTGGTGGAGACGGTAACGCCAGGCGCCATGCTGCAGGACGGATGGCTCCCGGGCGCCCGCAACAACTGGATGGTGGCGGTCTGCGAGGGCGGGCTCGCGGCGATCGACCTCTCCACCGGCGAGTTCGTCCTCGAGCGCATTCCCGCCGATGGGCTCGCCGATGCGCTCGAGCGCTATGGCCCGGCGGAGGTCGTCGTGCCGTCGGATGCGGCAGCAGCGACTGGTGATCGCGTGCTCCGCACGCCGCGCGAGCGGTGGGAGTTCGATGCCGCCCTCGCGCGTGAGGAACTGGCCCGCCGCTTCTCGCTCGCGTCGCTCGACGGGCTTGGCGTCAGCAAGGAGGACGACGCCCCGCTCGGCGCGGCCGGCGCACTGCTGCGCTACCTCGCCGAGTTGCAGCCCGGCGGCGTGCCGCACCTGTCGCGCCCT
Organism: Gemmatimonadota bacterium; assembly: GCA_031402225.1. Lineage (GTDB taxonomy): Bacteria > Gemmatimonadota > Gemmatimonadetes > Gemmatimonadales > GWC2-71-9 > JAGGAG01. Next base: position 1,966 of record JANNSD010000030.1, on the reverse strand, counting down.
TCCGTGCGGCGGAGCGACGCACATCTCTGGCTCGACGAGATGACCCGGCGCAACCTGGAGCTGATCGAGCCCCTGGTGGCCGGCACCCGGAACGCAACGCTGCTGGAAACGATCGACCGCACCCTCACTCCGATGGGTGGCCGACTGCTCCGGCAGTGGGTGCTCTCACCACTCCGCGACGTGCCGGCCATTGAGGCGCGGCTCGACGCGGTCGATGCCTGCCTGCGCGACGGCCGCGGCCGCACCCGGTTGCGCGAGGCGCTGGATGGCGTTCGCGACCTCGAGCGCCTGGCCGGTCGTGCTGCCGCAGGCCGCGCTACGCCACGTGAACTCGGCGCACTCCGCGATTCCTTCCTCCGCCTGCCTGACGTGCTCGAGGCACTGACGGCGCTCGCGGGCGCGGCGGAGCGCAGGAGCTCCGCGCTGGCGACAGCGCTCGACGAACTCGACCTGTTGCGCGACCTCGCCGGCGAGCTGGCCCGCGCGCTGGCGGAGCGGCCGCCCGCGACGCTGACCGAGGGGGGCGTGATCCAGCCGGGCTTCGATGCCGAGCTCGATGAGTTGCGGGAGCTCCGTGATGGCGGCCGGCAGTACATCGCGTCGCTGCAGCAGCGCGAACGTGACCGCACCGGGATCGCGTCGCTCAAGGTGGGATTCAACCGGGTGTTCGGGTACTACCTCGAGGTGACCAACGCACACCGCGATCGCGTCCCGGCCGACTATGACCGGCGACAGACGCTGGCCGGCGCCGAGCGGTACGTGACACCAGAACTCAAGGAGTACGAGGCGAAGGTGCTGGGGGCGGAGGAGCGGATGGGCACGCGGGAAGCGGAGCTCTTCGTGCAGCTGCGCAACCTGGTTGGTGCCGCGATCGCCCGGGTGCAGCGCACCGCGCGCGTACTGGCGCGGCTCGATGTGTGGGCGGGGCTGGCGCAGGTAGCCGAGGCCAACCAGTACGTGCGCCCCACGCTGGATGAGGGCTACGGTCTCGTGCTCCGCGCGTCACGCCATCCCGTCATCGAGCGCCTGATGCCGCGCGAACAGTTCATGCCGAATGACGTGATGTTCAGCGAAAGCGAACGGGTGCTGCTGGTGACCGGGCCCAACATGGCCGGTAAGTCCACCATCCTGCGCCAGATCGGCCTCGTCGTGGTGCTGGCCCAGCTCGGCGGCTTCGTGCCGGCCGCGGCGGCGCACGTGGGCGTGGTGGACCGGCTCTTCACCCGCGTGGGCGCCAGCGACAACCTCGCCCGGGGCCAGTCGACGTTCATGGTGGAGATGAGCGAGACCAGCGCCATCCTCCACAGTGCTACGGCGCAGAGCCTGGTGCTGCTGGACGAGATCGGCCGGGGCACGTCCACCTATGACGGAGTGGCGATCGCCTGGGCGGTCAGCGAGCACCTGCACGACCACGTTGGGTGCAAGACGATGTTCGCCACGCACTATCACGAGCTGATGCAGCTTCCCGAGCGCCTGGCGCATGCGCGGAACATGAACGTCGCCGTGCGCGAAACCGGTGACCGTGTCGTGTTCCTCCATCGGCTGGAGCCCGGCGGGACCGATCGATCGTATGGGGTGCACGTCGCGCAGCTGGCGGGGCTGCCCGACGCAGTGGTACGGCGCGCGCGCGAGGTGCTGGCGCGGCTCGAGAGTGAGCATCGGGTGGTGCCGGGCTCGCCCGAACCGTCACCCGACCCGGGACAACTGGCCCTGTTTGCGGAAGCGATACCGCACCCGGCGCTGGAGGCCCTGCGCGATATCAACCTCGACATGCTGACGCCCCTCGAGGCGTTGAACCGGCTCGCCGAATTGCAGCGGAGAGCCAGGGGGGCGTAGCTACCTCCGCACCCCCGCCGAGCGGCCCTTCCGCTGCCGTTCCTGCAGGTAGCCAACCCAGCGCTCCAGCAGGTCGAGGTCTCCCAGTTCACCAGTGACGGCGAGGGTGCGACCGTCCCGCAACTTCAGC
>JANNSD010000029.1:0-6392 GCA_031402225.1 Gemmatimonadota bacterium | reverse complement strand
AAGCTGACGGCAAATCTGCAACACCCCCACATCCTGGGACTCATTGATTCCGGGGCAGTTCCACTCACGACTCACGACTCACGACTCCCTGCCGACTCACGACTGTCGACTGATCTGCTGTACTACGTCATGCCCTACGTCAGCGGCGAGACGCTCCGCGCCCGGCTCACGCGCGAAAAGCAGCTCCCCATCGACGACGCGCTGCGGCTCACGAAGGAAGTCGCCGCCGCCCTCGACTACGCCCACCGCCAGGGCGTCGTCCACCGCGACATCAAGCCGGAGAACATTCTGCTGCAGGAAGGGTCGGCCCTCGTCGCCGACTTCGGCATCGCGCTCGCCGTCCAGCAAGCCGGTGGATCCCGCATGACCCAGACCGGCATGTCGCTCGGCACGCCCGCCTACATGTCGCCCGAACAGGCCATGGGCGACCGCGACATCGGCGCCCGCAGCGATGTGTACGCGCTGGGCGCGATGACGTATGAGATGCTCACCGGCGAGCCGCCCTTCACCGGCCTCAACTCGCAGGCCATCGTGGCGAAAGTGCTGACCGAGACGCCGCCGCCCCTCCGCCCCAAGCGTCCCACGGTGAGCCCCGCCGTCGAGCATGCCGTGCTTACGGCCCTCCAGAAACTCCCGGCGGACCGCTTTGGCACCGCGAAGGACTTCGCCGACGCCCTCGACGGCACCGGCAAGGGCGCCAGCTACGCCGCGACTGTCGCGACTCGATCCGGCCGCCTGCCCGCCCACCCGCCCATCCGCCTCGGACTACTGGCCGCTGCTGCAGTGATCGGCGCCGCCGCGGGCGCCGCGGGTTGGCTTCTGCGCGGCACCCCCCGCGCTGCCACGCCCGCCCCGACCGTCCGATTCAGCATCGCGATGCCACCCGGGCACGAGGTCGTGAGTGCCACACCATCCCTCTCAGCCGACGGACAGTTGCTCGCGTTCATGGCCGAATCAGCGGGCACGCGGCGGATCTTCCTCCGCAGCATGGGGGCGGTTGGCGCCCGCCGCCTTGCCGGCTCGGACGGCGCCGTGAGTGAACCCGTGCTCGCACCCGACGGCGCGAGTGTCATCTTCCAGCTCGGCGATCGCCTGGTGAGGGCACCCACCGACGGGAGCCAGCCGCCCTCACCGGTCCCGGGCGCCCCGCCGTTCGCGCGCATTCGCGGGCGGGGCTTCGACGTCGCCGACGACGGCGCGATCATCATCACCCCGGACCTCGCCGTCGGGTTGATGCGCCTCGACCCGGCCACGCAGCGCGTCGACACGCTGCGCCGGGTGAACGTCGCCGCCGGCGAGTATGGCGTGCTCTACCCGAGCGCCCTGCCTGGCGGGCGGGTGGTGCTGTTCTGCCTGCTCTCGCGCTACGGCTATGCGCTGATGGCACGGACGGTGGACGGCAAGCGCGAGGTGAAGCTCATCGACGGTGCCACCGCGGCGCGGTTCGGGGCACCCTCCTCACTGGTCTTCTCTAAGAACAGCGACCTGTACGTCGTGGGGCTCGACCCGGCCAGCCTGCGGACGGTCGGCGATCCACGGTCGATCGCCCAGGGACTCCCCGGCACGCAGCTCGCGGGAAGCAACGCGGCGCTCTTCACCGTGTCGCAGGCCGGAATCCTCGCCTTCCTCACCGGGGAACGGGGCCTCGGCGCCGCCGGCATCCTGACACTCATGGACCGGGACGGCGGCGGACGCACCGCCCTCCGCGACTCGGTGGGCGTGCGCGCGCGGTTCTCGCCCGATGGACGGAGCGTCGTCGCGGAGGATTCAAGTGTCATCTGGCTCTACGACCTCACCCGCGGTGGCACCCGCAGCCGCTTTTCGCGCGGCAACCTGAACTACATCGGGGTCTGGACGCCCGACGGACGCCGGATCGTCACTTCCACCTACGAGGGCGGCCCGGCTCAACTCTGGTCGTATGCCGTGTCCGATCCGGCCGATGCGGTGCGGCTCACCACCTCGGCGCGGCGGCGCTATGCCGCGTCCTTCACGCCCGACGGGAGTACGCTCGCCTTCATCGAGACGACCGCCGGTGCCGGCTCTGACATACTCGTGCGACACGCCGATGGCAGCGAGACGCCTGTGGTCAGCACATCGGCATCGGAACACCACCCGCGGTTCTCTCCCAACGGGCGCTGGCTCGCCTATGCGTCCGAGGAGACCGGCCAGGCCGAGGTGTATGTGCAGGCGTACCCGGAGGCCGGGCGGCCGGTGCGCGTCTCCGTGAACGGCGGCAACGCACCGGTCTGGGATCCCTCAGGCAAGGAACTCTTCTTCGTTCACGACAACGAGATCGTGTCGGCAACGATCTCGGGAGGTGCTGCGCCTGCGGTCGGGCCGCCCCGCCTCGTGCTCCGGGTCCCGGACCTCGGCAGTATTGACGAGGCCAGCTCACCATTCGACATCTCGCCCGATGGCCGCAAGTTCCTGATCATGGTGCGACCGGCCGTGCAGCCAGCCCGCGAGCTCCAGGTGCTCGTTAACCTCCACCCCCAGACGCCATGACGGATACGCAGGCCCGCCTCACGTCCGCCCTGAGCGACCGTTACCGCCTCGAGCACGAACTGGGCGCCGGCGGCATGGCCACCGTCTACCTCGCCGAAGACCTGAAGCACGGCCGCAAGGTCGCCATCAAGGTCCTGCACCCCGAGCTCTCCGCCATCATCGGCGGCGACCGCTTCCTCGCCGAGATCAAGGTCACCGCCAACCTCCAGCACCCGCACATCCTCGGCCTCATCGACTCCGGCGCCGCTGACGGCCTCCTCTACTACGTCATGCCGTATGTCTCCGGAGAGACGCTTCGCGGTCGGCTGACTCGCGAGCGCCAGCTTCCGGTGGAAGATGCGCTCCGCCTCTCCAAGGAAGTCGCAGCCGCCCTCGATTACGCCCACCGCCAGGGCGTCGTCCACCGCGACATCAAGCCCGAGAACATCCTGCTGCAGGATGGCTCAGCCTTGGTCGCCGATTTCGGCATCGCACTGGCGGTACAGCAGGCGGGCGGCTCCCGCATGACGCAGACCGGGATGTCGCTCGGCACACCAGCCTATATGTCGCCCGAACAGGCCATGGGCGACCGCGACATCGGTGCCCGGAGCGACGTGTATGCGCTCGGCGCGATGACCTACGAGATGCTCACCGGCGAGCCGCCCTTCACCGGCCTCAACTCCCAGGCCATCGTCGCCAAGGTGCTCACCGAGCAGCCACCGCCACTTCGCCCAAAGCGTCCCACCGTGAGTGCCACGGTCGAGGGCGCAGTGCTCACCGCGCTGCAGAAACTCCCCGCCGATCGCTTCGGAAGTGCCAAGGACTTCGCCGATGCCCTCGACGGCACCGGCAAGGGCGCGACCTACGCCCGCACCGTGCAGTTGTCCTCAAGTCCTCACGCCCTCACGTCCTCACGTCAGCGGGTCCCCGTCCTTTTCGCTGCGGTTGCCGTGGTTCTCACCGCTATCGCTGCTGCCCTGGCCGGAAGGGCGTTCCGCGCGGCGCCCTCGCTTCCCGTGACCCGCTACAGCATGGGCCTCCCGCCCAGCCAGGCGATGCGGCAAGGCGTCCTCGGCGTCAACGTCGCCCTGTCGCCCGATGGCCGCCGCCTCGTCTATATCGGCCCCGGCGAGGGAGGCGACCAGCTCTGGGTCCGGGAGCGCGACCGGCTCGACGCGACGCCGCTCCCCGGAACGGTCGGCGCCCAGAGCCCGTACTTCTCCCCCGACGGCGAGCGGATCGCTTATTCCTCGGGCGTGAATGTCCAGCTCAAGGTCGTGCCGGTCTCCGGCGGCCCGCCCATCACGCTCTCCTCGCCCGGCGTGGGCTCGGGCGGAGGTGGAGCCTGGGCACCAGACGGGTGGATCTACTTCGACTCGCCGGGCGGATTCAGCCGTGTTCGAGGCGACGGCGGGACGCCGGAGCTGTTCATTCCACTCGACACCGCCGCCCATGAAATCGGGCACGCCTGGCCCGCAGCCCTGCCGAACAACAAGGGCCTGCTGTACCGCTCCCGGCGGAACCTCGATCCGGCGGACTTCGACCTTGTCGCGTACGACTTCGCCACGAAGGAACGGCACGTCCTCACCAAGGGGCTGCTCGCGCGCTATGTCGCCCCGGGCTACCTCGTCTTCCTGCGCGCTGACGGGGCGGTCCTGGCCGCACCGTTCGACCAGGAAAAGCTCAAGCTCACCGGGCCCGCAGTTCCGCTGTTCGAGGGCGTCATGACCAAGCCCTTCGGCTCCGCCGACATTGCCGTCTCCGCTACTGGAACGCTGGTCTATGTGCCGGGGTTGGCCTCGAGCGGAGGCGGCGTTGCCGAGCTGGTCATGGTCAGCCGCGAGGGCGCTATCTCTCCGCTCAACCCCCAGGTCTCCTACAATCCCGCGAACAACGCAGCCATCAGCCTGTCTCCCGACGGAAGTCGGGTGGCATTTGAGGTGATCGGTGCCTCTTCACCGGACATCTGGATCAAGCAGCTTCCATCCGGCCCCATGTCCCGCCTCACCTTCGACCCCCGGCTCGCGAACCGCCCGCGGTGGACGCCCGATGGAAAGTTCATTGTCTACATCGCCCCCGCCGACAGCGCGGTGGCGGCAATCACCGCGGTATGGAAGAAGCGCGCGGACGGCAGCACGCCACCCGAGTTGCTGTGGAAGGTTCCGGGGGTTGCCGTCGCCGAGGCCTTCCTCTCGAACGACGGTCAGTGGCTCGTCTACCGGCAAAACACGGCGCAGTCCGGCCGGGACATCTACGCCGTGCGTCCCGGCCGCGACTCGACGGCCATTCCACTGCTGACGGATGCCTTCAGCGAGACGGGCGCGGCACTCTCGCCCGACGGGAAGTGGCTGGCGTACACCTCAAATGAATCGGGCCGGGAGGAGATCTTCGTCCGCCCCTTTCCGAACACCGCGGGCGGCCGCTGGCAGGCCTCCACCGCTGGAGGCTCCGCCTCGCGCTGGGCGCACAGCGGCCGCGAGCTCTTCTTCGAGGCGCCGTCGGGCGACATGATGGTGGTGCCAGTGACTTCTAGCCCCACCTTTACGCCGGGGGCGCCGCGGCGGCTCTTCCCGCTCGGATCGGGCCTCGTCGCATCCAACGTCGTCCCCCGCTACGACCTCACCCCCGATGACCAGCGCTTTGTCATGGTGCGCCTCTCGGCGGTCAACCAGGCGCCGGGCGCCGGGCAGCTCGTCGTGGTGGACAACTGGTTCACGGAACTGAAGTCGAAGATGGCGAAGAAGTAGATCTTGCCGCTGTGTCACAACTCAACTACATTGTAACACATGAAGGATGAACACCTCACCCTGCGCCTCCCCCGCGACCTCGCCCGGGCCCTGTCTCGCTGGGCCCGCGAGCACGGCGTGCCGAAATCGCAGGCCGTACGCGAGGCGGTGACCCGCTACTGTCTTCCCGCCACTCGCGACCCGGCCACCCCTGAGACCGCGACCGTCACCGCGGCGGCGTTCGCGGCACGGTGGGCCGCGCTCCCCCGACTCACCCCGGATGAGACCACCGCCTTCGAGGCCGATATCCACGCCGCCCGGCGCGCGCTGCCCGGCGCGCCCGACGCATGGGAGTGATGCTCGACACGACCGTGCTGATCGCGGCCGAGCGGCGCGCGCTGCGTTTCGATGACCTGCTTGGCGCCATCGCCACTGAGCCGATCGCCCTGAGCGCCGTCACCGCGTCCGAGTTGCTTCACGGCTGTCATCGGGCCCGCGACCGCGGCACCCGGGCGCGCCGATTGGCGTTCGTTGAGGGATTGCTGGGCGCGCTCACGATCCTGCCCTTCGGCCTCGTCGAGGCGCGCCGGCACGCCGAGCTCTGGGCACACCTGGCCAGCAGCGGGACCCTCATCGGTGCGCACGACATGCTCCTCGGCGCCACTGCGCTCGCGCGCGGCTATGCCCTGGCCACCTTGAATGGGAGAGATTTCGCTCGGATCGAGGGGCTGCAACTCCTCCCTGTCGAGCGCTTCACGGCGTGACGACACCACCCGGTCGCGGCGAAGCAGGGCCGTATTCGATACATTTCGGTCTCCAATCCCCATCCCGGAGCGCCCACACAGCGAAGTGCCTGCCCTCAGTGCAATGAAGGGATCTACTTGACGAGCCCGGAAGCCCGCCTTGCCGCATCGCTCAGCGACCGCTACCGCCTCGAGCACGAACTCGGTCGGGGTGGCATGGCCACCGTCTACCTCGCCGAGGACCTCAAGCACGCCCGCAAGGTGGCCATCAAGGTCCTGCACCCCGAGCTGAGCGCCGTCATCGGCGGCGACCGCTTCCTCGCCGAGATCAAGCTGACGGCAAATCTGCAACACCCCCACATCCTGGGACTCATTGATTCCGGGGCAGTTCCACTCACGACTCACGACTCACGACTCCCTGCCGACTCACGACTGTCGA
>JANNSD010000028.1:0-2880 GCA_031402225.1 Gemmatimonadota bacterium | reverse complement strand
CACCGAGATCAAGGTCACCGCCAACCTCCAGCATCCGCACATCCTCGGCCTGATCGATTCGGGGATCGTGACAGACGGTCATCCTGACCCTGAGCGCCGCGAAGGGGAAGGATCGCGCGGCCTCCTCTACTACGTCATGCCCTACGTCAGCGGCGAGACGCTGCGCGGGCGGCTCACGCGTGAGAAGCAGCTACCGGTCGACGACGCCATCCGCCTCACGAAGGAAGTCGCCGGTGCCCTCGACTACGCGCACCGCCAGGGCGTGGTCCATCGCGACATCAAGCCGGAGAACATCCTGCTCCAGGATGGCTCCGCCCTCGTCGCCGACTTCGGCATCGCGCTCGCCGTCCAGCAAGCCGGTGGATCCCGCATGACCCAGACCGGCATGTCCCTCGGCACGCCGGCCTACATGTCGCCCGAACAGGCGATGGGCGAGCGTGACATCGGCCCTCGCAGCGATGTGTATGCCCTCGGCGCCATGACCTACGAGATGCTCACCGGTGAACCCCCATTCACCGGCCCCAACTCACAGGCCATCGTCGCGAAGGTGCTGACGGAGCAGCCACCGCCGCTACGCCCTAAGCGTCCGTTGGTGCCTTCCGCTGTTGAAAACGCCGTTCTGACCGCTCTTCAAAAGCTCCCCGCCGATCGCTTCAGCACCGCGAAGGAATTCGCCGACGCCCTCGACGGCACCGGCAAGGGCGCGACCTACGCCCGCACCGTGCAGTTGTCCTCAAGTCATCCTGAGCGCAGCGAAGGATCGGCCCGCATACGCCTCTTCCCTGCCCTGGCCGTCCTCGGCCTGACCGCGATCGCTGCAGCCCTGGCGGGAAGGGCGTTCCGGTCGGAGCCCCCGCCTCCCGTTTCGCGCTCCCACATCGTCCTCTGGCAGCACACGCGCGGCCAGTTCCTCTCGGCCGGCCAGAGCCTGCTCGCACCGCAGGTCGCCATTGCCCCCGACGGATCCAGCATCGTCTACACCGATTCCATCGATGGCGTCCTCCAGCTGATGCGCAAGCTTCGGAGCGAGCGCAAGCCCGCATCGATCGCCGGCACCGAGGGCGGGGTGTCGCCCTTCTTCTCACCCGACGGGAAGTGGATCGGGTACATCACGACCGATGGAAGGCTCCGCAAGGTCAGTGTCGACGGAGGCGGCTCGATCACCCTTGCCGAAGATGCGCAGCGGACCCAGGTCGCGGGCACGTGGCTCGACAACGGCACCATCGTGTACACCGGCCCGGCGGCGGACCTGCAGAAGGTCTCCGCCGACGGAGGTCCGAGTTCGCCCATCAAGGCAGACAGCAGCCTGCGTCGTCACAGTGTGCTCACGCTCGCTCCTCTCCCGGGCAGTCGAGGATTCCTCCACACGAGTTGCCCGGGCAACTGCGCCGTCGAGTCCGCAGTGTACGCCTTCGATTTCATGGCCGACAGCTCGCGGCTGCTCGTGCCGAATGCCGCGGGCGCCTGGTACTCACCCACCGGACACCTGCTCTACACCGACCGCGCGGGCGGCCTGTATGCCGCGGGGTTCGACCCGAACCGGCTGGTGATGACCACCCCGGCCGTACCCGTCCTCGAGGACGTCGTGCCGACCACCCTGGCGCTGTCGGCATCGGGAAGTGCGCTCTACTCCATCGCCGCCGGCAAGCCGACGCCATCCGAGCTCATGTGGGTCTCGCGCGATGGCAGCGCCGAGCCGGTCGACTCGAGTTGGCGGGGCGAGTTCGATTACCCCGCCCTCTCGCCCGACGGGAAGGCGGTGGCGGTGGGCGTGCGAGACGGCTCGACCCAGATCTGGATTCGCCGGTCGGACGGCACGCGACAGAAGCTCACCCAGGAGGGGACCGTCAACTGGAGACCCTCCTGGACGCCCGATGGTCAGTCCATCGCGTTCCTCTCCAACGTTCGCGGTGGCGGGAGCCAGGATGCGTTCGAAGCGTATCGCATGCCCGTGGATGGCAGCGCGCCGCCTCAGCTGCTCCTGCATCACATCTTCGGCCTGTGGGAGGCGGAGTTGTCGCGCGACGGGCAATGGCTCGTCGTCCGGTCAGACGAGGCCGTGGGCAGCGCGAACATCTACGGCCGACGCCTCACCGGCGACACAGCCCTGGTGCCACTGGTGGTCGACAAGTACGCCACCTTGCAGGCGGTACTGTCGCCCGATGGCCAATGGCTCGCCTACACGTCCGATGCCACCGGCCGCTTCGAGGTCTATGTCGCGCTGTTCCCCAGCATGAGCTCGACTCGCCTCGTCTCTGCCAGCGGCGGCAATGAGCCACGTTGGTCCCATAGCGGCAAGGAATTGTTCTACAAGAGCGGCGGCAAGCTGATGGCCGTCGACGTCATGCCCGGAGCCGCGTTCACGCCCGGGATTCCCCATGCACTCTTTTCGTTGTCGGGGTATCGGGCCGCGAGGAATCGCCCCCAGTACGACGTGTCGCCCGATGATCGCCGCTTCCTGATGATCCGGGAGTTCAACGATGATTCGGGCCAGGAACTGGTGTACGTCGAGAACTGGTTCCAGGAATTGAAGTCGAAAGTCGCGAAGAAGTGACTGCCCTGAGTGAAACGAAGGGATCGCCTTGAATACCGTTGACCGCCTGACCAACGCCCTCTCCGACCGCTACCGCCTCGACCGTGAACTCGGCCAGGGCGGCATGGCCACCGTGTACCTCGCCGAGGACCTGAAGCACGGCCGCAACGTCGCCATCAAGGTCCTCCACCCGGAACTCTCCGCCATCATCGGCGGCGACCGCTTCCTCGCCGAGATCAAGCTGACGGCAAATCTGCAACACCCCCACATCCTGGGACTCATTGATTCCGGGGCAGTTCCACTCACGACTCACGACTCACGACTCCCTGCCGACTCACGACTGTCGA
>JANNSD010000027.1:0-14091 GCA_031402225.1 Gemmatimonadota bacterium | reverse complement strand
ACGACGGCGGCGGCGGCGGTACCGTGGTCGTTGGCGTTGGCGGCGGCTGGGGATGGGGCGGATGGGGCTGGGGTTGGGGCCCCGCTTGGGGCTGGGGACCAGCGTGGGGTTGGGGCTGGGGACCGGCGTGGGGTTGGGGCTGGGGCTGGGGTCCGGCGTGGGGTTGGGGTCCGGGCTGGGGCTGGGGTTGGGGCGGCGGTTGGGGTGGCGGGTGCTGCTGGGGCGGCGGTGGCTGGGGTAACACCGGCGGCGCAATCACGCCGTATCGCTCGCGCGAGCTCACCCGGACCTGGAATGGCCAGCCTCACCCACGTAGCTCGCAGCCCGGTGGGGTCGGGGTGCAGGGCACCCTCTCGGGGGCGAGCTCGACCAGCGGCGGATATCGCAGTCGTAGCACGGACGTGCCGGGAGTACAGGGTACGCTGGCGAACCCAACGTCCACCCGTCGGGCACCTGGCGGCGTGGCTCCGACCTCGAGCGCCGCTCCGGTCGGAGGCTCATCGCGCCGGGTGGCGAGCGACCAGTTGGCGACAGCGGGCAATGCCAATCGAGCCACGCCGGCCACCGGAAACCGCAGCACCAGTTCACAGCAGGTCAGCACCGGTCGTCGCCAGACCAATGCGCAAGGATACCGCGCCCCGCTTCGTGGCGCGGGTGCAGTCGGGTCGGGTGACATGGCACGGCGTTCCGGTGGCGGTGCGGCGGGGAGCTATTCCAGTCGCGCGGGGGCAACGAGTGGCTCGCGCGCCTATGGCGGGACGCGGAGCGGCAGCAGCGCCGGACGCAGCACCGGTGGCTATGGCAACCGCGGACCGAGTGCGTCCGGAAGTAGCCACGGCTCCGGCGGATCGCGTGGCGCATCGGGCGGCGGGATGTCGCGAGGTGGTGGTGGCGGTGGTGGCTCCCGCGGATTCAGTGGTGGCGGTGGCGGTGGCGGTGGTGGTGGTGGTGGTGGCAGGGGCGGTGGTGGAGGCGGTGGACGACGCTAGAGCAACCCTCGAGGGCGGGCCAACCGGTCCGCCCTCGTGCTTTCCCGGTAGATTCCACCCATGGCATCGCTCGACACCCTCATCGCCCGCTTCCGCAGCGCTGACCGCAACACGCGCCTCGAGACGCTGCTCGATTACTCGCGCAAGCTGCCGCCGCTTCCCCCGGAGTACGAGGCGCTCAAGGCCCAGGGCAACAACCTCGTCCCGGAGTGCCAGACCCCGGTGTTCCTGTGGATCGGGGTGGACGACGGGAGGGTGCGTCTGCATGCCGACGTGCCGCGCGAGTCGCCCACCGTGCGCGGATTCGTGGCGCTGTTGCTGAAGGCACTCGATGGTCTTTCCCCGGCCGACGTGGCCGACGTGCCCAACGACCTGCTCGATCAACTGCACCTCACCGAGACGCTGGGCATGATGCGCACCCAGGGCCTGACCGCCATTCTCGGACGCATCAAGCGCGCGGTGGCCAACCCCGCCTTGCAGGACGCCAGCCCCCCAACCTGATGTAGCACCGTCAAACAGTTCCGTTGCCTTCAGTCGGCGCGCAACGATTTGCATGTGCGGCGCTGCCCCGGCACTCTGCTGTGCCATAACTACATGTTTTGCAGGGATTTAAGCGAGTACGCCGCAGCACATCAAACCCCCACCGCCATCCGCTGCAGTCCGGCGCGCTAGATGCATAGTAGCGTGGAGAGTTCAAGCTCTATACATCAACCGTCGAGTGCTGGTCATGTATCGAATCCGCCGGGAATCAGGCGAAGAGGTCACCTTCGGCTCTATCGACGAGCTCGGCGCCGCTGTGGTTGCCGGAGTCGTCACCGCCAAGGCTGAAATCTTCCACGCGCGCGCCGAGAAGTGGCTGCCGATCGCCTCGCATCCACACTTCAAGATGGCGCATGACCGGATCAACACCGCGGCCGCGCCGAAGCCTTCGGGCCAGCGCCCGGCACTCACCGCATCGGGACAGCGCCCGGCACTCACCGCATCGGGACAGCGTCCAGCGATCACCGCCTCGCGGCCGCAGGCACCGCAACTGCGCGTCATGCGCCCGGACGCCCCCGCCGCGCGTGCGGTGGCGCCGAAGCCCCGGGCACCATCAGCGCCACCGGCCAGTGAGCTCCGATTGCTCCGCGCTGACACGCGGCTGAGCAGCGCCGCAGCGGCGCCGGCCCTGCCCGACATGGAGTTCGAGCCCGCCTTACCTGAGGTGGAGTTCGAGCTGCTGCCCGAGATCGTGGCCCCGGCTGCCGTCGAGCCGGTGACGGAAACGGTGGTCGAGCGCTCGCCTGCGTCCGTGGAGCTTGTGTCGCAGGAGCAGCAGCCCAGCGCCGTGCGCGGGGAAGTGGACATCATCAATCCCGACCGGTCGATGCCGGTCGTGGATGATGGGGAGATTCCGGCCCTCGAAATTCCGTCGCCGATCCTGGATTTCGCCCCGGCCAGCCTGCCCGCCGAGCCGGCGGAAAGGTCGTCGAAAGCGCCGCTGCTCATTGGCCTTGGCCTGGTGGCGGCCGTGGCGGCCGGGATCGGGTTCTTCGTCTTCAAGCCGTCGAGTGCGGCGTCCAGCGCGCCTGCCTCCGCCATCTCGAACCCGGTGCGCCCGCCGGTGAGCGCGGCACCTGTGGCCGTACAGCCGCCCCCACGCGCACCGCTCGTGACCCCGACGCCGCCCACCGGCTCATCGACGGGCCTGGGCGGAGATATCCAGCCCCGGAAGCCCAGGCGGCCGGCAGGCGACGCGCAGACGGCGTCCGCAGCAACGGTGGGCGACGGTCTCGAGCCACCGCCAGAGGACCTGCTGCCAGCGGCGCCAAGTCTCGGCAATGTGGGTGACGCGGCGGCGCTGCCGACGGTCGAAGCGGGAGCTGCCTCTTCTGCTGCCGTGAAGCAAGCGAAGGCCCTGGAGAAGACCCGTCGGGAGATCGACTCCAGCATGCGGCGCTAGCCCGACCGCTCCAGCCGTACTCGACAACCCAGCCTTTCCCGCGGCGCTCCCACCACCTGGGAGCGCCGCGCTGCGTTGACGCCCGGTTGACAGGGGGTGGCGTGCTCCCTAAATCCCGTGGTCGCCAGCCGCGTCTCTTCCCGGATCCAGGACTCATCGCGTGACTGATCGCCCCTCCCGACGCTCGTTCATCGGCTCGGCCGGTAGCCTCGCCGCCGTGATGGCGCTGCCGAGCGTCCGAAGCGCCGATGTCCTCCACGCTCCGGCGATCCGGCGGGCGCCGCTGGCCCAGCCGGTGGCAATCAGTTCCGCCAACAGCCTGGCCCCAGTGACGCGCACCGTCGAACTGGTGCTCCAGGGAACGGATACGCTCGATGCCGCCGTGGAAGGCGTGAAGATCCAGGAACTCGATCCGAAGGATGATTCAGTGGGCTACGGCGGGCTCCCCAACGCCGACGGTGTGGTGCAACTCGATTGCTCCTGCATGCATGGCCCCACCAGGCGGGCGGGCGCGGTGGGTGCGCTGGAGGGGATCAAGACACCGAGCGAGGTAGCGCGCCTGGTGCTTAAGTACACCAACCACATCTTGCTGGTGGGCGAGGGCGCCAAGCGGTTCGCGCTGTCGTACGGATTCAAGGAGGAGGAGCTGCTGACGCCGGAGTCGCGGCAGAAGTGGCTGGTATGGCGGGCCAATCGCGGACCGGACGATGACTTCCTGCAGGTGCCCGATAAGGAGCCGATGGTGGTGCGCCCCACCGGCACCATCAACCTCAATGTGGTGAGCCCGTCGGGAGACATTTCCTCCATCACCACCACGAGCGGGCTGGCGTGGAAGCTACCCGGGCGCGTAGGCGACTCGGCGATTGTGGGCGCGGGCCAGTACACCGACAACGATATTGGCGCCGCCGGCTCCACCGGGCGCGGCGAGTCGAACATCATGGCGTGCGGCGGATTCCTCACGGTAGAAGGGATGCGGCGCGGGCTCAAGCCCGCCGATGCCTGCCTCGAGACGCTCAAGCGCACAGTGGCGATGTCGCCGTCGCGGCTGATCGGCCCGAACGGGCGCCCCACCTTCGGGCTCACGTTCTACGCGGTAAACAAGAAGGGCGAATTCGGCGCAGCGTCGATGTATCCCGGCCGGTTCGCGGTGCACGATGGCAAGGAGGCGCGACTTGTGGACTGCGCGTACCTGTACGAGAGAAGCAAGTGAAAACGGCAGGGCGGCAGGGCGGCAGGGCGGCAGGAGTGCTTGTCCTCCTGGCGTTGCTCGGTGGCGCCGCTCCCGCTTCCGCGCAGAGGGTCGAGGCGAAGCCGACGCGTCCGGGGCAGTGGCTCACCAGCTACTACCCGTTCATCGCGGTGCTGCCGAACAATGGGCCGAGCATCGAGATGCGGGCGCAGCACTGGCAGATGGCGCCGTACGAAGCGCCGGTGACGGCAGCGGTGCTGTTCCGTGGCCGAGCCGCGTGGGCGCCGTGGGGCGGGAGCTGGCTGGTGAACGTCGGCATGAACGCTCCCCTGCTCCGCCCCGGCTGGCGCCTCATGGCCGACATCCGCGCCGGCACCGATACCCGCTACGGGTTCTACGGCTTCGGCAACACGAACGACATCGACCCCGGCCCGACGAAGGAGTCGGAGCCGTTCCTCTACCGGGTGCAGCGAAGCCTCTACGCGGCCACGGTAGACCTCACGCGCAACATCACCGGACCACTCAGTGCGTCGGTCATGCTCAACGGCAGCATCGCTGATTACAGCTCGCTCTCGCCCACGTCCACCTTCCAGCAGGTGGTTGGGCCTGACCTGAACCAGGCCGAGGGGTCGGTGACCGGTGCGCTGGTGCTCGACCTCCGGGACAACGAGTACGACACGCGGAAGGGTCTTCTCATCGAGGGAGGAGGGCAGTTCGGCGTGTCGGACGAGAGCTACTCGCGCTGGTACGGCATCGCGCGCGGCTGGATGCCGGCAACGAAGACCACGGTCGTCGCGGCGCGCATCTTCGTTTCCAACATGACCGGGACGCCGACGCTCCTCGCGCAGCAGGTGCTGCCGGGATGGGAATCGCCCTATGCGGTGCTCGGCAGCGAAGAGTCGCACCGGGCCATTCCCTATGGCCGCTTCACCGGCACCGGACTGCTCGGCACCAACCTCGAGGTCCGTCAGGGCATCATCACGAAGGGTGAGTACGGCGCGCTTGGAGTAGTGCTGTTCGTGGACGCCGGGCGCTCATTCGAGAACGACTTCAAGCTCACGTTCAATGACTGGACAGTGGGCGGCGGCGGCGGGCTGGTGGTGAGGATCCTGCGGGGCAACGTGTTCATCCTGACCTACGGCATCTCGAAGAACGAGAGCCACGTCGGATTCAGGACGGGGTGGATGTTCTAGATCTTGCCGCCTGCTTCTGCGATCATCTTCATGGCCGCCTCGCTCACCCATGCCCGCCCATGAAACCGCTCCCCCCATGACAGCGGCGTGATGTTGCGATACTCCCGCAGGACATCCGGTCCATAGCCGGGATGCAACTGCTTCCGCAGCGAGGCGAGGGCGTTGGGATCGGCGCCATGATCCAGCAGCAACCGGGTGAACGGCGCGACTGACACCAGCCTGTTGTGGTTCATCCAGAAGTTGGGCTGCGAGACCACTGTCGCGAACAGCGCCGTGTGACCGCCGAATCCGTCGCGATCAACCGCGGCCTTCGCATCCACCTTCATGCCCTTCTCCAGCAGCCACCGCGCGATCGCCATTTCATCATAGTCCACGCACATGTGCAGCAGCGTGGCCCCGGCCAGTGGCGTGCCATGTGTCGCCAGCACCTCGTCGTGGCACCCGAGTTCGGGCGGGTAGATCTCCGCGTGAGAAAACTGGCGGCCAAGGAGGCCCGGGTCCCGCTGCAGCTGCTGCTCGAGCAGGTCGATCCTGCCGCGATGCAGCGCCATCGTCGGCGTGTCCGGCAGCTCGAGTCCATGGCGCACGTACATCTCCAGGATCTCGTGCTTGGCCGCCGGCTTGCGGCTGTCCGACTCCAGCACCACATGCACCGGCGCGAGAACCTTTCCCTCGTCGTTCCGCACCCGCCCGCCCAACTCGAAGATCAGCGCGGTACCCGGCACGTTCAGGGTGTACGCCGGCCCACCCAGGGCATCGTCGAGTGACGGAGCGGGCTCCATCAGGAAATAGAGTTTCTTCGCCGTGGCCACCTTGCCCTGCAGCACCGCCCGGCCCATGGCGTGCTCGACGTCGGTTGCGCCCAGCCGATGCAGCAGCGCGATGATTCGATCCCGTCCGAGGTTGGCCGCATAGCTCATGGGAGGACCCCAGTTGCTCTTCCGGATGAGCGCCGGCTCCTCGAGTAGCTGCGGGTGCCGGGTGACGAGTGATCGCACCGTGTCGGTGTCGTCGCGCCAGATCGCATCCACCAGCTGGCAGGCCTGCACCACACGCGGCCAGTTGGGCGCCTCGTAGCTGCGGGCCAGCACGAGCTGGGCGTCCGCCAGCTGGGCGCTCGCGGCGCTGACCGCTTCCGGATGGAAAGTGGTGAAGTCCTCGATCGCCGCCGGGTCGCCCGCCAGAAAGGCCCGCAACAGCTCCTTCGCCTCGAGCTTCAGTTGTTCGAGGTCAGGACGCACGGGCAGTTTGCGAACGGTCATGACGAACTCCTGTTACCGGATCCTGGGCGCCAGCCTCAGGACTCGCGAATGGCCCCGAGCACTTCGCGCACCGTCGTTTCGCCCGCGTCCCTGGCGTACCAGCGGCGCTCCTCCTTCACCACCTCGCCCTTAGGGAGCAGCGGCCGGTTGGCCAGCACCCAGGCCTGCAATGCCGCAGGGCGCGGCCCCCAGCGACCGACCTCGCGGAATTCCCCGTCGAGCACGATCACAACCGGAATGGATCGCGCCCCGTTGGTGAGGTAACGATCCATGATGCCGGGGTTCGCGTCGCGCAAGATCAGCCGCAGCTGCACTCCGCGCACCGCCTCGGTGACGCGCGCGAGAAAGGGAATGGTGCTGGACGTATCCACGCACCAGTCCTCGGTGATGGCGAGCAGGTGCAGCGTCCGGCCGTTGACGAGATCCGCCGCCCACTCGGGTGACTTCGCGTGGCGGTAGATGCCCTCCCAGAGTGGCCGATGTTCCGGCCGGGACTGCGCGACGAACTGCTCGAAGGTGAGCGCGTCCCGCCAGATCTGTGCGAAGTCCACCCCGTTACAACTCCTCGATGACCACGCCGCGCGCCGCGAGACCGGCGACGTAGCCCGCAAACGGGACGGCTTCATCCGGCGTGTGCACGCCCTTGAGCGTGACGCGCCCGTCCGCCTGCATCTGGCCGGTAATGGAGAGTGAATAGGCGGTTGCGCGCATCATCGCCGAGATGCCGTGCTGGGCATCGTAGTAGTCGATGAGCCGGAAGGTGACGGTGGACTTCTTGCCATCCTTGATGCCCGACGCCGTCACCAGCAGGGCCACGAGGTCTTTCCCTTCAGGCTTGTGCAGCTTGGGGTGCACCGCGGCGATGAAGACATCGCGGGGCACCACCTGCTGGCCCTTCACCGTGATCGGCGAATTCTCCAGCAGCCCCAGCTCGCGAATGGGGCGCATGACCGCAACGTGGCCGGGATAGCGGAGCGTCTTGTATTCCATGACGTCCACCTGACCCTCGTACTTGAACGGCAGCGTGCTGATGCCGCCGGCGGTGTGGAACGCCTCGAGCGGTCCGACCGGCTTGGGGAACTCGACCGTTTCCAGTTCGCTCAGTGCGTCCACCTGCGCCGGCTTGCCGCCACGCAGTACCCATGACGGGGTGGTGTAGTAGTCGAGCGCGCCCTCGAGGGAATAGACGATCTGGTAGTTGAGCGGAGGCTCGGGGTTCTGCGGCAGACCGCCGACGTAGATCCGCACCCGCTCCGTCTTGTCGAGCCAGCGAATGCCCTCGGCGGCGAGGATGGCCACCATGCCGGGTGCCAGGCCGCAGTCGGGGATGATGGAGAGTCCCTTCGCGGTGGCCGCGGCGTCGAGTTTCTTCTGCTCAAAGACGATCTCGGTGTTGCCGCCCAAGTCGCTGAAGTGACAGCCGCACTCGACGGCGAGGGCAGCCATGGGGCCGTTGAAGTAGTAGGGCAAGGCGCTCATGACCGCGTCGTGGCCGGTCATGACCTGGCGCACGGCGGCGTGATCGGAGACGTCGAGCTGCTTCAGGACCAGCTTCTCACTGCGGACTCGCTCCAGGAAGGGAGGGAGCCGATCGATCTTCAGGTCGGCGAGGGTCACCTGGGTGACGCCTTCGCTGTGAAGGAGGTCGTAGGCACACGCCGCTCCCTGTAAGCCTGCGCCGAGCACGAGCATCTTCATTCGGAACCCTGCCTATGCATAAAGGCCTGAGATAGCTGGACTTACAACCGGCCGCAAAGATAGTGGGGGGAGACGGGAGACGGGAGACGGAAGACGGAAACCGGTGCCCGAGTGAGTGAGGGCTCACGGTTAGATTGCCTCTATGACACTTCCGACACCCACCCCAAAGAAGCGCGACGGCGAAGCGACCCGGCAGAAGCTGCTCCGGGCGGCGCTCGACCTGTACACGACCATCGGGTTCCGGGGCACGACGACGCCGGCGATCGCCTCCAGGGCGGGGGTGGCGGAGGGGACGATCTACCGGCACTTCACCAGCAAGGAGCACCTGCTGAACGAGGTGTACCGGGGGGCGCAGAAGTGGGCGACGGGAGTGATCAAGGAGATCGAGGAGCAGGCCCAGGGCTCGCGCGCCTCGGAGCGATTGCAGCGGGTGGCGCGGCGATTTTTCGAGGCGGCGGAGCGGGATCCAGCCATGCTCCGGATGCTGCTCTACAACGCAAGCGAGAAGGGCCTGGACGACAAGAGCCGCGAGGGCGCGCGTGAGTTCAGGGAAGGATTGCAGCAAATTGTGGCGAGCGGGAAATCGGATGGCCTGGTGCGTCCCGGCCCCGCCGACCTCTGGGCGTCGGTGTGGCTCTCGCTGATTGCGTTCGGCGGGGAGAAGGTCGCGAGCAAGGAGTGGCCGGCCGATCATCCTCACCTGCAACTGCTGATCGACTCCGCCTGGGATGCGGTGTCGGCGAAGCCCGCCTAGGGAGTCTCGCGCCGCTGACCGGTGAACACCGTGAGGTCCCTCGCGTTCACCAGCGCCGGGCGCCAGCGCACGATCCGTTCTCTTCCCGGACCCACCGGCCGCACCACCAGTTTTCCATTCAGTTGATACGCCAGCGAATCATCGCCCCAGCGCGCCGGGTGTGTTGCGCCTTCGGCGATTGGCGCCGGCGGTCCATCATCAGGGAAGATGCAGAGGGCGCGGCTCCCCTCACACGGCCCGACGCGGGCGAACGCCGGCGACCCGACGGTGACGCTCAGCGCGCGCTCCGCGGCACTTGCTTCGTTCCGCGCCAGTTCGGTGGGCGCTGGGGGAGCAGGTGGTGCATTGATCCGGAATATCGCGCGCGTGGTACGAACGACCAGCGCGCGTCCGTCCTCGGTCCAGGCAATAGCCAGCGGCGCGCCCGAGCTGTCGGGCAGGCGCAGCTGGCGCTCCGATCCGTTCAGGAGGTTGAGGAGCCAGATGCGGGTGCGCGCGGTGTCGCCCTGTTCGCGGGAGCGGAGGAATGCAACGACGTCCCCTGTCGGCGTGAGCCGAGGCGACCACTCGGCGGGGAGTGAGAAGGTGATCTGCACGATGTCGGAGCCGTCGGGGCTCATGGCCCACAGGTCGCCTCGGCCATCGGGGGCGTCGGCCACGAGCAGCACATAGGCGTCGCGGCCGACCTCGAACTTGTGCCGCAGCGGCGGCAGGCCGGTGCACGCCACGAGCAGCAGTAGAAGCGCGCCCAACAGTCGTGCGCTACGGCGCACGTTCGACCTTTGCCTGCAGCAGCCATTGGTGCCGCGGATCGACGATGATGGAAGTCGGTTCCCGCGAGACTGGCACAGTGACCTTGGTAGGGGAGGCGCTCGCATCGACGGTGACCAGCCTGCCGTCCACGCTGATCTCCAGCTTCGGGATCTGGCGAAGCCCCCACGCCGGCGGCTGCACCTGGGTGATCTCGAGTTCCACGGTGCTGCCGACGGGACGCCAGCGCACCGTGAGCATGGGATAACCCGGGAGCATCAGCGCCTGGGTAAAGAACCATCCCAACGGTTGTCCAGATGATTCCTCGATGGCATGCTGAAAGTCGGAGGACAGGGCGACTCCGTTCCTGAAGCGACTGTAGTACATGCGGATTCCGGCGAAGAAGGCGGAATCTCCCACGAGCCCGCGTAGTTCGTGCAGGACCCAGGCACCCTTGGGGTAGTTGTTGGTGTTGAGCAGCCCCATCAAGTCGGTGGCCATCGTATCGACGATGGGTGTCTCGGTGACGGGGTTGTTCACGCGCACCCCGTCCTTGCCCTTTTGGTAGAAAACTGCCTCGGCGTGATGCTGCATCTTGGCCTGGAAGACGCTGTCCCCATGCACGTGCCCGAGCCAGAGTGCCGCGAGGTAGGTGGCGAATCCCTCCGACAGCCAGAGATGATGCCAGTCGGCCTCGGTGACGGCATCGCCGAACCACTGGTGCGCCGTCTCGTGCGCGATGATCTCCTCGCCCACGTTCTTCGCAGCGTACATCTGCGAGGCATAGAAGATCGCGGTGGCGTTCTCCATGCCGCCGAAGCGGGTGGTCGTCTCCACATGAGCCAGGCTCGGGTACGGAAAGGGCCCGATAAGCTGGCTGAAGTACTCGACGATGCCTGGTGCCACGCTGAACGCGGTCGCGGCATACGCCGAGTCCTGACGGTAGGACCAGGCGGTCTGGGGCACGCACGGAAGCGTGCACGATGCCGGCGTCAGCGGGGTGACCGCCATGTGCGCGGCGCCGAAGACGAAGTTGGATGGCGGAATCGGCGTGGCGAGGCGGAACTGCCAAGCGGCGCGGTTCCGGGCCAGGGTATCGACCTTGATGAGGGTTCCGTTGGCGATGACCTGAAGGTCGAGCGGCACCTCCACCCGGAAGTTCACCTCTGCCTTGTCGGAGGGATGATCCTGCACCGGCAGCCAGAGGTGCGCACGATCGGGCCAGTTGTCGGAGAAGAAGGTGCGATTGCCAGTGGAGTCAATCCGCACCACGAGCCCGTCACGCGCGGTGCCGTGGTAGCGGATGCGGGTGGTGAGGGTATCTCCCGCCTTCTTGTCGTGAGGGATGTACACGATGTTGTCCTGCCGACCGTACATGGTGCGATGGACGCGGGTGTTTTCCCGGCCATCGATGAGCACCCGCACCACGCGCATGGCGGAATCGAGCGGCACCACCACCGGCGCATCCGATCCCAGCACCCAGACGGTTTCTACCTCACCGACGAAATGGGCGCCGGTGTCACTCACCGCGATGAGGATGTCGTAGCGGATGGCGTCGTGGGTGGTCTTGACGGTATCGGCGCGAGCGGCGAGCGGACCCTGGAGTGCCAGGAGAAGGGCGAGAATCATGTATCCCTGAGACTGAGCGTGAAGTGCTGCGCGCCGATGGTAATACGGCCGCGGAAACGGCGCGGGGAAGTTAGTACCATGTCCGGGGGCGGCGGGAAGTCCCGCCCGCGGGCGCCGCCCCGACGCCTTGACACGTGCCTTGATGCAAACTGGGCAGACCACTTGCCCATAGGTCATACTACAGTTATACTCTAGTATGAAGACTGCCATCTCGCTTCCTGACGATCTCTTCCGCTCCGCCGATGCCCTGGCCGAGCGGCTGGGCATCTCCCGCAGCAAGCTGTTCGCCACCGCCGTGGCCGAGTTCCTCGCCAAGCACCAGACCCGGAAGCTCACCGATCGCCTGAATGCGGTGTATGGCACCGAGTCCAGCACCCTGGAACCCGTTGTGCACCGGGCTCAGCGGCGCTCGCTCGACAGCGAGCGGTGGTAGTCGAACGCGGCGCCATCTGGTGGGCGGATTTGGGTGAGCCCCGCGGCTCGGAGCCGGGTTTCCGCCGCCCGCTGCTCCTCATCCAGGCCGATGCCTTCAACCGGAGCCGCATTCAGACGGTCGTGGCGGTGGTGCTGACATCGAACCTGCGTCTGGTCGAGGCTCCGGGAAACGTTCTGATCCCCGCGCACGTTGGCGGCCTCCCGAAGGACTCCGTGGCCAACGTCTCGCAGGTCATCACGATTGACCGGGATTTCCTTCGGGAACCGGCAGGAAAGTTGGACGCGAAGACGCTGCGGCAAGTGGACGACGGACTGCGGCTGGTCCTCCACCTGTAGGCTCCTGGCAAGTGCGCCGGATCAGTGATCCCGGAGACTACGCGTGAAGTGATAGGCACCGACGTGCATCCCTTCGCGGAAATAGAAGCGATGGGCCCGGAAGCGCTGGACCCCTGAATCGAGGTCGAAGGAGTCGCAGTCCTTGTCGCGGGCGTACTGGATGAGCCACTGGAGCAGCGTGTGGCCATAGTCCTGGGAACGGCTCGCCTCGGCGGTCACGAGGTCATCGACGTAGAGATTCTTGCCGCGCGCCAGCAGCACGTTGATGCGAAACCCCGCCACGGCGCGCACCTCGCCGCCGTCCTCCAGTGCCGCGAGCACGTAGCCCTCCCGCTGCATCGCCCGGATGAGCCGCACGAAGGTTTCGGCGGCCAGGTGAGGCCGGAGTTCGTACATCACCGGAAAGCAGCTGGCGATCTGGGCGTCGGATTCGGCGATCCAGATAGTGGTCATCAGTCGGCGGTCGGCAGTCGTGAGTGAGTCATCAGTCGTCGGTCGATGCCACTTCGAGATCGATGGCCAGACGCGCCTCCCGGATGGGTAGCAGGTACGTCTTCGCCACATCGACGTGGTGGGGGTGATCGACGTAGCGCTTCACGGCGGCCATGTCATCGACCACCACCAGGAGGGCGTGGGTGTATTCGGCGCGGCTCTCGGCCAGGTTAGGGCCGAAGGCAACGCTCCGGACCTCGGGGATCCTCCCCTTCATGCAGAGGAGGGCCGCTCCGGCAGCGGCGACCTGATCCGGCGTTGCGGAGGAGATCCAGCGGAAGAGGACGACGTGGTGGATCACTTTGGGCAGTCGTGAGTCGTGAGTCGTGAGCTGCTGGAACGGGAGGAAGTTAGTGCGGTGGCGGGCGGGAGTCTTGTCACCCAGCGCCGAGGATCATGTTTTTTGGACCCGGCAGGCTATCTCGCCGCAACACGAGGCGTCGACCTGCCCTGAGCCACTCGACGCCCCGCGTTTGAGGGCATGGTCACCTGACTACTGCGCTACTCAGCTAAACACCACTTGTCGCAGAGGCCCTGGACAAGTGGCCGGTTGCGAATGTCGCTCAGCCGGAGCGCTTCTCGCAGCACCCTGCTTTCCCTTGTGCGCCAGCGCGCATGCAGTGCAACATCCTGGGCGAGCCCACCCGCTTGCACCATCTGCTGGCCGAAGAGGAGCATCACGGCGGATTCGCACGCAAAGGCGACGACGGCGGCCTGATCCGCGTCGGCTGCTCTCCGCGACATCCCCGCGCGGCAGCCGCACCCCGGAAGCATCCTCGTTGCCGCTCTCGCTGAGCGGGAACTGGATGGGATTGCTGCCGGGTTGCAGGCCGCTGCGCGCATGCCCTGGTGCCCATTGGTCCTGGCCTCACGCACGCCTCCGTCGCACAGCACCCTCGAGGTGCTCGGTCTTCGGGCGACACGCCTGTGCGCCGCCAAACTCGGGGCCAACGAGGTAGTTCCGAGCGCCATCAAGGCACGGGAGGCAGTTGCCCGGCGCCGCGTCGTTACCGCCGGTGAGTTTTGTGCCTACCTCGGCGCTCGCGCCGGGGCCGACGTTCGCGACCTGACCAGCATTGTCCTTGTCGACCGTCGCGTGGATGCGGTGGCCCTGCGACGCTGGGCACGGCGCCTGGGAGAGTTGTCGCCGAGACAGTGGGTAAGCTTGTTCGACCTGGCAATGGCGCTGTCACACAGCCTCCACCATGACCTCAGCCAGGAGCAGTGTGCGCTGGAGCTCAACGTGGCGCCCCGCAGCCTCGGCGCCTGGTGCACCCGCTTCCTGGGCCTGGACTGGCGCGAGTCGGTGGCACTGTGCTCGTGGGAAGCCGCCTGTGAGATCGCGCTCCGCAGGCACCGAGTTGTCCGGGACTCACGGCGCGGGCTCGCCCGACGAGCATCGGGCGCCTTTGTTGCGGTTCA
>JANNSD010000026.1:0-2010 GCA_031402225.1 Gemmatimonadota bacterium | reverse complement strand
TCGCCGCCGGCGTCGCGATCGGTGCCCTGCTGCACCGGGTGAGCGACTGCTACCGCCCGTTCCAGCGGCGGCGCGTATGACGCGGCTCCTCTGGTGGTGGCGTGAGCTGGCCTATCTCGCCGGCTGGCGGCGCGCGCTGTGACCGCCATGGTGATTGTGGCCGGCGTGGCCGGCATCACCCTCGGCTACACCCTCGGCTTCGTGCGGGGCTTCCTGGTGTGCCCGCACTGCCGAACGGACGTGGAGTGGTCCGAATGAACTACCGGCTGCGGGCTACCGAGTGGGCGGAGATCGCGGGCGCGCTGGCATGCGCCGGGATCTTCCTGTGGGGGCTCGTCGACCTGGCGTTCATGGTGCTCTCGTGAACGTGCTCAAGGCCGTCCGCGACGAGTCCGGCCAAGAGATCGCGGACCTCGAGAGTGAAGCCCAGCAGTTGGCCCTCAAGCTGGCCGCGGTGCACCGGCGGCTCGCGATTCTGAACACCCTGAGTGCGGTCGCCCTGGCGGCCGAACAGTAGCGGAGCGGGGGCCGGTTCCCCCGCGCAGACCACACGGAGTCTCTCATGCACACTGCCGCAGACTGCACCACCACGGCCAGCGAGGCGATCGCGACGTTTGAAGCGGCCGCGCTCCGCTTCCGGGCCGCCACCGTGGAGGAGATGCTCCTCCAGCACACCAAGCCCCTCGCCAAGCACGACGCGATCGTGCGCCTGATGGCGACGGAGAACGCGCTGACGGGCAAGACGCACTCGGCCTCGAGCGCCGACGCCCTGGCCGAATCCGATAGCGCCTACGCGGCGCACCTGCAGCAGCTCCGCATCGTGGTCACGGCCAAGCTCAAGGCGGAGGCCGAGATGACCGCGGCCAAGCTGCGGGTCACCCTGGCGACGGCCGCGCTGCTCACGGTCGATGACGAGGCGACGGCGATGTCGGTGTTCGCGGGGGCGCCCAACCATGGCTGATCCCGTCACCCTCCGCGATACCGGCACCGAGCGGGCGAACCATCCCGCCGGCGCGTTCGTGGGCCGCTGCGTCGACGTGATTGACCTGCAGCACACCGTCGACCAGTTCCCGGGCCAGCCCGCGTACCTGGTGCAGAAGGTCGTCCTGGTCTTCGCCGCCGAGGAGTTCGACGAGAAGGGCCAGTTGATCACCGTCCACCGGGAGTACACGCTCTCGGGGGGCAAGAAGGCGGCGCTTCGGAGGCACTTGGAGTCGTGGCGCGGCAAACCCTACACCGACGACGAGATCAAGCAGAAGGGGATCCCCCTCGACAAGCTCGCCGCCGTGCCGGTCACGTTCAATGTGATCCACAAGACCAGTGCGAAGGGCAACGTCTACGCCTACATCGACACGCTGTCCCCGGTGCCGAAGGGCAGCACGGCGCCCCACGTGCTTGGGTACGAGCGGGCACCGTTCTGGGTGAAGCGCAAGGAGGAGTACGCGAAGGTGGCCGCCGCGTTCCTGGCGCAGCACCAGCAGGACGATCCGGGCCATGACGGCAGCGACGACATCCCGCTGGACGAGGAGATGCCGTTCTGATGGGCGCCCGCCACGCGCCGTGCTGCGCCCAGTGCGGTGAGCCCTTCGCCCCGCGCGAGATCCCGACGTGGGTGATGCGGCTGGGTCATCTCGCCGCGGACGCCATGGGGCCGGGCCGGTGCCATCGCTGCACCGGACTCCGGGCGCCGGAGACGGTCACGCTGACGGAGGAGGAGCGGAATGCGGCCCGCTGGGCGCTGCTGGACAGCAAGGCGCACCCCGAGCGCTACGCCGGATGGCGCCTGCTGAGCAATCTGGGAACGATCCACGAGGGACCGGGACGGCGCCCGGCCACGCGCGGCGACCACGCGGTGGCCCAACCCGCGGAGGCCGCATGACCCCGCGGGGGGGGGGGCGACGTGGGTAACCCGTTGGTGCTGCACCTGGCTGATGGGCGGCTCGCGGTGATCGCGAACCAGGCGGACTGCGTGCTCTACGCGGCCATCCACGGGACGGCGGGCGAGCACGT
>JANNSD010000025.1:0-5903 GCA_031402225.1 Gemmatimonadota bacterium | reverse complement strand
GGCGTCGCGGAGCGGGCGGCCCCGGGCCTCCGCCAGCTGGATGAAGTCCACCAGCAGGATCGAGTTGCGTACGATGATCCCGGCGAGCGCGATCATGCCGATCATCGACGTCGCGGTGAAGAAGGCGCCGGTGAGCGCGTGCCCAGGGAGAATGCCAATGAGCGTCAGCGGAATCGGCGCCATGATGACGAGCGGAATCTTGAAGGACTGGAACCACCCCACCACCAGCACGTAGATGAGCACGAGCACGGCGGCGAACGCGATGCCGAGGTCGCGAAACACCTCGATGGTGACCTGCCACTCGCCGTCCCACTTGATGGCCGTTTCGTCGAGCCGCGCCGGGGCGGTGGCGTTGTAGCGCGCGATGACGGCGCCGTTGACGCGCACGGTATCGAGTGCCTGGTTCATCGCGAGGATGGCATACACCGGCGATTCAATGCTGCCGGCGACGTCGCCGGTGACATAGATGACCGGCCGGAGGTTCTTGCGCATGCGGAGCGGTGCGCGGGTGGTGGAATCCACGCTGACGAATCGCGCGAGGGGGGTGGGCCCACGCGGTGTCGCGACGGGCACCGCCAAGAGGTCCTCGAGGCCGCTCCGGCTCGCCAGGTCGAGACGTGGCACGATGGCCACGCCCTCGCGAGCCGTGGGGATGCTGGCCAGCCCCGTCGTGGCGCCCGACAGGGCCATCGTCAGCACCTGAGCCACCTGTTCTACCGTCACACCGGCCTCGGCGGCCCGCACCCGGTCCACCCGGAAGACCTGCTTTGCCTGGGGCGACTCGACGGTCCAGTCGACATCCACCACGCCGGGTGTGGCGAGCATGACAGCCTTCACCCGTTCGGCGGCCACCAAGCGGGTGCTGTCGTCGGCGGCGTACACCTCCGCCACCAGGGTCGAGAGCACCGGGGGTCCAGGAGGAATCTCGGCGATCTTCGCGATGGCGCCGAAGCGGCGCGCGATCGAATCGACCGCCGGGCGGACCGCCACCGCGATGGCGTGGCTCTGGCGCCGGCGCTCGCCCTTGGGGAGCAGGTTGACCTGCACATCGGCCACGTTCGGCGCGCGCCGCAGGAAGTAGTGCCGCACGAGTCCATTGAAGTTGAATGGCGCGGCGGTACCGGCGTAGGTCTCGGTGCTCACCACCTCGGGCACCGTTCGCAGGTGCTCCGCGACGGCCTGGGCTGCGGCGCTGGAGGTCTCGAGGGTGGCGCCCTCCGGCAGGTCGAGCACCACCTGAAACTCCGACTTGTTGTCGAAGGGAAGCATCTTGACCTCAACCAGCTTGACGGCCAGCAGTGCCATCGAGCCGAGGAGCAGCACACCGATGCCGGCATAAAACGCCATGCGGCGGCGCGGGCGGTCCATCAGCGGCGTCATGACGCCGGCGTAGAAACGGGCGAATCGGGTGGCCTCTTCAGGCTCATGGACCCGGTCGTGGGGCAGGGTCGTGGGCTTCACGTGACCCTTCAGCAGCCGGAGCGACAGGTACGGCGTGATGATGAACGCGACCGCGAGCGACGCGAGCATGGCCGCGGATGCGCCCACCGGGATGGGCCGCATGTAGGGGCCCATGAGTCCCGAGACAAACGCCATCGGGAGGATCGCGGCGATGACGGTGAAGGTGGCGAGGATGGTCGGGTTGCCCACTTCATCCACGCCCTCGACCGCCGCCACTTCGGGTGTGCGATCGCCCATCTGGAGGTGACGGTAGATGTTCTCGACCACCACGATGGCGTCGTCCACCAGGATGCCGATGGAAAAGATCAGGGCAAAGAGGGTGATCCGGTTGAGCGAGTACCCGAGGGCATAGTAGACGAACAGCGTCAATGCCAGCGTGACGGGCACCGCAACGAGCACCACGATCGCCTCGCGCCAGCCGAGAAAGAGGCCGATGAGCACCGTGACCGAGAGCGTCGCGATGAGCAGGTGCAGGATGAGCTCGTTGGCCTTCTCGCTCGCCGTTTCGCCGTAGTTGCGGGTCACGTCCACGCGGACGTC
This sequence comes from Gemmatimonadota bacterium, assembly GCA_031402225.1. Taxonomy (GTDB): domain Bacteria; phylum Gemmatimonadota; class Gemmatimonadetes; order Gemmatimonadales; family GWC2-71-9; genus JAGGAG01. Next base: position 3,902 of record JANNSD010000025.1, on the reverse strand, counting down.
CGCCGGCAGGAGGCGGCTGCGTGCCTCCTCGACCCGGGCCAGCGCCGCGTGGGCGACGTCGGTGGCGTTGACGCCCGGTCGCTTGGCGATGGCGAGGGTGACGGCCTGGTCGCCGGGCTCGCCCCGGGCGGCATGCGTCACGTAGTCGGTGGCCTCGGCGGGCGCCTCAACGATGGTGGCCACATTGCGGAGGTAGACGGGCCCGGCGTGGTTGGCGACCACGACATCCCCGGCGTCACGCGGGGTGCGAATGGGTGCGCCCACGGCGACGAGGAACACCTGGTTGGCGGTGGCGTACTCGCCGGCGGGCAGCTGCACATTGGCCGCCCGGAGTGCCTGCATGACTTCGCCGGGCGTCACGCCGCTCCCGGCGAGTCGCGCGGGGTCGAGCGTGACGCGCAGCTGGGTCGGCTCGCCGCCGATCAGGTCGATGCGAGCCAGGTCCGGAATCGTGGCGAGGTCGTCGGCCAGGTGCGTCGCCATGAGGCGGAGCGCACTGGAACCGTAGCCGCCGCCGTGCAGCGTGAGCGCCAGGATCGGCACGTCGTCAATGGAATGCGGCTTGATCAATGGCGGCATCGCGCCCGGGGGGCCACGGTCAGCCGCCGCGCCGATCTTCGCAAAGACGCGGCTGACCGCGCGATCCTGGTCTTCTCCCACCTTGAAGCGCACGGTGACGAGGGTCATGCCCTCGCCGGCCATGGAGTACACGTACTCCACACCGGGCACCTCCCACATGAGCTTCTCGATCGGCCGCGTCAGCAGGTTCTCCACCTCGGCGGGAGAAGCGCCGGGCAGTGCCGCCATGACGTCGATCATGGGCACGGAGATCTGGGGTTCTTCTTCGCGGGGGGTCGCGACCATCGCCAGAGCGCCGACGGCGAGCGACGCGACGGCCACCAGCGGCGTGAGCTTCGAGTGCAGGAATGCCTGCGCGACGCGCCCGGCGATACCCATGACTAGCGTCCCGCCGTCGGGACGAGCACGGTATCGGTGCTGGCGACGCCGGAGAGTACCTCGACCATGGCGCCATGACTGCGCCCGATCTTCACCCAGCGCAGCGAGGAGGTGCCGGCCGAGACTACGCGAACGCCGGTGAGTTCACCCTGGTGCGTCACGGCGCTCGCCGGCACCAGGAGCGCCGGACGCGTGCCGCGCGGCAGGGCGAGTGTGGCGGCGCTTCCACTCAGGAACCGACCGCCGGTGTTGGCTACCAGCGCGTTGACGATGTAGAGGTTGGGGCCCGACGGTACGGCGCCCTCGATGGTGGCGCGGGCAGTAGAGTCGCCGATCGTGGCGTTGATGACGTGCCCCCGGCGGAGACCGCGTGCCGCCTCGGGTGCGGTGCTCACGGTGACGCGCAGGGTGGAGGCATCTTCGATCGTCAGGAGCGGCGTGCCCGGCGCGGCAAAAGCGCCGGGGTCTACCAGCCGGCGGGTGACGGTCCCGGCGAAGGGCGCTCGCACATCGGCATACGAGGCCATCGCTGCTACTTCGGCGGCCGAGGCGCGGGCACTGGCCACCGCGGCATCGGCACGCGCGAGCCCGGTCTCGGTCTGGTCGAGCTGCGCCCTGGTGGCGGCGCTGTCGGCATAGAGCCCCCGAATCCGCCCGGCCTGTGCCAGCGCTTCGGCTTGTCCCGCCGTCGCCATGGCCAGGCCCGCGTCGACCTGGCTTCGCTTCGCGGCCAGGTCGCGGGCGTCCAACTGCACCAGCAACTGACCGGTAGCGACATGATCCCCTTCGTGCACTAGAACCACTGTCACCGTTCCCATCAACTTCGTGCTGAGGGTGGCGAGCCGCAGGGGGTCGGCGGTGCCGGCGGCCTCGAAGACGTCGGATACGATGGTGTCGGTGACGGCGACTGGTGTGCCCGTCGGGGCGATGCGCTCCGGGGGCGCTGGTGTTGCCTCAGGGCCGCACGCCGTGAGAAGCAACGTGAGTAGAACGGTGCCGGCTGCCGGCGAGTTCATCTGCATCTCAATTCTCCAGCGCAGTGAGCGCCATCAGGTCGCGACCGCTGGCCTGGCGCGCGGCGGCATCGGACACAATGGCCTGGTATCGGGCCTCGGAGAGGCTGAGTCGAGCCTGGGTTTCAGCGCTTGCCGCACCCAGTAGCTCCGCGATGGTGGCGAGCCCGCCAGCGTACTTGCGCGCGACGATGCGGTGCGCCTCGGCACCCTGTTCCACCGCAACCTCGGCGATGTCGAGGCGGGCGAGCGCCACCGAGTGCCGGATCGCCGTGGCGCTGCGGTCGAGACGGGCTGCGGCGGTCGCCGCTTCGGCACTGGCGCCGACGGCCTCGGCGCGACCGCGTGCGGCCTGACGCTCGGCCAGCTCCGACGCGCCAGCGAATGGCGACCAGGAAGCCATGATGCCGACGGTGTAGCCGCCGACGCCGCCGAAGGGCTGGTTGGGACTGTTCCAATCGTAGCGCCCGAAGCCATTGAGGCGGGGCAGGTACGCCGCGTTCGCGCGCCGCACGTCGCGTTGCGCTGCCGACGCACCGAGGCGCGCGGCGGTCACGTCGAGCCGGGCGCCGACGGAGTCGGGCTGCGATCCATCCGCGAGGTCCCTGATGGCGGCGGCGGGCGGGAGCGAATCGGGGAGCACGAAGGCGGTATCGCCGGGCTGGCCGAGCAATATCGCGAGGCGCTGATGCGCGATGTCCGCCTCGCCACGAGCCCCGATGAGCTGGGCCTCGACCTGTCCCGCCTGAATCGACGCGAGGAGGGCATCGGATCGGGTGGCGAGGCCATTGGTCACCAGGGACTGCGCCTGCCGCAAATTGGCGCGCGCTGCGTCGGTGCCGGCGACGAGGGTGTGCACCTGTTCCTGCGCCAGGATGGCGCCAAAGTAGGCGCGCACGATATCCACTCGGGTCACTTCGCGAGTCCAGCCACTACTGGCATTCGCGGCGGCGGCGGCACTCGAGGCGGCACTGCGGCCGTACCATGCATCCACGTTGATGAGCGGAACTTCCGCTACGAGGCCGCCATTCCAGTTACCGATTGCGGCGGGGTAGTTGAGGCTGGCGGGGTCGAAGGATGCGAGGGTGACGCCGCGCTGGCGGAGGGTGATGCCGAACGCGGTGAGCGGCTCATTGGTCCGCAGGTACCCGGCTTCGACGCGCACCGTGGGGAGGATGCCCTGCAAGGCAGCGGTGGCCTGGGCGCCGCTGGCGCGGGCATCACCAGCGGCTATGCGATTGGCGTAGGCCGCGGAGTCGGCGCGGCGGAAGGCGTCGGCCAGGGTCAGCGGCTGCTGCGCGGCGAGGGGTGCAACCGAGAGCAGGAGGAGCGCCGGCAAGGCGAACCGGGCGCCAGATGGGCGAACGGCGCGGGCGTGCGGGCTCTTGATCATGCACAACTATATGGTTATATAGTTGTTATGTCAACCATCGACGGCACGCTGCCGACGAATTCATGCGATGACCCCGGCCTCGCGGTTTGTACCACTCCCCCAGCGCCACACGACCCGGGCAATAAACAACCCTGCGATTGCCGCCAGGGTGACATCGCTTAGGAAATGCGCCTGCGCTGCCACCCGAGTCAGGGCACAGCCGACGGCGAGCAGCATCCACGCCGGCCAGGTACGCGGGAAGAGATAGCTCGCCATGCCGGCGCCGGCAAAGGCCACCATGGTATGACTGCTCGGCAGCCCGATGTTCCCCGTACTCCAGGGATGATCAGTGAAGCCGCGCCAGTAGTAGGTGCCGTCGTGCAGGTTGGGTCGTTCGCGGCGGAGCAGGATCTTGAGCACCTCGCACATGAGGCCGGACAGGAGCGGTGCGACGGTGAGCAGCATGCCGCGCCACCAGAAGCGCCGCGGCGGCGGGGAGACGGTACCGCGATCGCTCAGGATGAGGGCGAGCGATCCAAGCATCCAGGTGGGAAGGAAGC
>JANNSD010000024.1:0-20706 GCA_031402225.1 Gemmatimonadota bacterium | reverse complement strand
GGGCGCCGGTGGTGAAGGTGACGATCCCGCCCTGCACGCCCCGGTTGTTGCGGATGTCTGAAACGCCGGGCAGGAGTTGCACGCGGTAGACGCGATTGGGCTCCCATCCCTCGCGCGGCCGCACTGAAATGCGGTTGCGATGCCATTGCACCACCGGCACCTTGTTGCTGGGTGAGAGCAGCACCAGCTTTTCGAGGTCGCCGGTGCCGTAGCCCTGGTTCGGGCTGCCGCCCTCGGACACGACCTCGCTGAAAATGAAGTTGACGTTGCCGTCGAAACTGGTATTGACCGAGAGCGACTCGGGCGTAATGAGCACCAGCACCGGTGGCCGGGCGTCGGGCGGGCCGCCAGGAGGGGGCTCGATCTTGGCGCAGGAAAGGGCGCTTAGGGCGCATAGGGCGCTTAGGGCGCGTCTCGGGCCTAGCATCCCAGCCGAGCCCGCTTTTCACTCAGGGCTCCGGCCTGTTCGCGCCAGGTGACCAGCTTCTCGCGTTCCTTTTCGACCACGGCCGCAGGTGCCCGCGCGACGAACTGCTCGTTGCCCAGCTTCTTTTCCTGTGAGCCGATGAGTTGCTCCAGGCGGGCAATTTCCGTGGCGAGGCGACCGCACTCCCGGCCCACGTCGATGGCGTCACCCAGGGGCACGAAGACGCCGGTACCGTCAGAGAGCACCGCGTACCCCCCCACAGTGTCGGTACTGTCACCGAAGCCGAGGTCGCTCACCTTGGCGAGCCGGCGGATCGTTCCTGACTCGGCCTTGAAGGCGGCGTTCGCCACGTCGCCCGGGTGCTGCACGAACACCCGCACTGCCTTGCCGGGCGACACGTCGTACTCGGCGCGGATGGCACGGATGGAGCTCACCAGTTCCTGCACGAGCGCGAATGCGCTGTCGGCAGTCGACAGTCGGGCAGTCGACAGCCCAGTCGTCAGTGTTGTTGCCCTGGCATCCGGCTGCGGCCAGCTCGCCGTTGCCAGCCAGGTTCCTTCCCGCCGCCCCGGAATACGCTGCCACAGCGCCTCCGTGACAAACGGCATGATGGGGTGCAGGAGCCGCAGGGCCACGTCGAAGGTGCGAAGCGCGATGGCGCGGGCGACATCCCCACCGGGCGCGTCGCCGTAGAGGCGCGGCTTGATGAGCTCGATGTACCAGTCGGCGAAATCAGACCAGAGGAAGTGGAACACCGCCGAGGCCGCGTCGTTGAGCCGGAACTTCGCGTAGGCGTCGGTAGCGGTGCGGATGGTGGCATCGCAGCGGGCGATGATCCACTGGTCGGCGAGCGTCATCTCGTCGGCGCGCAACGCGTTCGGGTGACCGGCGAGCGGCCGGGTGGGGCCGTCGAGGTTCGTGAGGATGAAGCGGCCGGCGTTCCACAGCTTGTTGGCGAAGTTGCGCCTGGGAGCGAAGGAGGTCTCGAGGTCGGCGGGATCGAGGATGACGTCGGTGCCCACCGACATGCCGGACACGAGCGTGTAGCGGAGCGCGTCGGCACCATAGCGCTCCACCACCTCGAGCGGATCGATCCCGTTGCCGAGCGACTTCGACATCTTGCGATGCTGGGTGTCGCGCACCGTGCCATGGAGGTAGACGGTGCTGAACGGAATGTCGCCCATGAACTCGCAGCCGGCCATCACCATCCGCGCGACCCAGAAGAAGAGGATCTCGGGGGCGGTGACCAGCAGCTGGCCGGGATAGAATGCCTTCAGGTCGGCCGTCTTCTCGGGCCACCCGACACTGGAGAATGGCACCAGCCAGGACGAGAACCAGGTGTCGAGCACGTCCTCGTCTTGGCGCACCGCACTGCCGCAGTCGCAACGGGTGACGTCGGTGCGGCTCACGATGGTCTTGCCGCAGGCGTCGCAATACCAGACCGGAATGCGATGGCCCCACCAGAGCTGCCGGGAGATGCACCAGTCGCGGATGTTCTCCATCCACTGGGCGTACTCGTCGCCGCGGCGCTCAGGGATGAAGCTGAGCCGGCCGTCGCGATACGCCTGCAATGCCGGCTTGGCGAGCGGCGCCATCTTCACGAACCACTGGTCGGAGAGCCGCGGTTCGATGATCGTGTGGCAGCGATAGCAGTGGCCCACGGCGTGGCGGTGATCCTCCACCTTCGCCAGCAGCCCAAGTTCCCGGAACATCTCCACCACGCGCTTCCGGGCCTCGAAGCGATCGAGTCCCTGCAGCGCGTCGGGCACCGTCTCGGCCATGCGTGCTTCCGGCGTCATGATGTCGATGCTGTGCAGGTGCTGGCGCCGGCCGATCTCGAAGTCGGTCGGGTCGTGCGCCGGGGTCACCTTGACGGCGCCGGTGCCAAAGGCCGGATCGATCGCGTCGTCGGCGACAATGGGAATTTCCCGGCCCACGAGCGGCAACCGCAGCGACTTGCCGACCAGCGCCGTGTAGCGCTCGTCGGCGGGATGCACGGCCACGCCGGTGTCGCCCAGCATCGTTTCGGGCCGGGTGGTGGCGACGGTGATGTAGCCGCTGCCATCGACGAGTGGGTACTTCAGGTGCCAGATCTTCCCGTCCACTTCCTGCTTTTCCGCCTCTTCATTGGAGAGGGCGGTGAGGCAGCGGGGGCACCAGTTGATGATGTACTTGCCCCGGTAGACGAGACCCTTCTCGTAGAGCCGGACGAACACCTCGCGCACGGCGGTCGAGAGGGCGGGGTCGAGGGTGAAGTAGGTGCGGCTCCAGTCGCAGCTGGCGCCGATCGCCTTGAGCTGTTCGAGGATCGCCCCGCCCGTTTCCCTTACGTGGGTCCACACCCGCTCCTCGAAGCGCTCGCGCCCCAGGTCGAAGCGAGTCTGGCCCTCCTTCGCCACCACGCGCTCCACCACGTTCTGGGTGGCGATACCGGCGTGATCTGTGCCGGGGAGCCAGAGCGTGTTCTTGCCGCGCATGCGCTCGAAGCGCACCAGCACGTCCTGCACGGTGTTGTTGAGGCCATGGCCCACGTGCAACACCGCCGTCACGTTGGGGGGTGGCATCATGACGACGTAGCGCTGCCCGGCGTGCCGCGCGTCGGCGCGGAAGAGGTCGGCTTCGAGCCAGCGGCGGTAGAGATCGGCCTCGATGGCGGCCGGGTCGTACTGGGGGGCGAGCGGGTCACTCATGCGGAGGCGGTCGAGTCCTCTGGAGAATTGAAGTCGTCCTCGCCGTGCACGAGGAGGCAGTTGGTGATGGTGTCGAGTCCGGGTACGCCGCGTGCCACCCGGGCGGCGCGGGTGCGCTCGGCCCGGGTGCTCACCCAGCCATGCAGCTCGACGGTGCGCGCCGACACCGCCAGGGCGTCCAGGGTGAGGTGGGCCAGCACGGGATCGAGGCGGAGGGCCTGGCGCACGAGCCGCGCCAGCTGGCCGGTGCGCGCAGGCACCGGGCGCCGCCGCTTCCGCACCAGGCCCTTGATGCGGGCCGGCCCGACCTCGCCGAGGGTTTCGTTCACGACCAGGCCGGCGGCAAGCCCCAGGGCGGCGCCCCCCACCGACCAGCCCAGCAAGCCCACCAGCGAAGTACCCCGCTTCACCTGCGATCCCTCGTGCAAAAAGGTGTTGTGACGCGTTAAGTTAGCAGCAATGTCTGAAGAACGCACCGAAATTCAGGGCGGCGAACTGGGCCGCTGGGTGGTCCTCCTGAGCGTCATCGTGCTCGGGATCGTCCTGTATTTCTGGCTGGCGCCGCGGACCGAGCCGGTGGTGCACCCGGTCCAGTCGGAGGCGTTGCAGTGAGCCAGACCGCCGCGACCACCCAGGTGCGACTGACGCTGCCGGACGGCAGCGTGCGCGAATACCCTCCCGGCGTCACTGGCCGCGAGATCGCGGAATCGATCGGTCCGGGGCTCGCCAAGGCGGCAGTGGCCATCCGGGTCGATGGCACCGTCCGCGATCTGATGTTCCCCATCCGGGGCGACGCCCCGATCGCCATCCTCACGGAGCGCGATCGCGAGGCGCTCGACGTGCTGCGCCACTCGGCGGCGCACATCATGGCCACCGCGGTGCGCGAGATCTTCCCGACGGCGGGCATCGGGTTCGGCCCGTCCATCGACGAGGGCTTCTACTACGATTTCGAGGTGCCGCGTCCCTTCACGCCCGAGGACCTCGAGCAGATCGAGGCCCGCATGGCCGAGGTGACGAAGGCCGACTACCCGTTCGTGCGCGATGAGGTGGATCGCGACGCGGCCAACCGCAAGTTCGCCGACGACCCGCTCAAGCTCGAGCGGATCAGCGAGCTGGGCGATGACGAGGTCATCTCCACCTACACCGATGGCGCCTTCACCGACCTCTGCCGCGGGCCACACGTGCCCAGCACCGGCCGGCTCAAGCACTTCAAGCTGCTGCACACCGCGGGAGCGTACTGGCGGGGCGATTCACGCCGCCAGATGCTGCAGCGGATCTACGGCACCGCGTTCTTCAAGAAGGACGAGCTCGAGGCGCATCTCCACCGGCTGGAGGAGGCGCGCAAGCGCGACCACCGGCGACTGGGCCGGGAACTCGACCTGTTCATGTTCCACCCGTTCGCGCCGGGCGCGCCCTTCTGGACCGACCGCGGCACGACGCTCTACAACCTGCTGAATGCGTTCATGCGGGAGTTGCAGCGCGGCGGGTACCAGGAGATCAAGACGCCGCTGCTCTACAACAAGGGGCTGTGGGAGGTGTCGGGCCACTGGGGCAAGTACAAGGAGAACATGTTCCTCGTGCTCGACAACGAGACGAAGGAGCACGACAGTTCGCTCAAGCCGATGAACTGCCCGTCGCACTACCTGATGTACGCGGCGAACAAGCACTCGTACCGCGAGCTGCCGATCCGCTACACCACGTACGACGTGCTGCATCGCAACGAGGTGAGCGGGGCCCTGTCGGGGCTGACGCGGGTGCGGCAGTTCCAGCAGGACGACTGCCACATCTTCCTCATGCCGTCGCAGATCCCCGATGAGGTGCGCCGGCTGACCCAGTTCATCCTGGCGTACTACCAGGTGTTCGGGCTCACGGCCACGCTCAAGTTCGCCACCCGGCCGGAGGTGCGCATCGGCGACGACGCCATGTGGGATGCCGCCGAAGGAGCGCTCCGCTCGGCGCTCGAAGCGACGGGGCTGCCGTACGAGCTCAAGCCGGGCGACGGGGCGTTCTACGGGCCCAAGATCGACTTCGACGTGGCCGACTCGATCGGGCGCACCTGGCAGCTGGGCACGATCCAGCTCGACTACAACGCCCCGGAGCGCTTCGACCTCAAGTACGTGGGCGACGATAATCACGAGCATCGTCCGGTGGTGATCCACCGGGCGGTCAACGGCTCGTTCGAGCGGTTCATCGCGATCCTGATCGAGCACTTTGCCGGGGTCTTCCCGGTGTGGCTGGCGCCGGAGCAGGTGCGGGTGCTGCCGATCAGTGACGCGCAGGCGGCGGCGGCGCACGCGGTGGCCGACCGGATGCGCGAGTCGGGCCTGCGGGTGACGGTGGATGACTCGCACGAGACCCTCAACTACCGCGTTCGCGCTGGCGAAGTCGCGAAGATCCCGTACATGGCGGTGGTGGGACAGCGCGAGGCCGACAGCGACAGCCTGGCGCTCAGGGCGCGCGGAGAAGGGAAGAAGCAGGAGGTGCTCACGGTGGGAGCGTTCCTGGAGCGCGTGGGCGCGGAAGTGCGCACCAAAGCCCTGGTGCCGTAGGCGTGGCATCGCGGGAGGAGCCCGTCACCGCGGCGGGCTCCGCGCAAGGATCGCTCCAGCAACTGATCGGCGTGCGGGCGCTCGCGCTCACCGCCATGAACACCACGGTGGGTGCCGGTATCTTCGGCCTGCCCGCGCTGGTCGCGGCCGACATGGGCGCCAGCGCACCCATCGGCTACATCGTCACCGCGCTGCTCTTCTTCTGCGTGGTGCTCTGCTTTGCCGAGGCCGGCAGCCGCGTGTCGAGTGCGGGCGGCCTGTATGCCTACTCCAGCGCCGCATTCGGTCCCTTTGCCGGTTCGTTCGTGGGGACGCTGCTGTGGTTCGGCAACGGTGCCCTGTCCAATGCGGCGGTGGCGGTGCTCATGGTGAACGGCCTCGCCCTGGCCTTTCCGGCCCTCGGGGAGCCGCTCGGCCGGAACCTCACACTCATTGTCGTTTACGCCAGCCTGGCCGCCATCAACATCCGTGGGCTCAGGCTCGGCCTGCGTGTCACCGAGGGTATCACCGTCATCAAGCTGCTGCCGCTCGTGCTGCTCGCGGTCGTGGGCCTGGCGACGCTCAACTGGTCCCAGATCGCGCTGCCGCCGCTGCCGGACACCGGCCAGCTCGGTCGCGGCATGGTGCTCCTCACGTTCGCGTTCATGGGGATCGAGACATCGCTGTCGCCCAGTGCGGAGATTCGCGACCCGACGCGGGTCGTGCCGCGCGGGCTGGCCATCGCGCTGCTGGGCATTACCGCGCTGTATTTTTCCCTGCAGCTGGTGGCGCAGGGCACACTCGGCGATGGTCTCGCGGGCGCCACCGGTGCGCCACTCGCGGCCACCGCCGGTATCGTGCTGGGTGGGTGGGGCACGGTGCTCATGCTGGGCGCGGGCGTGGTGTGCATGGCTGGCGTGCTGCCCGGCGACCTGATGTGCACGCCGCGCGTGCTCTATGCGATGGGCCGGGACGGCCTGTTGCCGGCGCGGCTCGGCGTGGTGCACCAGCGCTTCAACACGCCCGCGGCGGCCATCATCACCTACTGCGTCGTGTGCGCGGCGCTGGCCCTGTCGGGCACGTTCAAGGCCCTGGCGGTCCTGGCGGCCGCGAGCACGCTGGTGATGTATCTGGCGACCGCGATCGCGGTGCTGGTGCTGCGTCGCCGAGGCGTCAACCTCGGCGAGCCGGCGTTCGTCATTCCCGGGGGTCCGGTGGTGCCGGTGATTGCGGCGGTCGCGATCATCGCGGTGCTGTCGACCCTGGTGTGGCGGGAACTTGCGGCGATCGGGGTCATGCTGGCAGTGTCATCCGTGCCGTTCTTCTGGCGGACGGTCCATCGCACCAAGGAGGTTGCACCATGATCGACCCGTTCTCGCAGTTCTGGGACATGATCGTGGGCCGGCAACAGGGCCCACTGTCCTTCCGGCTGATCCTCCAGCCTGTGATGGCCGCCATTATCGCCGTACGGTCGGGGATCAAGGATGCGCGAGCGGGGAGGCCGCCATATGGATGGCACGTGCTCACGCATCCGGAGGCGCGCGGCGAGGGCATGCGATCGGCGTGGAAGGACCTGAGCAAGTTGTTCATCCTGGCGATCGTCCTGGATGTGGTCTACCAGGTCATTGTCAACAGCCGGGTCCGTCCGCTGGCGGCGCTGCTGATCGCCCTGATCCTGGCCGTGCCTTCGTATGTGATCGTCCGTGGGCCGGCGAACCGGCTGGCGAGGCGGTTCGGCAAGGGCCCGGCAGCCGACCGTCAAGAGCCGGGCTGAGGCCACACGGGCTATTGATGGGGAACGACTGCTGGACCAGCGGATCGAGGCGCTGTTCAGCCGATAATTCAGTGTCGCAAGGCTGCGCCTTCGATCCACGCTCCGTGAAGCAGGATCCCCGCCGGGGTCCGGAGCGCCTCGATGTTGTCCGCAGGATTCCCGTCCAGGAGCAGCAGTTCCGCGGGTGCGCCGATGGTGATGGTGCCGAGCTGGGGGACGCGGAGCATGCGTCCGGGCTCGACCGTCGCGAGGCGCAATGCCTCCCAGTTGGTGAATCCCGCCGCCACGAACTCCCGCAGCTCATCGAGCATCGACGTACCGGGCACCGTGAGGTTGATGCCCGCGTCGGTACCGGCCACGAGCAGCGCGCCCTGCTCGTGCAGCATGCGAGTGAAGCGCCGACGGTGCTGCACCACACGTCGCTGGGCCTCGGGTCCCTGCTGAGCCGCGAGCATGGTGTTGATGGCCATGGTGGGACAGTTCCAGGTGCCTGACTGCACGGTGGCCTCCACCAGCGCACCGAATCGCGATGTGTCGGCATCGGCCCATCCAAAGGTGCCGCCGTTGCCGCTCCGGCTCACGGCGTGGTCGTAGCCGGTGTAGTGCTCAATTGATTCCATGCCGGCGGCGAGAGCACGCTGCACTGGCACCGCGGCGGGGACGTGGCCGGCGTAGCGAAGCTGGCGCCGCCGAGCCGACGCCACGATGGAGTCGAACGCGGCGGCGGAGAGGCGCCAGTAGAGCTTGAGTGTGGTCCAGCCCGCGGCCTGCTGTACTGCGACCACGCTGTCGGCGCGCGCGGCGTCATCCACCAACTGGGTGTAGGGCCAGGAGGGCGGTGAGGCGTCGAGCCCTGGCGACAGGGAGTAGATGGTGGGGCCGGTGAGGCGGCCGGCGCTGATTTCTGCCTGCAGCCGAGTGATGCCGTCGTGGCCCCACATGTTGCGCACGGTGAGGATGCCGCTCGCGAGGTAGGCGGGGACGTCGGCGGCGCGCAGGTGCACGTGCGCGTCGATGAGTCCCGGCATGAGCGTCCGGCCGCGTCCGTCGATGGTGAGCGCACCGACGGGAATGGTGGTGGTCGCCAGCGGGCCGATGATTGCCACCCGTCCATCCGTCGCGATGACGGTCTGGTGCTCCAGCAGGCCGGGTTGATCCATGGTGAGCACGGCCACGTCGACGAACGCGATGCTCGGGGTCGGTGGCGGTGGTGGGGCGATGATGAAGAGCAGGGCGGCAAGGCGGCAGGAGGGAGGCATGGATCGCCGTACGGAACGGGGCCCGAAACGTTCCGCCCACTTGCCGCCCCGACTTCCTGCCGCCCTCCAAGCCGCCTATCTTGGCGCGCGTAACCTATCTCCCCGAGAGCCCCGTGTCCGACGCCACCACACCGGTCATTGTCGCCGCCTGCCGCACCCCCATCGGCAAGTATCTTGGCGGCATGGAAGCACTTAAGGCCCCGCAGCTGGGTGCCATCGCCATCCGCGAGGCGGTGCGCCGAGCCGGAGTCGACCCCGGCCTCATTGACGAAGTCATCATGGGTCACGTCGTCCAGGGGGGCGCGGGCCAGGCGTCGGGGCGACAGGCCGCCATCGGTGCAGGCATCCCGGGCACGGTTCCGGCGCTCACCATCAACAAGGTGTGCGGGTCCGGGCTCAAGGCGGTCATGCTTGCGGCCCAGTCAATCAAGGCGGGCGACAACGCGTGCGTCGTCGCGGGCGGGCAGGAGTCGATGTCGACGGCGCCGCACTACGTGTACGGCATGCGCAACGGCATCAAGGCCGGCAACCAGACGATGGTGGACGGGATGATCCACGACGGCCTGTGGGATTCGTTCGGCAACAACCACATGGGCGAGTACGCGGAGTACACCGCCACCAAGGCGGGGATCAGCCGGAAGGACCAGGACGAGTTCGCCTACCAGAGCCATCGCAGGGCGGTGGCGGCGCAGGAGGCGGGCACGTTCGACCGGGAGATTGTGACGGTTGAGGTGCCGGGTCGCGGCGGTCCGACGCTGGTGAGCCGGGACGAGGGTCCGCGGAAGGACACGAGCCTCGAGGCGCTCGCCAAGCTGAAGCCTGCGTTCGTGAAGGACGGCACGGTGACGGCGGGCAACGCGCCGGGCCTCAATGACGGCGCCAGCGCACTGGTGGTGACGAGCCTGGCCTTTGCGAAGGCGCACGGGCTGGCACCGCTGGCGAGGATCACGGCGTATGCCACCGGTGGTGGTGAGCCGAAGGATCTCTTCTTCGCGCCGATCATCGCGGTGCAGAACCTGATGAAGAAGGCCGGCACCACGATCGGCGCGTACGACCTGATCGAGGCCAACGAGGCCTTCGCCGTGCAGGCGCTGGCCAACGGGCGCGCGCTTGGCTGGGATTGGGACCGGGTCAACGTGAGTGGCGGCGCGATCGCACTGGGTCACCCGATTGGCGCGAGCGGTGCGCGCGTGCTCACGACGCTGCTGTATGGCATGCAGGCCCGGAAGGCGAAGACCGGCCTGGCCACTCTCTGCCTGGGCGGCGGGAACGCCGTGGCGCTCAGCGTGGAGCTCACTTGATCGACTGGCGCCAGAAGCTCCGGGCGGTCGGTTGGGTCATTCTCTACCTCGGGGTGGGGCTGCTCCTCGTCGTAACGCCAATCTTCCTGTACATGCGCCTGTCGGCGGCACCGAACCCGTCGGCGGTCGGCGGTGGCCCGACCGGGTTGCTCCTCCAGAGCATGTTGCTGGTGTCCGTGTTTGCGCTGCTCACGTGGATCATCGGCCACCGGATCCTTCGGCTGACGCCCACCGAACTCGGGTGGGTGCCGCAGGGACAGGCACGTGGCTTTGGACTGGGGCTGGTGGGGGCGGCGATCCTGGCCCTCGGGTCGCTGCTCATTGCCGCCGGTGCCGGCGGCGCGCGATGGCTGCCGGACAGTGGTGGCGTCCTCGACTACCTCCGCAGCGTCGGACTGACGTCGGCGGTCCTGGCGCCGGCAGCCCTGGCGGAAGAGCTGATCTTCCGGGGACTGCCGCTGGTGCTGCTGGCGTCGGCGTTCGGCCGGGGCTGGGCGATCCTCATCATGGCGGTGGTTTTCGGCGTGGCGCACGGGCTCAATCCCGAGGTCACGCCGCTCGCGATCGGCAATGTCGCCCTGGCAGGCGTGTTCCTCGGCCTGGCCTTCTTCGCGCCGGGCGGGATCTGGACGGCGTGGGGTGCGCATCTCGGATGGAATGCCATGCTCGCCGCGCTCGACGCACCGGTGAGCGGCCTCCCCTTCCGCATCCCCCTTATCAATTTTGATCCGGGCACGCTCACGTGGCTCACCGGCGGCAGCTTCGGGCCGGAGGGCGGTGTGGCGGCGACCATCGTGCTTTGCGTCGGCTGCGTGGCGCTGGTGCGATTCGTGAGAAAGGACGTGGCGGCATGAAGCAGGCTGCGGTCGTCGGCGGCGGCACGATGGGCAACGGGATCGCGCACGTGTTCGCGCTGCACGGCTGGTCGGTGACGTTGATCGACGCCGCGCCTGCCGCGCTGGACAAGGCACTGAAGACCATTCGCGCCAACCTCGAGCGTCAGGCGAAAAAGGGCACGATCCCAGCGGAAGCGGTGGAGCAGGCCCTCGCGCGCATTCGCACCGCCGCTGACGCAACGGCGGCCGCCGGTGCGGATATAGCGGTGGAAGCGGTGAGCGAGAACCCGCAGGTCAAGTTCGCCGTCTTCCAGGCGCTGGATAAGGCGCTCGGTACCGATGCAATCCTCGCCTCCAATACGAGCTCCATCTCGATCACCGAACTGGCGGCGAAAACCAGCCGACCCGACAAGGTCGTCGGGATGCACTTCATGAACCCGGTCCCGATGATGGAGCTGGTGGAGGTGATCCGCGGTCACGCTACGAGCGACGCCACGACGGCCGCGGTGATGGAACTGTCGCGCGCCCTCGGCAAGACGCCGGTGGAAGTGAACGACTACCCCGGATTCGTAGCCAACCGCGTGCTGATGCCGATGATCAACGAGGCGATCTTCTGCGTCATGGAGGGCGTGGCGACGCCTGAGGCCATCGACACCGTGATGAAGCTCGGCATGGCGCACCCGATGGGCCCGCTCGCGCTGGCCGACTTCATCGGGCTCGATGTGTGCCTCGCCATCCTCGAGGTGCTGCATCGCGGCCTGGGCGACGACAAGTATCGCCCCTGTCCGCTGCTGCGGCGCATGGTGGCGGCGGGGGATTTGGGCAAGAAGAGTGGCAAGGGTTTCTATGGCTATCAGTCGGCAGTCGGCAGTCGGCAGTGAGTCAACAGCTGCTCCGACGACTGACGACTTCCTGACGACTGCCGACTGACGACTGACGACCTTCATGAACGCATTTGACCTGCTCAGCTCCTACGCCCACGAGCAACTCGTCATCTCCCAGGATCCCGGCGCCAATTATGTCGGGATCGTGGCTATCCACGACACGACGCTGGGCCCGGCGCTGGGTGGCACCCGCCTGTGGAACTATGCGACGCTCGAGGACGCGCTGGTGGACGCGCTGCGCCTGGCGCGCGGCATGACCTACAAGTCGGCGGTGGCGGGTCTGCCACTGGGCGGCGGCAAGTCGGTGATCATCGGCGACCCGGCTCGGCGCGACCGCGAGGGGTGTTTCCGGGCGCACGGGCGCTATGTGGATACGCTGGGCGGTCGCTACATCACCGCCGCCGATGTCGGCACTACGTCCGCCGATATGGAGTTCATCCACCTGGAGACCGAGCATGTCGCCGGGCTCCCGGGGCGGTCGGGTGATCCGTCGCCGGTCACGGGCTATGGTGTGTACATGGCGATGAAGGCGGCTGCGCAGACGCGGTGGGGGAAGGACAGTCTGGCGGGGAAGCGCATCGCGGTGCAAGGCGCCGGGAAGGTGGCCCAGGCACTGGCGCAGCACCTCCGCAAGGAGGGCGCGATGCTGCTGGTGAGCGACATCGACGCCGCCAGGCTCCAGCGCTTCGTGGCCGAGTTCGGCGCGGCGGCGGTAGCGCCCGAGGCGATCTACGACGCGGCGGTGGATGTGTACGCGCCCTGCGCGCTGGGTGCGACGCTCAACGACCAGACGATCCCGCGGCTCAAGGCCGAGATCGTGTGCGGGGGGGCCAACAACCAGCTCGCCGAGCCGCGCCATGCCGCGGCGGTGGAGGAGCGGGGCATCTTCTACACCCCCGACTACGTGGCCAACGGCGGCGGCGTGATCAACATCTGCCGGGAAATCGAGGGCTGGTCGGAGGAGCGGGCGCTGGAGAAGGCGGCCGGGATCTTCGACACGGTGCGGCGCGTGGTGGAGGTGGCACAGCGGGAGAAGGTGACGACCGCCGCGGCTGCCGACCACCTGGCCGAAGAGCGGCTCGCATCGGTTCGGGCGCTGCGGGAGGTACGCCGGCGGTAGAAGGTTGCGGGCACGGGCGGTAGTGCCTTTACCCTTTCTACCGCCTCCCATACATTGGGTCATGGCCGAACGCATTCCGATCGGCTCGGACCATGCCGGGTTCGCGCTCAAGCAAGCACTGATCAACGAACTGCGCGCTTCGGGGTATGATCCCGACGATGTGGGGACGTACTCCACCGAGTCCACGGACTACCCGGATTTTGCTCACGCCGTTGCCTCCCGGGTGGAGCATGGCGATGCGGCTCGCGGTATCCTGTTGTGCGGCACCGGGCTGGGCATGGCGTACGCGGCGAACCGGCATCCGGGTGTCCGTGCGGCGGTGACCTGGACACCGGAAGTGGCGGCCCTCGCCCGCTCGCACAACGACGCCAATGTTCTCGTGCTCCCCGCACGATTCGTCACCGAAGCAGAGGCTGTGTCCATTCTCCGGGCGTGGCTCACGACTCCCTTCGAGGGAGGCCGCCACGCCCGGCGCATCGCGAAGATCGAACAGGAGCCCACGTCGAATGCTTGATCACAATGCCCCCCTCCGCGACGCCGATCCCGTTGTCGCGCGCCTGGTCGACCGGGAACTGCGCCGGCAGCAGAACGGTCTCGAGCTGATCGCGAGCGAGAACTTCGCGAGCCGTGCCGTCATCGACGCCATGGGCACGCCGCTCACGAACAAGTACGCCGAGGGGTACCCGGGCAAGCGGTACTATGGCGGCTGCGAGGTGGTGGACGAGGTCGAGCAGCTGGCCATCGACCGGCTGAAGCAGCTCTTTGGCGCGGCGCATGCCAACGTGAAGCCGCATTCGGGCGCGCAGGCCAACTTCGCGGCGTTCATGGTGCTCCTGCCGCCCGGCGGCAAGCTCATGGGGATGTCACTGCCGCATGGTGGGCACCTGTCGCATGGGGCGGCGGTCAACCACAGCGGGCGCATCTGGCAGGCGGTGCACTATGGGGTCGATCCTTCCACCGGGCGCATCGACTACGACGTCCTCCGGGAGCAGGCGCTCCGCGAGCGGCCCACGCTGCTGATTGCCGGCGGCAGCGCGTACGCCCGGATCATCGATTTTGCCGCGTTCCGCTCCATCGCCGACGAGATCGGGGCCCGGTTCCTGGTGGACATGGCCCACTTCGCGGGCCTGGTGGCCGCCGGCCTCTATCCGTCGCCGGTACCGCATGCGCACGTCGTCACCAGCACCACGCACAAGACGCTGCGCGGTCCGCGCGCCGGGCTCATCCTGTCGATTGCCGAACTGGGCAAGGACATCGACAAGTCGGTGTTTCCCGGTACCCAGGGCGGGCCACTGGAGCACGTCATTGCGGCGAAGGCGGTGGCGTTTGGCGAGGCGCTGACCCAGGACTTCCGCGACTACTCCCGGCAGGTCATCGACAACGCCAAGGTGCTCGCCGATGCGCTGGTCGAGCGCGGGTTCGCCATCGTCTCGGGCGGCACCGACACCCACCTGATGCTGGTGGACCTCCGGCCCAAGGGCCTGACCGGCAAGGAAGCGGAGAAGCTGCTGGGCAAGGCGGAGATTACCGTCAACAAGAACACCATCCCCGACGACCCGCAGTCGCCGTTCGTCACCAGCGGCATCCGGCTGGGCACGCCGGCACTCACCACCCGCGGCATGGGCACTGATGAGATGCGCCGCATTGCCCAGCTCATCGACGAGGCGCTCACGCGCCGCGATGACGACACCCTCGCCCGCATTGCCCGGGACGTGCGCGAGATGACCAGGTCGTTCCCGCTGTATCCGCCGGTGACCAGTCGGCACCGCGCGCTGCAAACGGCGTGACCCCGGCGAGACGATGACCGAGCTGCAGTTCGCCGATGACATCCTCGCCCGGATCCGGGCGAAGGGTGGGGCATTCGACGAACGCGGCTACCTGTTCGTGCTGGCGGGCATCGAGTTTGTCCAGTCGCGCCTGACGGTGCGACGGCACATCAGTGGGGCGGAGCTGGCGTGGGCGTGCCGCGACCTGGCGCGCGAGCGGTTCGGGCTGCTGGCCCGGCCCGTCCTGGCGCACTGGGGGCTGACGCGCACCGAGGACTTTGGCCGGATCGTCTATACCTTGGTCGAGATCGGGTTGCTCGTCACCCTGCCCGGCGACAGCGAAGAGGACTTCCGCCACGTCTTCGCATTCGACACTGCCTTCGACGAATCGTATGCGTGGGAGGGTGTACGGCGCGTGGGCGCCTGACGCGGCGCCCGATGCCCTCCCTCCTGCCGGTCCTCTCCCCCCTCCAGTCCACTGCCTGGGATGCCCGCGCTGAGCGGGCCGGAATTGCGCTCGCGACCCTGATGGAGTCGGCGGGGCGCGCCACCGCCACCGTGCTGCTGCGCGAGTTTCCCCATGCCGCGCGGCAGGGCGTGCTGGTGGCGGCAGGCACCGGGCACAACGGCGGCGATGGCTGGGTGCTCGCGCGGGCGCTGCACCGGCTGGAGATGCCGG
Organism: Gemmatimonadota bacterium; assembly: GCA_031402225.1. Classification (GTDB taxonomy): domain Bacteria; phylum Gemmatimonadota; class Gemmatimonadetes; order Gemmatimonadales; family GWC2-71-9; genus JAGGAG01. The sequence continues at coordinate 5,442 of JANNSD010000024.1, read as the reverse complement.
TGTGGGTGGCGTCGCTCCCGGGGACCGTGGCACCGCTCACCGCGCACGTCGCCGCACTGGCGCGGGCCGAAGGGGTGCGAGATGTGGCGCCCGACGGCCCGTGGCCCTCCCTGGGACTGGTGGTTGACGCCCTGCTCGGTACCGGAGCCCGTGGCGCGCCGCGCGCGTCGGCGGCTGCGCTGCTCGAGCGCCTGCTCGACCTCGATCTTCCTCTGCTGGCCATCGACGGACCAACCGGACTCGATGCCGATACCGGCGTGGTGCATGGTGCGACCCGCGCCGACCTGACCGTGACCTTCGGCGGATTTCGTCGGGGCCACCTGCTGGCGCGCGACGAAGCGGGCGACATCGTGGTCGTGGATATCGGGCACCCGCCGCCGGAACCGGGAGCGCCGTTGTTCGTCACCGATGCCTTCGCGGCGGCGCGGTTGCCGGCACTGCACGCGTCCGATCACAAGGGCGAGCGGGGGCGCATTGTGGTGCTCGGTGGCGACACCGGCATGAGCGGCGCGGCGCGACTGGCGGGACGCGCCGCGTTCGCCGCCGGTGCCGGGCTGGTGCACGTCGTCGCCCCGGCCGACACGATCGCCGCCGTCCGGGCCGCCGAGCCCGACCTGCAGACGCTGGTGCACGCGACGGTGGGTGTTGTGGGTGACGTGTTGCGCGCGCTCCTGCCGCGCGCCGACGCGGTGGTGATCGGGCCGGGACTCGGTCGCGCCGAGGGGAAAGCGGCATTCGTGCTCGCGTGCGTCGCCCTCTCGACGCGCGTGGTGCTCGACGCCGATGCGCTGGTGGCCCTGCAGGGCCGCATCCCTGATCTCGCCGCCCTTACCGCGGGGCGCGACATCGTCCTCACGCCTCATGCCGGCGAGTTCCGCACGCTTTTCCCGGCGCTGGCATCGACCCGGGACATGGACCCGTGGGGTGCGGCGGTGCAGGCGGCCGACCAGTGCGGCGCCACCATGCTCCTCAAGGGCGTCCCGACTGCCATCGCGCGATCAGGCCGTCTGTCGCTCACCGTCGCGGCGGGAAATCCCGGCCTCGCCACTGGCGGCAGTGGCGACGTGCTCAGCGGCATTCTCGCTGCGTTGCTCGCGCGCGCGCTCGACCCCGAGGTGGCGGCGGCGGTGGCAGCCGAGGCGCTGGGCCGCGCCGCCGACCTCGCGGCACGGCGCTTCACCGCGCGCGCCATGCGGCCGATGGACGTGATCGCGGCGCTGCCCGACCTGTGGCGTGAGTGGGAGGTGCTGGTCCGCATCGGGAGCCCGGTGGAGGCGCCGGTGCTCCAGCGCCTGGCCAGGCCGAGACTCGTGTGAGGGCCCGGCGCGCCGGGGCGGCGCTGTGCCTCGTCATGGCCGCGTTCGCGATACGTTCCCTGCACGCACAGCGGGCGCGCGACTGGCCCCCGGCCGACCGCGTGGTGGTGGGCGACTTCAGCATCGTTCGCGCGGTGGCGTCGGGTATCGACCGGCTCTACGTGGTGGGCGCCACGGGGGTGCTGATCTATCGGCCGCTCGAAGGGCGATGGGAAGGGCCGTACAATCCCCAGGGCAGCATGGCGCTGGAGCGGGTGCTCCTGGCGCAGGTGGATCCGATCGACCAGTCGCTCTGGATGACGACGGCCAACGGGTGGCTCAACCTGCAGCCGGAGCTGCAACTGTGGACCGGTGGCGCCGTGCCCGGCGTGGTGCGCGCGATGGCGATCGACGAGGCCGATCCGAGCGGGGGCATCCGGATCAACACCAGCACCGGGTGGTTCCGGGTGGCGAGCGGATCGCCGGTCGCGACACCATCCGCACCACCGGCCCGCCCGCTGCGACCCACCACGGTGCAGGACGCCATCACGGCCAATCCCTCGCTCCGATCAAGCCTTTCCCTCATGCTGCGCGATGCCCGCGGGCGATCCACCACCATGACCTCGGCGGCGCCCTCACCCGACCGCCTGGGCTGGTATCTCGGCACCTCGGGATCAGGGCTCCTGTTCATCCGCCAGGGCGACGCCACACCGGAGCGACAGTCGTTCGGGCTGGCAGGCGATCGGGTAGGCGCCCTGTACTCGGCACCCGGCGGACTCTGGGTCGCCACCGATCGCACCGACCTCTCCGACGCGGCGGTGACCTACCTGTCCACCGATCTCCTCACCTCCAAGACGCTGGCCGGCGGCGCCACCCTGGGCCTCGGTTATTCCCAAGTGCGCCGCATGACGGGCATGAACCGCAGCCTCTTCCTGGCGACCGACGCCGGCGTGACCCAGCTCGAGGTCGCGACTGGTCGCACGTACTTCTTCGGGACGGGCAGTGCGATGCCCGATCCGCGCACGAACATTGTGCTCGGCCGGCGCGGCACCGTGCTCGCGGGCACCGCGCGAGGCCTGTCCCGCATCACCGACTCGCAGACCGTGGTGCGCCTCGCACCAGAATTCCTGGAGCCGGTCCTGGCGCTGGAAACCGAGGGCGACAGCATCTGGATCGGCACGCCCAACGGGTTGCTCCTCCTCCCGCCCGAGGCGAAGCGACCCGGCCGCACACCGGGGCTCGCAAGCTCCGCCTCGCTGCGCGCGCCGGTGGTGGCGATTGCCTGGCTGGGGGACACGCTCGTGGCGCTCACCATCGACCAGCTTCTCTGGCGCATGCCCGGCACCGATGAATGGACCCTTGGACCGATCCTGTCCCCGATACTCGGGCGACTGCGCGTGTTCACCCTGTTCGACGATGGTTTCTTCATCGCCGGTGAGCGCGGGCTGGCCTATGCGGGGCTGCGCACGCCGCCGCAGCGGCCGCTGCTGGGCGCCGAGCATCCGGGACTGATTCGCGACCTCACGGTAGAGGATGGGTACCTCTGGGAAGCGACCGATCGCGGGCTCGTTCGCTGGCGCATCGACGCGATCCTGCCATGATGCACCTCCCCCTCGGCCCCGGTCGCGAATTCGAGCGCATCCGTGCCATCCAGGCAGCGCTCGGCGGGACGGCCGCGGTACTGGGCGACGATTGCGCGCTGATCCCCTTCGACAACGGGGACATGCTGGCGTTGAGCACCGATACGAGCCTCGAGGGTACGCACTTCCGGCGTGACTGGCTCACGTCGGAGGAGATTGGCTGGCGGGCGGCAGCGTCGGCGCTCTCCGACCTCGCCGCCGAAGGCGCCGAGGTGATCGGCCTGCTCGCGGCGCTGACGCTGCCCGGCGACGTCACCGACGCGATGGTGACGGCGATGATGAGCGGCATCGGCGCCTGCGTGAGCGAGGTGGGCGGCAAGGTGCTCGGCGGCGACCTGACGCGGGGGACGTCGCTCTCGCTGACGGTGACGGTGGTGGGTCGCGCGCCGCGCGCGGTGACGCGCGGCGGCGCCAGGGCCGGGGACGGGATATGGGTTACTGGGACGCTTGGGAGCGCGCGGGCCGCGCTCGCCGCCTGGGATTCCGGTCGGGAACCGCGACCCACGACGCGCATCGCGTTCGCCCGCCCACTTCCGCGGATTGCCGCGGGCCGTTTCCTGGCGGATGTGGGCGCCACGGCGATGCTTGACCTGAGCGACGGCCTGGCGGGTGATGCCCGGCACCTTGCCGCGGCATCGGGTGTAGCGCTCGACATCGACCTGGCGAAGCTGCCCATCGGTGCCGGGGTGTCCGAGGCGGCGTCGGCGCTCAACGTATCAGCGGCGGCGTTCGCCGCGGAGGGTGGCGAGGACTACGAGCTCCTCGCGACGTTGCCGCCGCGCGCCGCCGCACAGCTCAAGCGGGCGGGGGCAGAGGTCGGCGTGCCATTCACGCTCATCGGTAGCGTGCACGCGGGCGCGGGTGTGAGGCTGCACCTGGACGGCGCGGAGGTCTCGATCGCGGGCTACGATCACTTTCGATGATTCGCAGCATCGCCTTTGTCGCGGGACTCGCGGCACGCACGACCTGGTGCACCGGGCGGCTCGTGTTCGCGCGGCTTGGGGGCGTACGGGAAGGCCCCGACAGCATTTATGAGCAGGTCCCGCGCCGGTGGGCGCGCGACCTGCTGCGGTCCGCGCAGGTCGAGGTAACGGTGCGCGGGCGGGAACACCTGGAGGGGGTCGGTTCCTGCGTCTTCTGCGCCAACCACGCGTCCGTTGTGGATCCGGGCGCGCTGATCGAGGCCATTCCCGGCTCCGTGCGCTTCGTGGGGAAGCGATCGCTCTTTCGTATTCCCGTGTTCGGCACCGCGCTGCGGATCACCGGGCAGATCCCGATCGACCGGAGCGATCACGATGCGGCAATGGGCGCGTTCGCAGAAGCGGGGCAGGTGCTGCGCGATGGGGTGTCGGCGGCCATCTTTGTGGAGGGCACCCGGAGCCGCGATGGAGCGCTCCAGCCGTTCAAGAAGGGCGCCTTCGTGCTCGCCATCGGCCTGCAGGCCCCGTGCGTCCCAGTGTACATCGCGGGGGCCCGTGCGCTGATGCCGCGCGGCGGGTTCGTGCCGCGTCCCGGCACGGTCGAGGTACGGATCGGCGCGCCGATCCCCACCATGGGGCTCACCTACGACGACCGCGACGCGTTGCGTGACCGGTGCTGGCATGCCATGAACGCCCTGGCCGCCGGCTGAACCCCGTCTCCCGTCTCCCGTTCCCCGTTTCCCGTTTCCCGTTCTCCAGTTACGTTAGCCCCATCACCTTTTCCACTGGATACGGATGTCCACGATCATCGAAGTGCATGGCCGCGAGATCCTCGACAGCCGGGGCAACCCCACCGTCGAGGCGGAGGTCGTCCTGTCGAGTGGCGCCCAGGGTCGCGCCGCGGTGCCGAGTGGTGCGTCGACCGGCGAGAACGAGGCGGCTGAGTTACGCGATGGTGACGCGGGCCGGTACGGCGGCAAGGGCGTCCTGCAGGCGGTCAAGAACGTCAACGAGGTGCTGGGTCCCCGGCTCGAGGGGCTGGACGCTACCGAGCAGATCGCGGTGGACGCCGAGATGATGGACGCCGACGGGACGCCCAACAAGGGCAACCTCGGAGCCAATGCCATCCTGGCGGTATCGCTGGCCGTGGCGCGTGCGGCGGCCTCCGATTGCGGACTGCCCCTGTACCGCTACCTCGGCGGGCCGATGGCGCGCGTCATGCCAGTGCCGATGATGAACATCCTCAATGGCGGGGCCCACGCATCGAACAACGTGGACGCGCAGGAGTTCATGGTGGTACCGATCGGCGCCGACACCTTTGCCGACGGGCTTCGCATGGGCGTCGAGGTATTCCACGCGCTGAAGAAGGTGCTCAGCAAGATGGGCCTGTCCACGGCGGTGGGTGATGAGGGCGGGTTCGCACCGATGCTGCCGTCGAACGAGGCAGCGCTCGACGTGGTGATGCAGGCGATCCAGTCGGCGGGCTTCCAGCCGGGCCAGGACATCGGCATCGCGCTCGACGTGGCCGCCTCCGAGCTGTACCAGGACGGCGAGTACGTGTTTAAGAAGGGCGACGGCAGCCGGCGG
>JANNSD010000023.1:0-103374 GCA_031402225.1 Gemmatimonadota bacterium | reverse complement strand
AACGCGACCTCGGCGCGAAGCCGGTTGTTGGGCGCGTTCCACCGCCGCAGCACTTCGTTCATGATGTTCCGGAGGTACTCCGGATACGGAAACTCTATCCCGGGAATCTTGATGTTGGCCACGTCGGTGCCGGTGCCCGGCGTCTCGCCTGGGAGCGGCTGCGTTTCACTCTTCGTGGCCGGGGCCTTCTCCACCGTCTTCTCGGCGGCCTGAACCGGCTTGGCGGGCGTCGGCGTGGGGTCCGCCTTCCCCTTGGGCTTCACCGCCTCAGCCCTGGTGGGCTTGGGCGGTGCGGGCGCGGGGGCCTCCGCCGGCGGTGCCGGGTCGGGCGGCCGGGTCACGGCCTCCGGTGCTGCGCGCCGCGCGGTGGTGGGCAGCGGGGCCGCGACCAGTTCCACCGCGTACACCGGCGGGCCGATGACGGGCCTCGGGATCGCGACGACAAAGAGCAACAGCGCCGCCACGTGCACGACCAGCGATCCGGTCAGGCCAACCGTGGCCGACGGCCCGTCAACGGCGAATGCGCCCCGACCCTTCACTTCGATTCCTCATCCTCGGCCACCAGGCCCAGGTTCCGCACGCCGGAGTTCCGGATGATGGCCACGACCCGCACTACGTCACCGTAGGAGGCGCGGTTGTCGGCCCGGAGATAGACGGCGTCGGGCTTGCGCGTCGCGACGATGGAGCGAAACGTCGCCCGGAAGTCGCGATAGCTGACCGGCGTCTCGTCGAGGAAAATCTTGCCCTGCCGGTCGAGCGACACGACGATGCCCTGCTTGGCATTCATCGGCTTCGCCGCAGCCTTCGGCAGGTCTACGTCCACCCCGCCCTGCATCATGGGCGCCGCGATCATGAAGATGATGAGCAGTACGAACGCCACGTCCACCAGCGACGTGACGTTCACGTCAGCGTTGAGCCCCATGTCGTCGTCGCTGCGGAACCCGCTCAGGGCCCCCATGTCAGACCATCCCCTCGCGCGCCATCGTGCCGATCAGCTCCGCGGCGAAGCCCTCGAGTTCACCGGCCAGCATGCGGACCTTGTGCACATACAAGTTGTACGCAATCACCGCCGGGATCGCGGCGGCCAGGCCGGCCACCGTCGCAATGAGCGCCTCGGCCACGCCCGGTGCCACCGCGGCGATGTTGCCGGAGCCCTTGGACGAAATGCCGATAAAGGCGTCCATGACGCCCAGGACGGTGCCCATGAGCCCCATCAGCGGCCCCACCGAGCCCACCGTGGCGAGCCACGGGATATACCGGCTGAGCAAGTCCTTCTCGGCCGAGACCTCCTTCATCAGGACGAGCTTGAGCGACTCGAGCTGCGTCGAAGTCAGCGGCGTACGTGCCACTTCCTCCTTGAGCGCGCCAGGCCGGAGTTCGCTGTAGAAGTTGATCGCCTCACGGAACAGCCGGTTGTACGGTGACGGTGGCTGTTTCATGGCGGCGTGATAGCCCTCCTGCAGGCGCGTCGTGCGCTCCAGCTCGGCGAAGAACTTCTCCCCTTGCCGGTGCAAGCGGCGGAACTGCCACCACTTGAGCACGATGATGAACCAGGCGATCAGCGAGAACACCAGCAGGATGGCGAGCACCACCTTGGTCTCGACGCTGGAGATGAGCAGCAGCTCGAGCGGTGTGGTTGGCAGCGCGCCGCCGACCTGGAGCATCATGCGTTCTCCTTCGTGAACCAGGCGATGAGCTGGGGCAGGCCATTCTCGAAGCTGTATTCCGGTGTCCAGCCGAGCATCGCGCCTGCCTTGCGAACATCCAGCGCGCTTCGCTGCAGCTCGCCGGGACGCGTGGGCGCAAACTCCAGCACCGGCGGCACGTGCATGACCCGCCCGACGGTGGCGGCGAGCTCGAGCACCGAGGTTTCTCGCGACGTGGCGATGTTGAAGGCGCGCGCCTCATGCACACCGGCGGGCGGCAGGGCGCGCGTTCCGGCCAGCAGGTTGGCGCGCGCCACATCGGCCACAAACACATAGTCGCGCGTCTGGGTGCCGTCGCCGAAGATCGTCAGTGGGCGCTTCTCGAGCAGGCGCGAGACGAAGATCGAGACGACGCCAGCTTCCGACTTGGGGTCCTGCCGCGGTCCGAAGACGTTGGAATAACGCATGGCGACCGCATCGAACCCGCGCAGGGCGCCGAGCATCCGCACGTAGTGCTCGCCCGCGAGCTTGCTGGCGCCATAGGGCGAGATGGGGCAGTTGGGCGCCGTCTCCGGCGTGGGTATCTCGAGCGGATCGCCGTACACGGTGCCGCCACTCGAGGCGAAGACCACGCGCCCGACGCCGCCGTCGCCGGCGCCCTCGAGGAGGTTCACGAAGCCGACAACATTGATGGACGCATCGAGGGCGGGTTGTTCCACGGAGACGCGCACATCGATCTGTGCCGCGTGATGAATCAGCACGGTAAACCGGCCATCGACCAGCAGTTTCCGGGCTTCCGGCGACCGGATGTCCGCCTGGACCAGCCTCGCCTGCTTCGGCACGTTGCGCTCGTGACCGCGCGACAGGTCGTCCAGCACCACCACCTCCCACCCTGCCCCGAGGTACGCCTCGGCGATGTGGGATCCGATGAATCCCGCTCCGCCGGTTACCAGTACTCGTCCGCCCATTTGAGGACCCTTCTGGAAGTGAACGTGCGCCAGCGCCGCACCGTCGACAGGGCGTAACCCATGATCGCCCCGCAATATAGACGGGCGAGCCGTGAGTGGGAGCGCGTTGCGTGACCAGCCTCACAACACATGAGCGGCGCCCCGAAAGGGGCGCCGCTCATGTCAGGCCAGGTCTGCAGCCGGGAGGCGTTACTGCGGCAGCTTGGCCACCTGCACCGCCGGCGTGCCCATGGGGAACTTCGCAAACTTGATGTTGAACATCAGCCCCGTGGCGCTGTGGTCTCGCACGTTCACGATCTGCATGACGGCCATCATCTCGGTGGTCAGCACGGTGCCATTGTTGGCGATGCCACCCGACGGCCGCTGCACTTGCCAGATATCGCCCAGGGCCACGCCGTCGAGCTTGCCCTTGTCGATATAGAGGTAGTTCTGCGGGAGCTTGAGGTACTCGAAGCGCGGCCAGCCAATCACCCTGGCGCTGATGCCATCGGTAATCGGCACGGCGCGCGCGTTGGTGTTGCCGGGAAACTTCTCCAGCGGGAGCACCCACTGACCGGGATAAATGCCCCAGAAAATGCGGACGATGGTCAGGATCGGTCGGCCCTCGTCGATGCGCTTCACGACGCCGACGCCAGTGGGCAGCACCATGAAACCGAAACCGTTGACCTCTGGCCCCTTCTCCACCGTGAGCAGCGTATCGCCGATTTCGTACGACGCGCCCTTGGGCGGTGAGATGGCGAGTTCGGTAAAGAGCTTGGCCACGCCGAAATTGGTGACCGAGTGGATCATCGGTGACGCGGTGCGCCCGATGATCCGGCCGAAGGGCAGGTCCTGGCGCTCCGTGAGGAATCCGCCGGAATAGAACTCATCGCGCCGGATGGCCCGGTAGTTCTTCTGGGAGTACGCCTTCACCGTCGCCTTGGCCGCCGCCGACATCTCACCCATCTGCGGGAACAGCGGCGCATTGGGATCGTAGTCGTCGGACGTTTCCTCGATGGTTTCCCTGAAGTTGGGGTCCTCGACCGCATCGACCTTGGCACCCGGGGCGCCCGCCGCCGGAGCCGCCGCCACCGCTTCTGGCGCGGGGGTGTCTTCGGCCGGCACCGACTTCACGCCTTCGCCGGCTGCCAGTCGCAGCACCTCGCCGGGGTAAATCCAGTGCGGGTCTTCCACGACGTCGGTATTGAGGCGATAGATCTCGGGCCACAACAGCGGGTCGCCGAGATACGCCTGGGCGAGCGACCAGAGCGTGTCTCCGGGCCGCACGGCGTGCGTCTGCGGCGTGGCCGGTGCCTGTGCAAGCACAACCGCGGGCAGCGCCAGAAGCGCCCCCATGGCTACACACCAGCGGCGAGGTGACACGCGGTCAGTCCGCGACGCAACAGGATCGAGGTGCGACATCGGATCTCTCCCAACGGCGTTCGAGAACGGAAGTGGGGTTATCGAGGCTGCGAGGCGCAACAGGCCTCACATCTCCGCCAACGGAAAAGCAAGATCAGCGCCACGGATTGCAGCCGACGACTACTGCCATAAGCCATTGCCCTGAAACAGCTTGTACCGAAGCACCGACGCCGGCAGCACCCCGGAAGGGAGCGGCCGGCGCAGAGTCATGCATGGCGTCTGGGCGTCCTGCCTCAGAACGGGAGGTCGTCGTCGGCGCTGTCCAGCGCGTCTGGGAAGTCGTCGAACGACTCCTCCTTGCCCTTCGCCGCACCCGCCGAGGCGCCGGCGGCGGCCTTGGCCGGGGCAAAGCTCTCGGCGCCCTGACCTCCGCGGCCGCCCAGCAGGATCAGCTCGTTGCCCTTGATTTCGGTGGTGTAGCGCGTCTGGCCCTCCTTGTCCTGCCAGGAGCGATACTCGATGCTGCCCTCGACGAAGATCTTCTCGCCCTTGCGGCAGTACTTCTCGGCGATGTCGGCGAGCTTGGCATAGTTCGAGTTCCAGAAGATGACGCGATGCCATTCGGTCTTCTCCTGCATCTGTCCATCCTGTCCCTTCCACTGCCGACTGGTCGCGACCGAGAGCGTGGCGACGCGGCCGCCGTTCTGGGTGCTGCGAACTTCGGGGTCTGCCCCGAGGTTCCCGATCAGGGTGACCTTGTTGAGACTGCGGCTCACGGGTGCCTCCACGGTACAAGAGTTCGAGTTCGAGCAACACGGTGGACGTGACCCATGATACTGCCAGGGCCCGTCCCGGAATTCACCAATTTGCCGCCGGGGGCACCGAAGCTACGCCAGGCCCACGAAACCCAGCCGCAACACGAGCGCATCCTCGCGCGGATTTCGATAGTAGTCGGATCGCACACCCACCGGACGAAACCCCGACCCACGGTACAACTCGATCGCCGCCGCGTTCGAGGCGCGGACCTCCAAAAACACCTCTTCTGCCCCGCGCTCACCCAGTGTCCGCAGTCCCTCGCGCAGCAGGGCGCTGGCAACGCCGCTGCGTCGCTGCACCGGGTCGACGGCGAGGTTCAGGACTTCACCCGACCCGGCCACATCCCTGCCGATAAGATAGCCCGCGATCCGGCCGCCGTCGTCGGCGACCAGGCCGAAGGTCCACGGCGTCTCCAGCGCCTCGCGAAACGACGACTCGGCCCACGGATCGCCAAAGCACGCCCGCTCCAGCGCCACCAGCGCAGGCGCGTCAGCCGACACCGCCCGACGGATGCGGTAGGCTGCGCCCGTGCCGGGCTTCCCAGAGGGCCTGGGCTTCTGCGGGACGGCCATAGTCCGGTTCCCATGCGAGTGGATCGGCGATCAGGCGTGCGCCGCCCGGTCGGCCAACCAGGTCGAGCATCAGGCGCGCATCGACCTGGTGCGCGAGGTCAAGATACGGCGCCCAGTCGGTAAACAGTGCCGCCGTGGCGGCAGGCAGTTCGCCAATCACCGCATCGGGGCGCGGCAGCGCCGCCCGCAGGCCCGCCGGGGTGCGCGCCTCGGGCGGAAGAATCGTCTCGATGCCGCCAGCCAGCCAGAGCCAGGCCCCGGCATAACACTGCCCCCGCAAGGCGTCGGACACGCCCACCGTGATGCGCCCCGGCCCCGAGCGCGTCATCGCCCGCGCGAGCAGCGACGGCACCGTCCAGAACTCCACTCCGAGCGCCTGCACCAGCGCCTTGCCGGCTGCCGCCGACACCCGTAGCCCGGTGAAACTGCCGGGGCCATCGGCCAGGACGACGCCCGTCACTGCCTCGCGCGATGCCCCCGCGCGAGCGAGCAGTCGATCGATCGCTGGCAGCAGCGCCGCCGCATGCTGCCGCGCCCCCTCGACCACCTCGTGCAGCGCATCGGACGACGTGTGACCCAGCGCCACCGACAACCGGCTGGTCGCGGTGTCGATCGCGAGGCGCATCAGCCGAGTTCCATGCCGCGCAGCGATGGATCGGGCAGGTGCGTCAGGCGCACGCGTACCGTGGCGGCCGGCACCCAGCCGGTGGCCCGCTCCGGCCACTCAATGAGCAGCGCATCGCCGTCGGCGGCAAGCCCCGCCCAGTCCAGGTCGGCCGACTCCTCCGGACGACGCAGCCGGTAGCAGTCGAGATGGAACACCGGGCCGCGCCGGCCCAGGTAGCGGTGCACAAGGGCATACGTCGGGCTGGTCGCGGCCTCGGCGACGCCGAGCCCCCGGGCAATCGCGCGCACCATGGTGGTCTTACCGGCACCCAGCTCGCCCTCCAGGTGGACGACGGCGCCCGGCGGCAGCGCCCGGCCGATCCGCTCTCCCTCGACCGCGAGTTCCGCCTCGGTCAGCGTCCGCATCAGCGCCGACCGCGCCGCTGGCGCACCGCCGTGCCGCCCGCGGTTCGCCGGACGTTGGGCGCACCCATGGCCCGCAACTCGTTCAACTGGTCGCGCAGGAGGGCCGCCTCCTCGAACTCGAGGTTGGCCGACGCCTCGCGCATGCGCCGCTCCAGCTGTTCCATGAACTTCGCGCGCTGCTGCGGGTCGTGTGGATCGATGTACGTCTCGGTCCGTCCGGGCTCCGGCTTGACCCGTTCGGTGCGCGCATCGGCGACATGGGTCGAGAGGCGCACTTCCTCCAGCGACTTCACGATGGACTGCGGCGTGATTCCATGCTCGATGTTGTGGGCCCGCTGGATGGCGCGGCGACGGTCCATCTCGGCAATGGCCCGCTGCATCGACCCGGTGATCCGGTCGGCGTACAGGACGCCCAGACCATGCACGTTGCGCGCAGCACGGCCGATCGTCTGGACGATTGAACGGTCGGACCGGAGGAAACCCTCCTGGTCGGCATCGAGAATTGCGACCAGGGACACCTCGGGGAGGTCGAGTCCCTCGCGCAGGAGGTTGATCCCCACCAGCACGTCGAAGTCTCCCAGCCTCAGGCCGCGAAGGATCTCGATGCGCTCGATGGCATCAATGTCGGAGTGGAGGTAGCGGACATGCACCCCCGCCTGCTGCAGGTAGTCGGTGAGGTCCTCGGACATGCGCTTGGTCAGCGTCGTCACGAGCACCCGCTCCCGCGCCTTCACCCGCTCGCGGATCTCCTGCAACAGGTCGTCGACCTGCCCCTTCACCGGGCGGATCTCGACTTCCGGATCAATCAGGCCCGTGGGCCGGATGATCTGTTCCACGATTACGCCACCCGACAGCCGCAGCTCCTGGTCGCCCGGCGTGGCGGAGACATTGATCATCTGGGGCGCCAGGCTCATGAACTCGTCGAAGTGCAGCGGCCGGTTGTCCAGCGCCGACGGGAGCCGGAATCCGTACTCGACCAGCGTCGTCTTCCGGGCGCGATCGCCGTTGAACATCCCGCCGATCTGCGGCAAGGACACGTGGGACTCATCCACGATGACCAGGTAGTCGTCCGGGAAGTAGTCGATGAGGCACGACGGCCGCTCCCCGGGTTGCCGCCCCGTGAGGTGCCGGGAGTAGTTCTCGATGCCGGCACAGGTGCCCACCTCGAGGAGCATCTCGATGTCGAAGCTGGTGCGCGACTCCAGTCGCTGCGCCTCGAGCAACTTGCCCGCCGACTTGAGTTCGAGCAGCCGATCGGCGAGCTCGGCGCGGATCAGCTTGACCGCGCGTTCCACGGTGGCCCGCTGGGTGACGAAGTGCTTGGCAGGATAAATGGCGCACTGATCGAGCACCGCGATGGTGTTGCCGGTCAGCGGATCGATGCGGCTGATGCGCTCCACGGAGTCACCCCAGAGCTCGATGCGATAGGCCTGCTCCATGTACGCCGGATGGATCTCGATGGAATCCCCGCGCACCCGGAAAGTGCCCTGCTCGAAGCTGGCGTCATTGCGGCCATACTGGATGCGTACCAGGTCGGCGAGGATAGCATCCCGCCCCCGCTCCTCGCCGGTCTTCACCGTGACCATGAGCCGACGGTACTCCACCGGATCACCCAGACCGTAGATCGCGCTGACGGTCGCCACGATCACCACGTCCTGCCGCTCCATCAGGCTCGACGTGGCGCGCAGCCGGAGCGCCTCGATGTCCGGGTTGATCGACGCATCCTTCTCGATGTACACGTCGGTGGACGGGACGTACGCCTCGGGCTGGTAGTAGTCGTAATAGGAGACGAAGTACTCGACGGCATTCGCCGGCAGGAACTGCCGCAGCTCCCCATAAAGTTGTGCGGCGAGGGTCTTGTTGTGGGAGAGGACGAGCGTCGGCCTGCCGTAGTTGGCGAGCATGTGCGCCAGTGTGAGCGTCTTGCCGGAGCCGGTGACGCCGAGCAGCGTCTGGTACTTGTCGCCGCGCAGGAGGCCCGCCGTCAGTTCGGCGATGGCCTTGGGCTGGTCTCCGGCGGGCTCGAACGGGGCGACGACCTGGAAGGCATTGCGCGACATGGAGAGAAGGTAACCGGATTCGGCCTTTGTTCGGTAGTGTCGTCACGCCCCCATGTCGAGCAGGCGGGTCCAGAGGGCCGCCGGCACCGGCACCACCGACAGCCTGCCCTGCCGCACCAGCGCCAGCTCGGCAAAGACGGGGTCGGCCTTTATCGCCTTGAGGGTCACCGGAGTGGGCATCGGCTTCCCCGCCTCGAGATCCACGACCACGAGCCGAGGATCGTCCTGTTTGGGGTCGGCATACGCCGCCCTCACGACGCGTGCCAGCCCGACCACCGCCTTCTCGTCGCCGGTGTGGTAGATCATCGCCTCGTCACCGACCGCCATGGCGCGGAGATTCTTGAGCGCCACCGGATTCGCGACGCCGTCCCACACGGCACGCTTGGCCTTCTGCAAGTCGGCGAAGGAGTAGGTCGAGGGCTCGGTCTTGAGGATCCAGAACGCCATCTCAGCCCGTCGACTTGGATGCGCCAGGCTGGCCTTCCTCATGGCGGTCCACCTGCTGTACGCCCTTCACGCGCCGCATCGCCTTCATCACCTTTTCGAGGTGAGGAAGGTTGTCCACCTCGATGAAGACGTTGCCAAACACGGCGCCGTCCCTGGTATTGATGTCAGCGGCCTTGATGTTGGTGCCGGATGCGCTCACCGCCTGCATCAGGTCGGCATAGAAGCCGCGCCGATCACTGCCATTCACGTCGAGGCGCACCACGAACGACTCCCCGGATGTCTCGTGCCAGTCGATCTCCACCCGGCGGTCATCCGCCGAGAGCGTGAGGAGGTTGGGACAGTCGAACCGGTGGATCGAGATCCCCCTCCCCTGCGTCACGTAGCCCACCACCTTGTCTCCCGGCACCGGCTGGCAACACTGGGCATAGCGGACCATCAGCCCATCGACGCCCTGGATCTTGATGCCGCGGCCCAGGCGGATCCGGTCAATGACGCGCCCGAACACCGTCGGCTTCGGTTCCTGGAGTTCCTCCAGGGCTGCGTCGGGAAAGAGCGCCCGCACCACCTGGCCGATCGCGACGTCACCGCGACCGATCGCGATGGTGAGGCCGCGCGCATCCGCGAGCGAGAGGGCCGCCGCCGCGCGCTCCATGCGGGCCACATCGGCGCCGGTCAGCCGGCGCTTCTTGAGCTCGCGCTCGAGGATCTCCTGGCCGAGCTGCAGGCTGACCGTCTCCTCCTCATGCTTGATCCACTGCTTGATCTTGTGACGCGCGCGCGCCGTGTGCACGTGATTGAGCCAGTCGCGGCTGGGCCGCGCAGACGGACCGGTGAGGATCTCGACGGTGTCGCCGTTCTTGATCTCCCGGTGCAGCGGCGCAATGCGGCCGTTGATCTTCGCGCCCTGGCACTTCTCGCCCACCTCGGTATGCACATGGTACGCGAAGTCGATCGGCGTGGCCCCCTTGGGCAGCTGCTTCACGTCGCCCTGCGGGGTGAAGACGAAGATCTCGTCCTGGTACAGGTCCACCTTGAGGAACTCGAGGAACTCCTCGGGGCTGTGCGTGTCCTGCTGCAGCTCGAGGAGCTGGCGGAACCAGCCGAGATGCTCCGCGACCTCGTCGCTGCTCCCGTCGGTCTTGTAGATCCAGTGGGCGGCAATACCGTATTCGGCGGTGCGGTGCATCTCCTGGGTGCGGATCTGCACCTCGAAGAGCTGGCCACCGGGCCCGAAGATGGTGGTGTGCAGCGACTGGTACCCATTGGACTTGGGACTCGCGATGTAGTCCTTGATCCGTTCCTGCAGCGGTGTCCAGTTGTGATGGATGATGCCGAGGGCGTGATAGCACTCCGGCACGGTGCGGACGATCAGGCGCAGCGCCATGAGGTCGTAGATCTCGTCGAACCCCTTGTTGCGGCGCTTCATCTTCTGGAAGATCGACCAGAGGTGCTTGGGCCGGCCGGTGATGTCGAAGCTCTCGATGGCGGCACGGCGCAGCTCGTACTCCAGCGGCGTGCGCAACTTGATGATCAGCTGCTCCCGCGCCGCCTTCTTGGACGCGACCTGCACCACCAGCGCGCGGAAATCGTCCGGCTCGAGGAACTTGAACGCCAGGTCCTCCAGCTCCGCCTTGATGCGCGCCATGCCGAAGCGATGGGCGAGGGGAGCATAGATTTCCCGCGTCTCGAGGGCGATGCGCTGCCGCTTTTCCGGACTGAGTGGCTCCAGCGTGCGCATGTTGTGCAGCCGGTCGCACAGCTTGATGATGATGACCCGCGCATCCTTGGCGATCGACAGCAGGAGCTTGCGGTAGTTCTCGACCTGTTCCTCGGCCGACGACCGGAAGGTGAGGTGGGAGATCTTCGTCAGCCCGTCCACGATGCCGGCGATCTCGCCGCCGAACTCGCGGGCAATGTCTTCCACCCGCACGTCGGAATCTTCCACCACATCGTGCAGCAAGGCTGCCGCGATTGACGTGGTGTCGAGCAACTGCTCCGCCAGGATCTGCGCGACCGCAATACTGTGCGAAATGAAATCCTCGCCCGACATGCGCTTCTGCCCCCGGTGGGCAGCCGCGCTGAAGCGGAGCGCCCGGTCGAGCAGCTCGAGATCGAGCCGGGCGCGATGCGGCTCCAGCAAGCGCCGGAGTTCCGGCGATGCGTCGGCGAGGTCGGGACGGGTGACAGTCATCGGAACCTGGGCTTCGGGTACACAATCCCCATGATATAGGATGCCGCAACACCGGGGCCGGTGCAAGTTGCGGCCGCCGTGTCCCCAATTTCCCCGGTTGTCCGCGTATCATAGGTAGATGCCAAGACTCTCCCGGATGTCCTGCAGGCTGGCGGTCCTGACGGCGCCATCGTGGCGGGTGTCCATTGCCTGGCTTGCATGCGGCGTGCTCGCCGGGTGCACCGGGCTGGGCCTGTGGCTCTACGAGGATCCGCGGGTCAACCTGGTTGAGATCAGCATGGCTGCGGACGGCGAGAAGGACCAACTGCAGTTTCTGCTTTCCGGCTGCAATACCAACGACTATGACTTGCAATTGGACAGCCTGGCGATGCTGCTCGTGGTGGATGGCACGGCGCAGCCCGGCGTCGGGGACGCCAACAGCCTGGTCCTTCCCTCGCGCGCTTCGCTCGCCCTGCCACTCCGGTTGGTGGCTTCCGCGCCAGATTCAGGTGGGGGGAGTACCCAGGTACCGTTCACGGTCACGGTCAGGGCGAAGGTGCTGGCTCCCACGGGACCGCGCTACGTCACGGAGCGTGAGAGCGGCGTGCTGACGATGGCGAACGGTCAGCCGGCCAGCTGGAAGCTGAAGGGAGGGCAGGCCGAGTGCCATCCGGGCGGGTCGCAACTTCCCCCCGCCGCAGGGCGGGGCGCGCCAATTGTCCTGGCACCGCCGCCGCCACCGCCCCCGCCACCCAGCAGGCCCACGTACGGACCCGGCGGGTCAATGTACGGGAAGTAGCCTCACAGCAGGCCTGCCTGGGAGAACGAGAGCCAGCGGTCGCCTGCGACGATGATGTGGTCGTAGACCGGCAGGTCGAGCAACTGACCAGCCGCCACCAGCTGGCGGGTGACCGCCCGGTCTTCCGCCGATGGTGTCGGGTCGCCGCTCGGATGATTGTGCACGACGATGATCCCGGCGGCCGCCTCGGCGATGGCCGGCCGGAATACCTCGCGGGGATGCACCAGCGAACTGTTCAGGATGCCGCGAGTGACAAGCACTTCCCGGAGCACTTGCGACTGGGTGTCCAGCGCCAGGAGGTGGAATTCCTCGACGCTCAGGTCGCGAAGGCGCGGGGCAAAGATGCGGACGACGTCCTGCGGGTCGCGGATGCGCAGGACCGGCGGCCGTTCCTCCTGGGCCATCCGAAGCCCAAGCTCGAAGGCGGCGAGCAGCCGGGCCGCCTTGGTGGGGCCGATGCCTCCCTGGCGCTGCCATTCGGATGCGGGACGAGTCGCCAGGCGCCGGAGGGAGCCGTTCGCGCTCGCGAGCAGCGACTGGGACGTCGAGAGGACGTCACCCGATCGGGTGCCGGTGCCGAGCAGGATGGCGAGCAGTTCGGGGGCGGCAAGGGCCGAGGCGCCGAGGGCCCAGAGCCGCTCACGCGGGCGATCGACGCTACGCAGGGATTCGAGAACGGCAGGCATGAACCCATCTTATGGGGCGCACTTCACCAGGCCGGTATCCAGATCGCGCCGACCGGCACGAACCGGCGGGTTCACCGCCGCGGCACCGCCGACGTCATCCCATCGAGGACCCAGTATGTCAGCGCGCCGGATCATCATCGCCCTTGTCGTGCTGTGGCTGGCCACCGCCTACCTCGCCCTGCCCAGGATCTGGCGACGGCGTGAGAAGGAAGCAGCCGTGGCGGCACCGCCCACCGCCGACAAGTTGCCCCGCCACTCGGAAACCGCGAACGGCATTCCGGGTGATCCGATCAACCTGCTCTTCGTCGGCACCCGCGACCAGGTAGTCGGGGCGATGCTGGCGGCCGGTTGGCATCCCGCCGACCCGATCACCCTCAAGAGCAGCCTGGAAATCGCGGCCGGCACGGTATTCCATCGTTCCTATGACGATGCGCCGGTCAGCCCGCTGATGCTGTGGGGCAAGAAGCAGGACCTGACGTTCGAGTTTCCCTTCGGGGAAGACCCGACCCAGCGACATCACATCCGCTTCTGGCTGGCACCGGAGCAGGACTCGTCAGGGCGGACGCTGTGGGCGGCCGGGGCCACCTTCGATCGCTCGGTCGGGCTGAGCCATACCACCGGGCAGATCACCCATCACATCGCGCCGGGAACAGACGCCGAGCGGGACAACGTCCTGGAGGACCTGCGGCGCGCGGGCATGGTGGCCGAGCTGCACTGGCTGGACGGGTTCCAGCGTGAGCGGACAGGGAAGAACGGGGGCGGCGATCCCTACTTCACCGATGGACGGCTGGCGATCGTGGTGGTGGGCGCGCCGGCCACGCCGGCGCCCGATTCGACGTAGCTACTTCCCCACCCCGTGGCACTTCTTGTAATTCTTCCCCGATCCGCGCCGCTGGCCTGACCGGCCGGGACTAAGTCTCCCACCTCACCGTGTCCGAGCCGCGAACCGCCACCAGCGGGTCGCGCCAGTCACCAGGGGTCTTCGACATCTGCACCTGCGAGGCGAGGCGTCGCACTTCACCGTAAGGGGTCTGCCGAACGAGAACCCTGGGGTCGATCATCCGGTGCGCCGGGTCGTTGGCATCAAATTCGGTGGTCGGGAAGCGACCGAGGCTCGCGTACCACATCGCCGCGCGCGCCAGGCTGATGCGCACGTGATAGCTGCCCCCTTCCTTTGCACGGCGGCGCAGCGCGGCCAGTACCCCGGCCGCGCCCAGGTAGCCGGCGATGTAGTCGTTCATCACCATCGTCGGCGGGAAGCGCGGCTTGCCATTGCCCTCGGACAGCGTGAAGCCGCTGACCGTCAGCCCTTCCATGTCGAAGCCACCGCGGGCGGACCACGGCCCGTCGGCGCTGTAGCCGTTGATCGATAGATAGATGAGGCCCGGCCGCGCGCTCGCCAGTTCCCTGGCGCCGAAACCGAGACGGTCCATCGTGCCCGGACGATAATTCTCGACGAACACATCGGCCTGCGGCACGAGGGACTTCATGCGCTTGTTCTGGTCGGCGTTACGCAGGTCGACGAAGGTCGAACGCATGCCGACGTTGACGTCGATAACCAGGCCCTCGTGCTCGAACGCCTGGTCACGTGCCATATGCAGCACCTCGGCGCCATGTTCGGCGAGGGTGCGCGACGAACAGGTACCCGCGATGACGTGGGTGTTGGACAGCACACGCACACCGGACAGCGGATGCGCCGGATTGGGCGTCCAGCGCGCAGGCTCGGAATCGCCGATCTTGACGATCTCGATCAGTGGCGTCTGCGCCAGGTACTTGCCTTCTGGATGGGCCAGCCACTCGTCGGTCGTGCGGTGCACGGCGCCGACGCCGCCCGCCTTGTTCAGCTCTTCCTCGAACTCGAACGAATTGACCTGCTTGAAGCCGCGCACGAGGTTTTCCCGCCCGGGTGGCACGTTCAGTGCGCGCAGGCCGCGTTCTTCGAGGTGCGGATAGGCACCGGTGATGTTGAAGTAGCGTCCGTCCTTGGTCTCGAACGGCACGAACGTCATCGGGTTGCCGAAGCCGAGCGGCGCCTGCAACAGCAATCCGTTGACGGTGGGAATGAACCTGAAGTTGGCCGGCAGGGGATCGGCATCGGGAATGCGACCCGCCTGCTGGGACTTCAGCAGGATCAGCCCGACCAGCGGGTTGACGTTGTAGATGGATTCCCGTAAATCGACCTTCAGATCCTGCCCCTGACCGGTGCGCTCGCGCCAGATGGCCGCAGCGCCCACGCCGGCACCCATCGCCGGCAGCGCCATCGCCGCGCCAATGCGAAAGTGGCTTCGGACCATCGGATCCGAGCCGACGAACTCCACCGTGCCGCCACCATCGGCCGGCGTACCGCCGATGCCGCGCATGAACTCCGCAAACTGGGCATTGATATCGTACGTGGCGGGCGGCGCTTCGGACCGCGCATGGGCGAGACCCGGAAAGCTGGAAGCGGCGGCAAGACCCAGCGTCGCAACGCCTGTGCTCTTGAGGAAGTCTCTACGACCGGAATCGATATCGCTCATGACGTGCTCCACTCCGTTTCTTGGATCAAAGGAACAGCCGGAATAGCACCGTTGGCATGAAGACTACGTCAGCCGCTGGATTGAAGGAGGGATGGATGATGAGCTGGGCGCCGGGCGTGAGGGTGCTGTTTGGTGATACGGCGATATTCCAGTAAGCATCCAGGCCGTATTGATCGCGCTGCCCGCTCCCAGGGAAGATGTCCTTGAATGGCTGGGTCCACAAAGCAGCCAGTCCGACTGAACCGTTGATGTCGAATGGCCTCAGATAGGCCGCACCGAGATACGCCGTATTGCCGGAAAACGTTGTCGAAATGCCGCCACCCTGTGCGGTGGTATATGCATAGCTGCCAAAACCGACGAATTGGCCCAATTGCTTCTCGACATTGATCTTGAACCCCCAGCCGGCCTTGTTGGGTGTAACCTCTGGGTTGAACGTGACGCGGGTTCCGGCGTGAAACACGTTTACAGAAAGAAGATCGAACTCGCCGTTCGACCTCTGCCACCTGCGGCCGATCTCGGTGCCGACAAAGAGCTGGTCGATGTTCAAGTGGCTCCAGTTCAGTGCCAAAAAGTCTCCTTCGTTCTCACCCGGGTTGCCGTTCATGTCATTGACGACTCCGTTGACGAAGTAGCCCGGGGCAAACCCGGGTCGCCAGCGGAAGGAGGCACCTGCGCCAAAGGCCGGCCAGGGAATCGTCTCGCTGAAATTCAGCTTGCTTGCCGAGAAGTTGTTACGGGCATCCTTGAAGCGGAAGGTATTCAACGTCCCCTGAGGTGCCAGGTTGCCGATCTGGAAACTGAAAGTTGGCCCGAGATGTTGCTCCCAGAACAAGTCCTCCGCGGCGATGATCCTGTTCCAATTGGTAAACACGTAGCCGGACCAGGCCGAACCTAGATTGAGTGGCCCGAAGGGGGCCGGCCAGGGGATGTCGCCGAAAGGCCCGCGCCAACCCAGACGCACGACAAGTGTGCCTTGCCAATCCGTGCCCCGTTTGAGCGGGGTCCACGTGCCTCCCACGGCGAACCATCCGCCGATAGCCCAATGATCCGATACGCCGGGCACCGTCGGCGTCGCATACTGGGTAGACTGCTGGTAGGCCACGAAGAAAGTCAGTCCGTGTTTGTCGAAAAGGCGCTGCCTGAACTCAGCCACTTTCTGCCGCCACGGGAATTGCAGCCCGGGGAAAACCGTGCCTCGCGGCGAGGGCGGCACAAGGGCCTCCGGCGTTCCCCGAAAGGCGTCGTAGAGGGCATCTGGTCCCGGAAGCGTGTCGATATCCGAGTACCCGCCGGCTCGCTGCCCCTCTTGCGCCTGAACCGGGCCAAAACCAGTCGTCATCGCGACGAACATAGTGAGCACCAGAACTCCCCGACTCCCCATCTAGCCCCCTTCAATCAGCTCTTGGCCCATTCGGTCCTTCCCGCGCACCGGGCTGCGCCTGACATCGGAGGCGAACCAGATCGGGGCGAAACCCTCTGTCGTCCAACCGTCGCTTTCGCGCTTGTCGAACTGAACGGTCGAGGTCAGATGGTCTCGGTGACGGTCGCTGGGTACCTTGCAGGCTTGGGCCGGCGGCCCCAGGATCTTCTGCTCCGCGCACCAGGCGAGCGCCTCAGTGGCAACCACCCTATGGCCGGCTTGTTGAACCGAGGTTGGGACCAGACTATACCATGGTCTCCAGCCTTACGGCAAGCGAAAACTTCAAGTGATTCAAAGGGTACTGGCGTGTTTGCGCGCGATCGAGAGAGGGTGACTGAGATGGTTGTGCGCGACCAATGATTCCCGCCGCTGCCTCGGTGAGGGCGGGACGAGGATCTCGCGGCGGACCTGCGATCAGGTGTCCATCGCGCGGAGGTTAGATATTGGCTGCGCAGCGGCAACCGGCTGGATCCAGGGACTGACGACCTAATTTGGAATACACGGTGGCATGGCCACACCAATTCGGAGAGAATGCTGATGGCGAAAATAAGCGACGGCAAGAACAGCCCCAACGAGCCGCAACTGCCTTCGAACAGCGGTTTGCCCGAGGATGGCCTGACACGCCGCGACGCGATGCGATCGATGATTAGCGGCACGCTAAGCGCAGCAATCGGCTTGGCCTTGCCCGGCGGCGCTGTGGTCGCACAGAGCGGCGCAGGCGCAAGCCCTTCGTCGGCCCCTCAGCAAGGCAAGTTGCCATTCGCCAGCATTCGCATCATCGAGAAGAGCCAAACACTCGCCGGTCGTCTCACAGGGCTGCTGTTTGCTGACCAGGGCGCTGAAGTGTACGTTGAGCGCGCGAGGCCCTCGGCCGAATTCGACGACACATACTTCGACCGCGGCAAGCTGCTTGGCCCATCGGGCGCGCTTGCCGATACGTCCTCGGCCGACGTGATCATCGTCGACGGCGACGCACCCGTGAAACGTTTGCCACACCAGGTGGTGATGCGCGTTGTGGCCGCGCTGCCTGGCGACGACGCTTACGGCTACCTGCCCGCCAACTGCAGCGAAGACCTCATCAGCGCGGTGTGCGGCTTCTTCACCAACATGAGCATCACCGGCCCGATGCTCGGCCGGCCGGTGATCTACACGCCGCTACCGCTCGCGTCGGTGTATGCCGGCGTGAACGGCGCGGTGGCGGTGGCGGCGGTGCTGGTCGACCGCGAGCGTACCGGCCTGGGCCGCGAGGTGCATGCCTCACGCATCGCCGGCGGGCTGTCGGCGGTGGGCGCGCTTGCGCTGACCTCGAGCGGCCTGCCGCCGCACTTGGCGCCTATCGTCGTTGGCGGCCTGCCGCCGGGACTGGAGCCCGAGCAGGCCAAGGTGATCCTGGGCCGGGCGATGGCCGAGCCGGCCGGGCAGTTGTACCTGGAGCAGCGCGTTGCGCCGCTGTCGGCGCCCTATCGCACATCCGACGGCCGCTTCATCCTGCCGATGGCTGCGCCCAACCGGCGGCTGACGCGGCGCATGCTCGAATCATTCGGCCTTTACGACAAGGCGCTGGCTGCGGGCATGGTCGATGTCAACGCCTTCGATGCGGCCAACCTCGGCGCGCGCCACACCAACCTGGCCGACTCGTTGGCGCTGCGCTTCGACTTGACCTCCAAGCTGGCCGACTGGCTGGAGCCGATCTTCGCTAGCCGCACAGCGGCCGAGTGGGACCGTTTCCTGCAGGCCAATGGCGTGGCGGTGGCGATGATCGGCACCTGGCAGGAATGGCAGGTGGCGCGCACCGCACGCGAGACCGGCATGATCGACACTGTGTCCGGCGACCCGCATGTGCGCGTCGGCCGCACCAGCTGGATCGAAAGTGCGCAGCCGTATCCGCCGCTGGCCGTCGGGCAGAAGGTGCGCGCGCTGCCGCCGCGCAAGGCGCCGGTGCCCAAGGTCACCGGTGTGGCGCCGGCCAGGTTCCCGCTCGCCGGCTACAACATACTCGACCTGACCAACGTGCTGGCCGGACCGTCGTGCGGGCGCATGTTTGCTGAACTGGGCGCCACCGTGGTGCAAAGCTTCCCGCCCGAGCCGAACACCTCGCCCACGGTGGTGGTGGACTGGGCTGGCGAGGTGGCCTGCGGCAAGCAGACCATCATCACCAACGTCGGTACCCCCGAGGGAATGAAGATCGTTCAGCAACTCGCCTCCCAGGCAGACTTCGTGCTGAACAACGCGATGGACCCGCAGTTCGTGCGACTGCGCCTGGACCCGGTATCGCTGAAGCGCCTCAACCCGAAATGCATTGGCTTGCAGATCACCGCGTTCCGCGGCGAGAGGCGCGGCCCCCAGGATAACGACATCGGCTACGACCCGTCGATCCAGGGCCCCACCGGCATCATGGAACGCTTTGGTGACGAGGGCGCGCCCACGTATCACGGCGTGGCTTCGTGCGTGGACTACCTGTGCGGCTACCTCGGCGCTTTCTCCGGCATGGCCGCGTTGTACGCGCGCGAACATCGCAAGGACGGCCAGGGCGACTGGGCGCAGGCTTCGCTGGCGCCGTCGGCCACGCTGACGCAGCTGCTGCTGACCGGCATCCCCAGGCCACCTGATGACATCCGTGGCCAGCGGTCGATTGGCCGCAACGCCGGCGAGCGCGTCTACCAGCTTGCCGATGGCTGGATCTTCGTGCAAGGCAAGGCCGACATGACGGCCGAGCTGGGCAGCAAGACAGTAGCCGAGGGACTGGCCTATGCGAAGAGCAAGAGCCTGCTGGCCGCACCGGTGCAGACCTGCCGCCAGGTGGCAGACCGGCACATGGACAAGCCCTCGCCGACGGCGTACTTCGAAAAGCGCGAGAGCGACGGCTGGGTCAACCATTGCTTCCGCCCGACCTGGTTCACGTTCGACGGTGTGCCGACGCCCAGGCCCCGCGCTACGTCGCGCATCGGTGCCGACGCGCCGGCGATCCTCGCGCAGTTGGGCTATAGCCCTGACGATGTCAACCGACTTGTTGCAAGCGGCGCCGTCGGTCGGACCGAGTGGGCAAAGGAATGAGGGCGATCACGAGAGCTGGCTTACTGCTGCAATAGCGCCAATTCCCTGTGCGCCAGCCAGGCGAAGGTGACGTACATTCCGCACATTGCCAGCGCATAGGACCATGCAGCGCCTGTTGCCCCCATCGCGGGCACCAGCAGCCACAGCAGCATGAGCTGCGCCGCCGCGGCGCTGGCGACGATAGCATAGGTCGTGCGATTCCGCTTGCGGAACTTGAGGTAGGTCGGCGCCATCGCCAGCAACACGTTGCACGCGGTCGCCACCGCGAGGATGCGCAGGGCATTGACACCCTCAGCGACGAACTCCGGCCGGAATAGCGACAACAACTCGCGCGGAAAGACCAGGGTCGCTACGAGGTAAACCACGAGTGGAAGCGCAAGCCACTTGAGTCGCTTCCGCCGCATCGTCTGCACTGCATGGAAGTCACGTCGTTCAAGCAGCACGGACAGTTCGCCGGCGTAGACGCGATTGGTGGACGTGGCGAGTACCTGCGCCAGGCGCGCCGTGCCTACCGCTACGGCATAGGCTCCGACGGCCGTGGCCGTAGGCTGAAGCCAATCAAGCGCGATGACGCCCGCCTGCGCCAACATGGCCAGGCAGACCTGGTAGATCCAGAACGGGAGCGCATCGGAAGCCCATGCGGAGGCGTCGTCGATCTTGTCGGCCCTCCACATCTTCGACGGTGCAGTGCGCCGGATCTGGTAGAACATCATCACCAGCGCAACCGTCCATCCGACGCCCCAGCAAGCTACGGCCATGGCGGCGGTCAGCTGAATGGGCGACATCAGCATGACGCCCACGCTTGCGCAAGCGACCGCAGGTAGCGCAACGCGGAAGATGGCGGCGGCCGTTGTGGCGCGCCCGGAAGCGGTCAGCACCTCCATCGCGAAGTGAACTAACGCGCCCGCCGGTATCCCTATGCAACTGACGGCGACGGCGATTCGCGCGTCCGGCGTGAAATCCCGGATGAACCACGCCCAAACACCGACAGCGGCGCCAACCGCAACGGATGTCCACAGTGTGCGGCGCGCGCCAAATATCAGGTAGCCCTTGGCGCGGCCCCAGTCTTCGCGCTCGAGCAGCACCGGAAAAAGTCGCAGCGCGAACTTGTCGACACCGCGGGGCGCAAGGGTGACCATGAGCATGAACACGGCCGAGGCGACGACGTACGCCTCGAACCCATCGACCCCAAGTTG
Source organism: Gemmatimonadota bacterium (assembly GCA_031402225.1). GTDB lineage: Bacteria > Gemmatimonadota > Gemmatimonadetes > Gemmatimonadales > GWC2-71-9 > JAGGAG01. The sequence goes on along the minus strand of JANNSD010000023.1, from coordinate 82,651 downwards.
GCGCGCCAGGACGACGGCCAGCAGAAATCCAATGCCTTGGCCGGCGACGGCCAGCGTCGATACGCGTGCCGCCCCTCCACAATTGCTCACCAACGCTCCTGTTCAAGCGGGGGGGGGGAAGCGATGGCAATCATTGTGGATCTTCGAGCGGGCGTCGCGAAGCGGGCGATGAGCCCGGATCCAGGACGTTCTGAGGGTGGGACAGAAGCAACCTCGCTTCCTCTACTTCGCGGATGGGAGACTGGTGATCGTGGAGGTGGGCGCCGGCCACGCCGGCGCCGGCAACGAAGTAGCTACTTCCCCACCCCGTGGCACTTCTTGTACTTCTTCCCCGACCCGCAGGGGCACGGATCGTTGCGCCCCACTTCGGGCAGGTCCCCGCCCTGCGGGCGCAGTGCGCCAACGGAGGTGCGGACCGGCGGTGCCACCGGCGGCGCCTGACGCGGCGGAGGCGGCATAGCGCCACCGGTGAACAGGTCGTCGGCGGATGCCGGACGCGGTGGTGGCGTGGGTGCGCGGGGCGGCGGTGGGGCCTGGTTCGGCTCGGCCGACACCTGGATCTTGAGGAACCGCTCGGCGAAGGTGACCTGGATATCCTGCATCAGGTCCTCGAACATGTCGAACGCTTCCTTCTTGTACTCGACCAGCGGGTCCTTCTGTCCCCAGCCGCGATAATGGATCGCGTTGCGCAGCTGGTCCAGGTCGTACAGGTGATCCTTCCACTTCTCGTCCAGCACCGACAGCATCACCTGGCTCAGGACCTGGCCGCCCACCTCCGCGATCCCGATGCTCTTCCCGAAGTCCGCGAGATACTCGAGCTTCCGCTGGAAGGCGGCGGCGCCCTCGGCCTGCGCCGCCAGGACGATCTCATCCAGGCCCGGCGTGACCGCCGTGTCGACGACGTCATCGGCCACCACCAGGAACTGCATCGACATCCCTTCACGCAGCGCGCCCCGGTCGTACTCCTCGGGCGAACCGGCGGTGGCCAGGAACTGGCGTACCGTGCGCTCGAGCGCGCCGTCGATCATCCGCCGTGACTCGGCCTTGAGCTGCTCCCCCTTTTCCAGCGCGAACAGGCGCAGCGAATAGATCACCTCCCGCTGCTGGTTCATGACGTCGTCGTACTCCAGCAGGCGCTTCCGGGCCTGGAAGTTTTGCAGCTCTACCCGTCGCTGCGCATTCTCGATGGCGCGGGTGATGAGGCCGCCGGTGATGACCTCGCCCTCCTCGGCGCCGCTCTTGTCCATCCACGCGGCGATCCGGTCGGACCCGAAGAGGCGCATCAGGTCATCTTCGAGGGAGAGGAAGAAGATGGACTGGCCCGGGTCGCCCTGTCGGCCCGATCGTCCGCGGAGCTGGCGGTCGATGCGGCGCGACTCGTGGCGTTCGGTCCCGATGATCTGGAGCCCCGCCTCCTCGAGGGCGAGGTCGAGGTCCTTGCCGAGCTTGATGTCGGTGCCGCGGCCCGCCATGTTGGTCGCGATGGTGACAGAGGCCTTTTGCCCGGCCTGCGCCACGATTTCCGCCTCCCGCTGATGGTACTTCGCGTTCAGCACCTCGTGCTTGACACCGCGCCGCTTGAGCGTCTTGCTGAGCGTCTCGGATACGTCCACGCTCACCGTCCCGATGAGGATGGGCAGCCCCATGGCGTGCAGGCGCTCGACCTCAACGCCAATGGCGTCGTACTTCTCCTTCCGGCTCTTGTAGATCCGGTCGGGGAGGTCGCGGCGGGTAATGGGACGGTGCGTCGGGATGACGCTCACCTCGAGCCCGTAGATCTGGAAGAATTCCTGTTCCTCCGTCTCGGCGGTGCCCGTCATGCCGGCGAGCTTCTCGTACATGCGGAAATAGTTCTGGATGGTGATGGTGGCGAAGGTCTGCGTCTCGCCCTTGACGTGCACGCCCTCCTTGGCCTCGACCGCCTGGTGCAGGCCGTCCGACCACCGCCGTCCCGGCATGATGCGGCCGGTGAACTCGTCGACGATGAGCACCTGGCCCTCCTGCACGATGTAGTCGACATCGCTCTCGTACAGGGCATGCGCCTGCAGCAGCTTGTGAATGACGTGCAGGGTCTCGCTCTTGGTGGCGTAGGCGGCCTCGACCTCGCGCCGCTTGATGACCCGGTCGGCCGGGGTGAGCGCGGGGTCCTTCTCGATCGCGTGGACTTCCTCGGAGATATCGGGCACGAGGAAGAGCGCCGGGTCATTCGGCGACATCAGCGCGGCACCCTGGTCGGTCAGGTGGACCGAGTGACCCTTTTCGTCGAGGACGAAGTAGAGCACCTCCTCCAGGTTGCGCATCTGCTGCTGGCGCGACGGCAGCTTCCGGTCGGCAATGGCATCGAGTTCGACGCGCTGCACCAGTTGCTTGACACCCGACTCGTTCAGCAGCTTCATGAGGCGCCGGCTCTTCGGCATGCCGAGCTGGGCCTGGTAGAGCTTGATGCCGGCCTCGCCCCGCCGCTTGTCGTCGGTCAGCAGCGTCTCGCCCTCCGATGTCAGGGCATTGACCACGTCGGTCTGCTTCCGCACCAGCTCGAAGACCTGCCGGTTGAACCGGGCGTAGGAGTCGTCGCCCTCGTGCGCCACCGGCCCGGAGATGATCAGCGGTGTGCGCGCCTCATCGACCAGGATGGAATCCACCTCGTCGATGATGGCGTAGATGTACTCGCGCTGGACACGCTGCTCCAGCCCGAAGACCATGTTGTCGCGGAGGTAGTCGAAGCCGAACTCGTTGTTGGTGCCGTAGGTGATGTCGGCGAGGTACGCCGCGCGCCGCTCGGGCGTGGACGGCTCGGTGTCGTCGAGGCAGGCGACGGTCAGCCCGAGCCAGCGGAAAATGTGGCCCATCCACTGCGAGTCGCGGCGGGCCAGGTAGTTGTTGACGGTGACGAGGTGGGCACCGCGGCCGGTGAGGGCATTCAGGTACAGCGGCAGGGTTGCGACGAGGGTCTTGCCCTCGCCGGTCGCCATCTCAGCGATGCGCCCCTGATGCAGCACCGCGCCGCCGATGAGCTGGACATCGTACGGCACCATGTCCCACGTGAGGTCGTGCCCGGTGACGGACACCGTGGAGCCCACGAGCCGTCGGCATGCTTCGCGCACCGTCGCAAAGGCCTCGGGCAGGATCTCGTCCAGCACCGCCGCGATCGTCTTCCGATACTGCGTATCGAGGGCTTGGAACCGGTCTTCGAGGATCTCGCGCTCGGCTGCATCGGCGGACCCGTGCCGGGCCGCGCGCACCTGGTCGAGCTCCTGCCGGAGGGCATCGGTGCGTTCCGCGATGATGCCGCGGAAGCGCCCGGTCTGGGCCTGGATATCGGCGTCGCTCAGGTCCCGGAGCCGCGCCTCCTCCGCGTGAACGGAATCGACCAGGGGCTGCAGGCGGCGCACTTCACGTGCGTGCCGCGTGCCGAAGACCGACGCAATCAGCTGCTTGATCATCCTGCTCCGTCCCGGTACAGCCCGCGCGCGGCAATGAATTCCGCCACCGCGTCGGGCACCCAATAGCGAATGGATTGGCCACGGCGCACGCGTTCGCGAATGGCCGTAGAACTGATTTCAACCGCCGGCACTGTGATGCACTCCACGCCCGGCGGCAATGCCCGCGCGGTCTCTCCGGCACGCCCGAACGCCACGATGCGCGCCAGGCCGCCCAGCGCGGACGCTTCGTGCCAGCTCGGCAGCTCCACCGCGGCATCACTGCCCACCAGCAGCACGAAGGTGACACCCGGTTCCCGGGCCCGCAGGGCCCGCAGCGTATCGACCGAATACGACGGACCGGGGCGGTCGAGCTCGGCCCGCTCCAGCCGCATGGCACTCGACCCCGCGATCGCCCGCTCCACCATGGCCGCCCGGTCGGCGGCACTCGCCGCATGCTCGCCCACCTTGAACGGCTGCTCCCGCGCCGGCACAAAGCGCAGTTCGTCCAGGCCCAGCATTTCGGCCGCCACCTGGGCCACCAGCAAGTGACCATGGTGGATCGGGTCGAAGGATCCACCGAACAGGCCTACCGCCGCGCTCACGACTTGCCGGTGCTATCCACCGGGAGCGGGCACACCTTGTTGATGTTGTGCGTGTTCGCGTGGAACCGCCGAATATAACCGCACGTCTCCTTCACGTCCTCCTCGTAGTCCAATGCCCGGTACGCCTTGACCAGCTGCACCAGCGCACTCGGCGCAACCGTCGACCGAGGGTAGGTGGCCACCACGTCGCGCAAGTAGAGGATGGCGGAGTCATAGGCCTTGATCCGGTAGTAGTACAGGCCCGACCGATACCCCTTGTAGGCGAAATCGTCCTGCAGCTCATTGAGGCGCACCTGGCCCTGGAGCGCCGCCGGCGTACCGGGGTACCGACTGACCAGTTCCTGAAACGTGGCGAGCGCCGTCTGGCCGTACGTGGGGTCCAGCTGCGGCTTGCGCCAGAGCTTGGCGTAGGCCTCGCCCGCCCGGAGCAGGGCCTGCGGCGCCAGGGGATCGGTGGGCGACTCGTCCGAGACGCGGCGGAACTCGCGCACCGCCTGCAGCTCGCTCCCCTGCACCGCCAGCACCTCGCCCAGCATGAAGTGCATGCGAGGACGGCGCGGGTCAGCCGGCTTCATCTCGAGGTTGAGGCGCTCGAGGTCGGTCTGTGCCTCGCGCCACCATCCCCGGCGGAACGCCAGCTCGGACTTGGCCCAGAGCGAGTCGATGGACTGCCCGGATACGGCCGGGGCCCCTGCCGGGAGCACGGTGACGTCGGGCTGTTTCTTCGCACAAGCCAGCGAGGCGACGGCCAGCACGCCCCACAGGTACTTCCTCATTGCGCCGGGCCCCCACTGTCGGGATGCGCCGCCTGAAATCGATTTGCCACCGCCTGCACGAGAGTCCCCCCTACGGTATCGCCCAGTGCCGTCAACGCCGTTGCCATGGCCACGAGCGCCGCCACGCCGCTCCGGGAGGCGGAATCCGCCTTGATCGCCTCACCCAGCCACGCCAGCGCGTCGGCCGGCGCGCCGGCCTCGAGCCGCGCCTGCCCCACGAGCAGCGCGCAATCCTGCTCCGCACCACGCGCAGCGACCACCCGCTCCCGCAGCGTGGAGCGGGCGGCGACCGCCTGGTATACCGGCGCGGCCTGCTCGCAGTCGTGACCGTCCCGAAGGACCGACGCGTACTGCAGCAGCAGCGAGTCGGCAGTATCGGCATCGGGCGCCGCCGCCACCGCCGCGGCCGTCAACTCCAGGCGGCTGGCCGGCGTGAGGGCGCCGCGCGAATCGAGCGCGAGCACGTAGCGCCCCACGGGCCGACCGGGTGCCACCTCGCGCAGCCCGTCGATGGCCATTCGCAGCGCGGTGGTGTCGCCCGCGCGGTCGGCGGCGCGTGCCACCATTTCCATGCCGTCCGTGGCCTCGTTCCGGCGGGACGGATCCTCGCGTCCAAGCTGCCCAAAGGCGACCGCAGCGTTGCGGAGGTTGCCGACTCGCAGCGCCGCCACACCGAGCTTCGCCAGCACCCGGCCGTCAGGCTGCCGCTCGGCGGCCGTGCCATACGACGCGAAGGCGTCGCTCCAGCGCGCCTCCGCCACCGCCACGTCTCCCCGGCGTTCGAGGCTGGTGGGACCACGGCAAGCAAGCGTTCCAGCGAAAGCGAGCAGGGCCACCCGCCTCATGCGTGCGCGCGCTCGACCATCGCCAGGTAGGCCTCGATCCGCGCGCTGGCCGGGCGGCGCGCAAGACAGTCGCGCCACACTCGCTGCGCCTCGGCGGCATCGCCGCTCAGGTAAAAGGAGAGCCCGAGGGCCGCCTGCGCATCCACGAAGTGCGGGTGCGCCGCCACCACCGCGCCGAACACCTCACGCGCTTCAAGCACCTGGCCCGACTCGAGGAGCAGCCGACCAAGCCGGTACCGCAGGTCGTGAAACCGGGGCCCGAGTTCGAGCGCGCGGCGATACTCGGCAATGGCGCGATCCCGGGCGCCCGCTTCCGCGTACGCCTGGCCGAGCTCGGCGTGGCGGCTGGCCAGCTGCGCGGCGACCGCCGCCGGGAAGCCCGCGACCGGTGCCGGCGTGATTTCCGCCGCGCGCCGGAGAGCCGGCGCCACCTCGTCCACCCGACCCAGCGCGGCGAGCGCCAGCGCCCGGTGGATGGTGGCCTCGAGGTAGCGCGGGTTGAGCGCGAGCGCCGAGTCAAATGCGGTCAGCGCGCGATCCTGCTGCCCAAGCAGCGCGTACGACACACCCATCAGGTGATGGACATCGGGAAACGCGCAGCCGGCGTCCAGCACGCGCATGCACAGATGAATGGCGCCGTAGTAATCCTGCAACGCAAACCGGTCGCGCGCCTGCCCCAGCTGACGCTCGATGGATTCCGGGGCGTCGATCATGTGGCGGGGTGGGCGCGGAAGAACTCGATGGTGCGCCGCAGGCCCTCGTCGAGCTGCACGTTCGGCTCCCAGCCAAGGCGCTCCCGCGCGCGCGTGATATCGGGCTTCCGCACCTTGGGGTCGTCCTCAGGAAGCGGCAAGCTGATGATACTGGACTTGGAGTTGGTCAGCCCGATGACCCGCTCGGCCAGCTGTCGCACGGTAAACTCACCGGGATTACCGATGTTCACCGGATCACTCTTGTCGCTCAGGAAGAGCCGATAGATCCCGTCGATGAGGTCGGACACGTAGCAGAACGAGCGGGTCTGCGACCCATCACCGTACAGCGTGAGGGGCTCGCCCCGCAGTGCCTGCACGATGAAGTTCGACACCACCCGGCCATCGTTCGGGCGCATCCGCGGGCCATACGTATTGAAGATCCGGACGATACGGGTATCGACGCCATGGAAGCGATGATACGCCATGGTCATTGCCTCGGCGAAGCGCTTCGCCTCGTCATACACTCCCCGGGGACCGATCGGGTTCACGTGCCCCCAGTAGCTCTCCGGCTGCGGGTGGACCTGGGGATCGCCGTACACCTCCGACGTGGACGCAATCAGGAACCGCGCGCCCTTCGCCTTCGCCAGGCCCAGCATCTTGTGGGTGCCGAGCGACCCGACCTTCAGCGTCTGGATGGGCTTCTCGAGATAGTCGATCGGGCTGGCCGGCGAGGCGAAATGAAAGACGCCGTCGAGCGGGCCCTCGACGTAGGTGAAGTTCGTCACGTCGTGCTGGACGAACTGCCAACGCTGGTTTCCCATCAGGTGCGCGATGTTGTCCGGATGCCCGGTCAGGAAATTGTCCATGCCAATCACCGAGTGTCCCTCGGCCAGAAGTCGATCGCTCAGGTGCGACCCGAGGAAGCCAGCCGCGCCGGTCACCAGAATTCGCATCAGATCCGCCTTCCAATGGCATCATACCGGAAGCCCAGGGCCAGGAGCCGGGAGGGCTCGAACAGGTTCCTGGCATCGACGAGCACCGGCTGCTTCATGCTGCGCTTCAGGCGCTCGAAATCCGGGTTGCGGTACACGAGCCACTCAGTCATGATCACGAGCGCATCCGCTCCCTCCGCCGCCCCGTAATTGTCCACAAAATAGCGTATCCGGTCCCCGAACACCGCACGCGTCGTCTCGAGCGCCTTCGGATCGTGCACTTGCACCGCGGCCCCGCCCGCCAGCAGGGCCTCGATGAGCACGATGGCCGGCGCTTCGCGCATGTCATCGGTTTCCGCCTTGAAGGCGAGGCCCCACACCGCCACGGTACGCCCAGACACGGCACCACCCAGCGCGCGCTGCACCTTGGCGAACGGTACCTGCTTCTGCCGGCGATTCACTTCCTCGACGGCCTCGAGCAGGTCGGGCACGAGCCCGAACTGCCGCGCGGAATGGATGAGGGCCTGCACGTCCTTGGGGAAGCAGGACCCGCCATACCCCGGTCCGGGAAACAGGAACGCGCTCCCGATCCGGCGATCGGACCCGATGCCGCGGCGCACCTCGTTCACGTCGGCGCCCGCCCGCTCGCAGAACTCAGCCACCTGGTTCATGAACGAAATGCGCGCCGCGAGCATGGCGTTGGCCGCGTACTTGGTGACCTCGGCCGACGCGATGTCCATGAAGAGGATCGGGTTGCCGGTGCGCACGAAGGGCGCGTACAACTCGCGCATCACCTCACGGGCGTGGTCATTGTCCACGCCGACGACCACGCGGTCCGGCTTCATGAAATCGTCGATCGCCGCCCCTTCCTTCAGGAACTCGGGGTTGGAGCAGACCTGCGCTTCATGCGGCGAGAACCGCGCAATCGCGGCGCGTACCAGGTTGGCCGTGCCCACGGGCACGGTGCTCTTGGTGACGACGACGCGCGGTCCGTCCATGGCCCGGCCGATTCCCTCGGCCACTGCGATCACATGCTGCAGGTCGGCCGAGCCGTCCTCGCCCGGCGGCGTGCCGACCGCAATGAAGATGACCTGCGACTCCCGGACCGAGCCGGCCAGGTCGGTCGTGAAGCGGAGGCGCCCGGCGGCCTGGTTGCTAGCCACCATCGGCTCGAGACCCGGCTCGTAGATCGGGATCTCGTTGCGTCGCAGCCGCTCGATCTTGCCGGCGTCCACGTCCACGCAGCGCACCGTGTTCCCGGTTTCCGCCAGGCAGGCCCCGGCAACCAGTCCCACATACCCCGAGCCGACAATCGTCACGTCCACGCGATCAGGCCTTCCGGGACGCGAGCGCGTTGCGCGTGTCGGTGACCGCCTTCGCCTCACGACGGATGAGGTCGTAGTCGAGACTGGTGTGATCGGTGACAATCATTGCCGCGTCGGCCGCGCGCAGCGTCTCGGCGGTCAGCGGCACGGAGCGGCGGGTATGCCCTTCCTCCGTGAACTCCTTCACGTACGGATCGTGGTAGCTGACATCGGCCCCCCGCTCCTCCAGCAGGCGCAGGATATCCAGCGCCGGGCTTTCGCGAAGGTCATTGATGTCCTTCTTGTATGCCACGCCGATGACCAGCACCTTCGATCCCTTGACCGACTTGCCACGATCATTGAGCGCGTCCGCCAGCTTCCGTACCCAGAACAGGGGCATCTCCGAGTTGAGCTCGCCCGCGAGGTCGATGAAGCGGGTCTTGTAGTTGAGCGCGCGCATCTTCCACGCGAGGTAGTGCGGATCGATCGGGATGCAGTGCCCGCCGAGTCCGGGTCCCGGGGTGAATTTCATGAAGCCGAAGGGCTTCGTCGCGGCAGCGTCGATGACCTCCCAGACGTTGACGCCCAGCTTGTCGCAGACGATCGCCATCTCGTTCACCAAGCCGATATTGACGCTGCGAAAGGTGTTCTCCAGCAGCTTCACCAGCTCGGCCGCTTCCGTGGTGGACACCGGCACCAGCTGGTCGATGGCGGGCTGGTAGAGCGCTACCGCCACCTCAAGGCACGCCGGCGTGATGCCGCCGACCACCTTGGGCGTGTTGCGGGTCTGGTAGGTCGAGTTGCCCGGGTCGACCCGCTCGGGGCTGAAGGCAAGGAAGAAGTCCTCACCCACCTTGAGGCCGGTGGCCTGCAGCGCCGGCAGCATGATCTCCCGGGTGGTGCCGGGATAGGTGGTGCTCTCGAGGATGATGGCCTGGCCGCGGCGGAGCGAGGCCTTGACCGCTTCGGTGGCGGCGACGATGAAGCTGACGTCGGGGTCCTTGAACTTCGACAGCGGCGTGGGCACGCAGATCGAGATCGCGTCGGGTTCCTTCAGGCGCTTCGGGTCAGTGGTGGCCGAGAATCGGCCAGCCTTGACCTGCTCCGCCAGTTCCGCGTGGCTCACATCCTTGATGTGCGAGCGCCCCTGGTTGAGTCCGTCGACCACGCCCTGGTTGACGTCGTAGCCGAGCACCTTGAAGCCCGCCTTCGCCAGCTCCACCGCCAGCGGAAGCCCGACATAGCCGAGCCCGATGATGCCGAAGAGCGCCTCGCGGCGCTCGGCCTTCGCGATCAGATCCTTCGCAATGCTCATGTGACTCAGTACTCCAGCGGAAGTGCCACCCGGCGCCCATCGCGCGCCGAGAGGTAGGTTGCGACGAGAATCTCCAGCGAATGCAGTCCCTCACGCCCATCCGTCTCCGGCGAGGCCTGCCCGCGCAGCGACTGGATCACGTTTTCGTAGTAAGGCTTGTGCCCGTGCCCGTACACCGATGTGGTCTGGTAGCTGGCCTGCTGAACCTGTTCGTCGTCGGCATCGGGTTCGGCGAACTCCCAGTGGTCGATCTGGTTCACGGCGACCCCCCCGATGCGCACGGTACCCTTCTCGCCCAGGATCGTGATCGACCCCTCGAAGTTCTTCGGGTATGCCAGCATCGTGACGCTCATCGTGCCCAGCGCGCCGGTGCGCCAGCGCACGGCGACAACCCCCGTATCCTCCACCTGGATGTTGCGCTCCAGGGTGGCGGTGTAGGCCTGCACGCTCTCGACCGGCCCGATCAGCCAGTCCAGGAGGTCGACGTAGTGGCTCGCCTGGTTCATGAACGCACCGCCGTCGAACTCCCAGGTGCCGCGCCAGGCGGCGCTGTCGTAGTAGGACTGGGGCCGCGACCAGAACACGTTCACGTTGACCATGTAGATCCGCCCGAACCGTCCCCGCGTCACCGCACGCTTGAGCAGCTGGAGCGTGGGGTTACGCCGGTTCTGCTTGACGACAAACAGGTGCACGCCGGCGTTGTCGCAGGCCGCCACCATTCGCTTGCCGTCCTGCCAGTGCGTGGCCATCGGCTTCTCGGTCATGACGTGGCGTCCCGCCGCCGCGACGCGGATGGCCTGCTCCGCGTGCAGGCCGCTCGGTGTCGCCAGGATGACGCAATCGGCCTCCGTGCCCGCGAGCATCGCGTCCAGCGATCGGAAACCGGGGGCGCCGGTCTTCTGCTGGGCCGCGGCGAGTGCCACCGGATCGACGTCGCACACCCCGACGAGCTCGCACTCGGAGCCGTGCGCCGCGATCGAATCGAAATGATTGGCCGAGATGCGGCCGCACCCGACGAGGGCAAACCGGATCCGGCGATCGGCAACCACCGGCTTCGTCACGAACATCGGCCCGCCGGCCGGGGAGGTGGATCCTGTCACGAGTAGAACCTCCGGATCGCGTCGACCACCAGCGCCTGTTGCGCCTCGGTGAGTTCAGGATAGATCGGCAGCGAAAGCACCGTGTCCATGGCGTGCTCGGTAACCGGAAGCCGACCCCGCTGGTACCCGAGGTGAGCGAAGCACGGCTGCAGGTGCAGCGGCACCGGGTAGTAGACGGCGCAGCCGATCCCGCCGGCCTTGAGGTGCGCGAGCAGGGCGTCGCGCCGCTCCGCCCGGATGGTGTACTGGTGGAACGTGTGCTCGTTGGCCGGGTCGGTACGCGGGGGGCACACCGCTGGCAGCCCGGCCAGCGCCTGCTCGTACCACGCGGCCCGTGCCCGCCGCGCCTCATTCCACGACTGCAGGTGCCTCAGCTTGACCAGGAGCACCGCCGCCTGCAGCGCATCCAGGCGGCTGTTGTACCCCACCTCTTCGTGGTAGTACTGCCGCGACCCGCCGTGCAGCCGGAGCCGCGCGAGCCGGCCCCCCAGCGCATCGTCCTGGGTCAGCATCATGCCGCCGTCGCCCCAGCCGCCGAGATTCTTGCTGGGAAAGAACGACAGCGTGCCAACCGTACCGAGCTCGCCCGCCAGTCGCCACGTGCCGTCGATGCGCCGGCGCGCCCCGATGGCCTGGGCCCCATCCTCGATGATGGTCAGCCCGTGCTTCTGTGCCAGGGGAACGATCCGCTCCATCGGTACCATCTGCCCGAACAGGTGCACCACGACGATGGCCCGAGTCCGCGGCGTGATGGCCGCCTCGATGGCCTCGGGTGACACGTTGAACGTGGCGGGGTCGATATCGACGAACACCGGCGTGCCGCCGGCATTGTGGATGGCCCCCGCCGTGGCGAAGAAGGTGAATGCCGGGGCGATGATCTCATCGCCCGGGGCCAGGTCGAGGGCGCGGATCGGCAGGAGCAGGGCGTCCGTGCCGCTCGCGCAAGCAATTGCGTGACGGACGTGCGAGAGTGCCGCGATCGCCTGCTCGAGGGCGGGGATCTCTGGGCCCATGATGAAGGCCTGCCGCTCAATGACGGAACGGAGAGCCGGCTCGATCTCGTCGCGGATCGAGTGATACTGGGCAACCAGATCGAGGAGGGGGACGCTCATCGGCACGTCTCGCGTGTGTTGGCAAAGACCGAGCCGGTGTTTCGCGGCCTGTTGCGAAGCCCCGGCAGGATACGGCTAAGTTTTGACAAGTCTTGAAGTTAGCCGATGCCGCCGAGGTGGTCAATCGGGGGCGAGAATGCCGCTCGTTTCAGAGTACTTCGACCCGCACGCACCACACACGGCGCGTCCGCCCTCCACCTTGAGCCTCACCCCGCACTGGCACATCCAGCCAACGCGCCGGGCCGGGACGCCAACCATCAGGCCGAACGCGGGCACGTCAGTGGTGATCACCGCCCCGGCCCCGACAAAGGCGTACTCGCCCAGGGTCACCCCACAGACCACCGTGGCGTTGGCCCCGATGGTGGCACCCCTTCGCACCAGCGTCGGCTTGTACTCGGCCTTCCGCGACACATGGCTGCGGGGGTTGATCACGTTGGTGAACACGCAGCTTGGGCCGCAGAACACGTCGTCCTCCAGGGTCACCCCCTCGTAGATCGACACGTTGTTCTGGACCTTTACGTCGTTGCCGAGCCGAGTCCTCGGCATCACCACCACGTTCTGGCCAAGGTTGCAGCGCTCGCCGATCACCGCCCCGGCCATGATGTGCGAAAAGTGCCAGATCTTCGAACCGGTCCCGATCACGGCGCCGTCGTCCACATAGCTCGACTGATGCACGAAGTAGTCAGGCATGCAGGTACTCCCCCCGGATTCCGATGAGCTTCACTTCCGTCTCCAGCATCACACCGAACTGCTCCCGCACCCGGGCCTGCGCCAGCGCGATGAGGCCGCGGATGTCGGCGGCAGACGCGCCCCCGGTGTTCACGAAGTAGTTGGCGTGCATCGGTGAAATTTCCCCGCCACCGATCCGCGACCCCTTGAGCCCGGCCGCCTCGATGAACTGCCCTGCCGTCCGTGGTCCCTCCCGGTGCTCCCAACTGGGGCCACCCGGATTCTTGAACACGCTGCCGCAGCAAGGCTGGTTGAAGGGCGTACCCTCCTGGCGCCAGCGGAATAGTTCAGCCACTTCGTCGGCGAGACGGTCTTTCTCCTCGGCGCGCAGCGTCACGTCGGTCTCCAGCACCACCACGCCATCGAGTCCGCTGCGCCGATAGCTGAATGGAACGTCAGCCCGCATGAGCCACTGTTCCTGCCCCGCCCCATCGACCACCAGCACGCGAGTCACCACCTCGGCCCATTCCCCGCCGTGGCAGCCGGCATTCATGTACACCCCGCCGCCCACCGAACCGGGAACGCCGACGAACTTGTGCAGTCCGGCCCATCCCGCCTCCGCGGTGCGTCGCGCCGCGAGGGGCCCGGGCAGACCGGCGCCCAGGGTCCACCTCTCGCCAGACGACTCAATGCGATCGAGGCCCTTGCCCAGCCGGATCACGAGCGCCTCCAGGCCACTATCGGGAAAGAGGAGGTTGGAACCCAGCCCGACGGCGAACCAGGGGATACCCGCCTGCTGGGCCGCCCGGAGTGCCATGGCAACGTCCTCGGCGCTGGATGGCAACAGCACCGTAGCCGGGCCTCCAATGCGGTACGTCGAGTATCGCGCAAGCGCTTCGTCCTCCCGCACCTCACCACGGACCTGCGCGCGAAGGGACGCGGCGAATCCCGGGTCGCGCGCGGTTATCCCGCCCATTCGGCAGTCATCTCGCGGGCCAGTTCATGCCACTCCTGCAGTGACCGGACTTCTCCGGCGCGACTGCGCAGCGCGATGATGGCGTCACACGCCGCCGAGGCGGCGGACATCGTGGTGGTGTAGGCGACGCGGTGCTGCAGGGCGGCGCGGCGCATCGCGTAGTCGTCCTGCTGAGTGAGCTTGCCGAGCGGCGTGTTGACCAGCATGTGAATCTGCCCCGACACCAGCAGGTCGATGGCGTTGGGCCGGCCCTCATGCACCTTGAGCACGCGCTCCGTCGGAATACCGCGCCCGCGCAGGTGGCGTGCGGTGCCCTGCGTCGCGAAGATCTTGAACCCCAGTGCATGGAATCGGCGCGCGATGGGCGTGACGGTGTCCTTGTCGTTGTCGTTCACCGTGATGAAGATTGCGCCCTCGAGCGGTAGCGGCCCATCGACGGCCGCCTGCGCCTTGGCGAATGCCATCCCGAAGCCATCGGCGATGCCCATGACCTCGCCGGTGGAGCGCATCTCGGGCCCCAGCAGGAGGTCGACACCCGGCAGCTTGCTGAAGGGGAACACCGCCTCCTTCACCGAGACATAGGGGTGCAGCACTTCGTCCTGCAGGCCGAGCTCGTCCAGGGTCTTGCCCACCATCACCGCCGCGGCCATGCTGGCGAGCGGCACCCCCGTCGTCTTGGACACGAACGGTACCGTGCGGGAACCGCGGGGATTCACCTCGAGCACGTACACCACACCATCCTTGATGGCATACTGCACGTTGATGAGACCCACGACCCCGAGGGCCAGCGCGAACTGCCGGGTGTAGGCCTTCATCTGCTCGACCTCGCGCTCCTTGATGAGGTACGGCGGCATGACGCAGGCCGAGTCGCCCGAGTGGATGCCCGCGTCCTCGATATGCTGCATGACCCCGCCGATCGTGCAGCGTACGCCATCGGAGATGGCCTCGACGTCGGCCTCGAACGCGTCCTCGAGGAAGCGATCGATGAGCACCGGGTGCTCCGGGGCCACGCGCGCCGCGCGCTCGAAGTACCGCACGAGCGACTCGTCGTCATAGACGATTTCCATGGCACGCCCGCCGAGCACGTACGACGGTCGCACCAGCACCGGATACCCGATCCGCGCCGCCACCGCGATCGCGTCGGGCACGGAGCGCGCCACGCCGGCCTCCGGCTGGCGCACGCCCAGGTCGCGCGCGAGCTTCTCGAATCGACCGCGATCTTCCGCCGCGTCGATCGAGTCGGGTGAGGTGCCGAGAATCCGGACGCCGGCGCGCTCCAGGCCACGTG
The DNA here is from genome assembly GCA_031402225.1 of Gemmatimonadota bacterium. GTDB lineage: Bacteria > Gemmatimonadota > Gemmatimonadetes > Gemmatimonadales > GWC2-71-9 > JAGGAG01. Next base: position 67,618 of record JANNSD010000023.1, on the reverse strand, counting down.
CCAGCCGCAGCGGCGTCTGGCCCCCGAGCTGGACCACGACCCCCAGCGGCTTCTCCAGGGCCACGATCTCGAGCACGTCCTCGAGGGTGAGCGGCTCGAAATAGAGCGCATCGGAGATATCAAAATCGGTGGACACCGTCTCGGGGTTCGAGTTGATCATCACGGTGCGGTACCCCAGCCGCCGGAACTCGAGCACGGCGCGCACGCAGCAATAGTCGAACTCCACCCCCTGCCCGATGCGGTTCGGGCCGCTGCCGAGAATCACGATGGTCTTGTCCCCCGCGGGGACCGACTCGTTCTCCTCGTCATACGACGAGTACAGGTACGGAGTGCTCGACGGGAACTCGCCGGCACAGGTATCGACCGTCTTGTACACCGGCCGGATGCCGAGGGCCTGCCGGCGGGTGCGCACTTCCTCCTCCGAGCGGCCATCCAGCAGGGCAAGCTGTTTATCGGAGAAACCGAGGCGCTTCATCTTCCGGAGCGCCATGCGCTCCTGCCGGTCGTCCTCGCGGCCGGAGCGCGCTGCCCATTCCGCTTCGGCATCGAGCAGGTCCTGGAGCTGCGCCAGGAACCAGGGGTCGATGCCGCTCCGCTCGCTGATTTCCTCGATACTGATGCCACCCTCGAGCGCCCGGCGCACCTGGAAGATGCGCTCGGGGGTCGGTCGCCCCAGTGCCGCGCGCACCGTCTCGATGTCGCCATCATCAAGCCGGTCGTCAACCGGGCTGGCGGCTGTCATCCAGCCAATGCGATCCGTCTCGAGGCCGCGGAAACCCTTCTGCAGTGCCTCCTTGAAGGTCCGCCCGATCGACATGACCTCACCAACCGATTTCATCTGGGTGGTGAGCGTCGGATCGGCCGTGGGAAACTTCTCGAAGGCGAACCTTGGAATCTTCACCACGACATAGTCGAGCACCGGCTCGAAGGAAGCGGGCGTCGTTTTCGTGATGTCGTTGGGCAGCTCATCCAGCCGGTAGCCGACGGCCACCTTGGTGCCAATTCTCGCGATCGGGAAGCCGGTCGCCTTCGAGGCCAGTGCCGAACTGCGCGACACGCGGGGATTCATTTCGATGACGAGCTGCTCGCCGGTAGCGGGGCTCACCGCGAACTGGATGTTGCAGCCACCAGCGGCCACGCCCACTTCCCGGATGATCTTGATGGCCGAGTCGCGCATGACCTGGTATTCGCGGTCGGAGAGGGTCATCGCCGGCGCCACGGTAATCGAGTCGCCGGTATGCACGCCCATGGGGTCCAGGTTCTCGATCGTGCAGACGATGACGACGTTGTCGGCCCCATCGCGCATGACTTCGAGCTCGAATTCCTTCCAGCCGATCACGCTCTTCTCGACCAGCACGGAGCCAACCGGCGAGAGCTCGAGCCCGCGCCGGATCAGCGCGTCGAACTCCTCCCGGTTGTAGGCGATGCCGCCACCGGAGCCCCCGAGCGTGAACGACGGCCGGCAGATGGCGGGGTAGCCACTCTGGGCCACCGCCTCCATGGCGTCCTCCACCGTCCGCACGACGCGGCCCGGCGGAGTCGCGAGGCCAATGCGCCGCATGGCCTCCGCGAATTCGGCCCGGTCCTCGGCGATCCGGATGGCCCGTTCATTGGCACCGATGAGCTCGACGCCGAACCGCTCCAGCGTCCCGTCGCGATGCAGCGCCATGGCTACATTCAGCGCCGTCTGGCCGCCCATGGTGGGCAGCAGGGCGTCCGGCCGCTCGCGTTCGATGATCTTGGCCACCCACTCCGCCGTCACCGGCTCGATGTAGGTCCGGTCGGCCAGTTCGGGGTCGGTCATGATGGTGGCCGGGTTCGAGTTCACCAGGATGACCCGGTAACCCTCTTCCTTGAGCGCACGCACCGCCTGCGTCCCGGAGTAGTCGAACTCGGCGCCCTGGCCGATGATGATCGGTCCCGACCCGATGAGGAGGATCGACTTCAGGTCATTGCGACGTGGCATTCACCCCCCGCTCGACATGCTCGACGTACCACTCATAGGTTGACCTGATCCCTGCTTCAAGGGGCACACGCGCGCGCCAGCCCAGCGCCGCGAGCTTCGACACATCCATCACCTTGCGGGGTGTCCCATCGGGCTTCCCGGCGTCATAGGTGAAGCGCCCCTGGTAGCCGGTCGCCCCGGCCACGATACCGGCCAGTTCATGAATCGACACGTCCGTCCCGGAGCCGACATTGAGGAAGCCGGGCTGGCTCACGTTGTCCATGAGGAAACAGGCGGCGTCTGCGAGATCATCGACGTGGAGAAACTCGCGGCGCGGCTCCCCGCTGCCCCACAGGACGACCTCGTCGTCGCCTGCCAGGCGCGCTTCATGGCATTTCCGGATGAGTGCCGGCAGCACATGCGACGTATGCAGGTCGAAGTTGTCGTTCGGGCCGTACAGGTTGCACGGCATCGCCGAGATGAAGTCCGACCCGTATTGCGACCGGTAGGCATCGCAGAGCTTGATCGCCGCAATCTTCGCGATGGCGTAGGGCTCGTTCGTCGGCTCGAGCAGGCCGGTCAGCAGTGACGCCTCCTGCAGCGGCTGGGGCGCGAGGCGCGGGTAGATACAGGAGCTGCCCAGGTTGAGCAGCTTGCGTACCCCGTGCCGGTGCGAGGCGGACAGCACGTGCAGGGCAATGCGAAGGTTGACGTCCAGGAAGTCGACCGGCGACTCCATGTTCGCGAGGATCCCGCCGACCTTCGCCGCGGCGAGGAACACGAACTCGGGCCTGGTCGCGCGGAAATACCGGTCCACGGCACCCGCATCGGTCAGGTCGAGCTCCTGCCGGGAAGCGACGATGACCGAGTCGTGGCCTCGTAGCGCGAGTGCCCGGACAAGCGCGCTGCCCACCATGCCCCGGTGGCCCGCCACATAGATGCGTGCCCCCGCCGGCATCATCCCTTCGGCCCCCGAACCGCCACCACCTCGGCATCGACCATCATCCGCACCAGCTGCCCGAAGTCCACGGTGGGCTTCCATCCGAGCTCAGTGCGGGCGCGGGTTGCGTCGCCCAGCAGCTGCTCGACCTCCGTAGGACGGAAGTAGCGCGGGTCAACCCGGATGAGTACGGCTCCGGTACGGCGGTCGCGTCCCACCTCCTCCACACCGTCCCCTCCCCACTCGAGCTCGATGCCGACGTGTCCAAAGGCGCGCTCGGCAAACTCGCGCACGGAGTGCGTCTCCCCGGTCGCGATGACGAAGTCCTCGGGAGAGGTGTGCTGCAGCATCCGCCACATCGCCTCGACATAGTCCCCGGCATAGCCCCAGTCGCGCTGCGCGTTCAGGTTGCCCAGAAACAGCGCCGATTCGCTGCCAGCGGCGATGCGTGCGGCCGCCCGCGCGATCTTCCGGGTGACAAAGGTCTCACCGCGCGTCGGCGACTCATGATTGAAGAGGATACCGGAGCACGCAAACAGGCCGTACGCCTCGCGATAGTTCACCGTGATCCAGTGCGCGTACAGCTTGGCCACGCCGTACGGGCTCCGCGGATAGAATGGCGTCCGCTCGGTCTGGGGCGTCTCCTGCACCAGGCCGAACATCTCGCTGGTCGATGCCTGATAGAAGCGCGTGCGGTCGCGCAGGCCCAGGATGCGAACAGCTTCCAGCAGGCGTAGCGTCCCGAGTGCATCGGCGTTCGCCGTGTACTCCGGCGTCTCGAACGACACATGCACATGACTCTGGGCGGCGAGGTTGTAGATCTCGGTGGGCTGGGTCTCCTGGATGATCCGGATCAGGTTGGTGGAATCGGTGAGGTCCCCGAAGTGCAGCGTGAAGTTCCGCCCCCCAATGTGCGGGTCCACGTACAAGTGATCGACGCGCTGCGTATTGAAGAGTGAGGACCGGCGCTTGACCCCGTGCACCGTGTATCCCTTGCGCAGCAGGAGCTCGGCCAGCAGGGCCCCGTCCTGTCCGGTTACACCGGTGATCAGCGCCACGCGCTCCGTCATCGTCCCCCCTCCGCGCCCTTGTCGAGGGCCTCCACGAGGTCAGCCAGGGTCTGGTCCAGTTCAAAGCGCGGCGTCCAGCCGAGCGCAGCCAGGCGACTGCCATCGCCGACCAGGTACTCGAGGTCTGCCGGCCGGAACAGCGCCGGGTCGACCACGGAGTCGACCTCCCACCCGGCCGCACGCGCGATGCGCCTGAGCAGCTCCTGCAGCGACACGCCGCGGCCACTGGCAACGTTGTAGATCTCGCCGGGCTCGCCCCGGCTGAGCAGCAGCGTCAGGGCGCGTGCCACGTCGCGCACATCCGTCAGTTCCCGTACCGGCGTCAGGTTGCCGGCCGGAATGGTTCGAACCCCCGACCGCCGGGCCGCGAGCACCCGCTGTGCCAGCGCCGGAACCACGAAGGCATCCCGCTGGCCCGGCCCCGTCTGCTGGAAGCAGCGCGCTATTACACCGTTGAAGCCGGAGCGGCGATGCGATTCCTCCAATGCCAGCTCCGCGGCCCGCTTGGATGCGGCGTAGGGCGAGCAGGGCGCGGCGGGGTCGCTTTCGCTGATCGGGCGGCTATACCCGCGACCGTACACCTCTCCCGTGGATGCGAATACGACCCGGATGCCAGGACGGAGACGCTCGATCTCATAAACCAGCGCGCAGGTGCCCATCGCATTGGTGGCCCAGGCAGTAAGGGGGTCCCGCCGCGCCTCCGCGCCCGACGCGACCGCGGCCAGGTGCACCACGGCATCGGGACCGCGATCCAGCGCCGCTTCAATGGACACGGTGGACCCGAGCTCGAAGCCGATCCACTGGACGGCGGCGAGGCTCGTCCGCTGCGCGTGGCTGAGGACCTCAGCCGTCCGGAGGGCCCCAACGACCTGGTGCCCCTGGTCCAGCAGCTCCCGGCACAGGGCGGCACCCACAAACCCACCAGCCCCGGTCACGAGAACGCGCATCAGCGGGCCTCTTGTCGCGCTACATGCAGGCTGCTAGGTTTCAAGGCTTTCCGACTATTGACCAATACGTTTGAGGGGTATCCGATGGCTCGCGTCTGCACGGTTTGCACCAAGGGTCCGGTGACTGGCAACAATGTCAGCCACGCCAAGAACAAGACGAAGCGTCGGTGGTATCCCAACCTGCAGACGGTGCGGGTCATGGTCGAGGGCGCCCCGCGCCGGGTGCGGGTCTGCACGCGGTGCCTCAAGAGTAATCGCGTCAAGAAGGCATCATAGACCCGGCGGGGCTGAAAAAAGGGGGACCCTCGGGTCCCCCTTTGCATTTCCAGCACTGCCGCAACGAGCGCCATCACTCGGCCAGCAACTCGATCCGCGCCAGATCGGCACCGTCCCCGGGGCGATGCCCCAGCTTCAGGATGCGGGTATAGCCGCCGGGACGGCTGGCAAAGCGCGGGCCGATTTCGGAAAACAGGCGGCCAAGCGACTCGCGATCGCGCAGCTTCTGCTCGGCCTGGCGACGCGCGTGCAGGTCACCGCGGCGCGCCAGGGTAATGAGCCGCTCGGCGTACGGCCGAAGCTCCTTGGCCTTCGCCTCGGTCGTGACGATCTGTTCGTGGGTAAACAGGCTGGTCGCCATGTTCCGCAGGAGCGCCTTGCGGTGCTCGGCGGTCCTGGAGAGCTGGCGTCCTTTTGCGCGATGCCGCATTACGCCCCCTCTCCGGCCGTCGCGGCCACCACTTCGGACTTGCTGCGGACACGCAGCTCACCCTCGATGTCATCGAACTGGAGCGAGAACGTCAGGCCCTCGCGCTCGAGCAGCTCGCGAATCTCGGCGAGCGCCTTCTCGCCCACGTTCTTCACCTTGAGCAGCTCATCTTCGCTGAACGCCACCAGGTCGCGGAGGGTGCGAATGTTCGAATTCTTGAGCGAGTTGAGCGATCGCACCGAGAGACCGAAGTCGTCGATGAGCCGGCCCAGGAGATTCTTCAGGCTCTGGCTGGCCACCGACCCCTCGGCGACCGGCTCGCGCGCGGCCGGCACCTTGCCGAAATCGACGAAGTACTGGAAGTGCTGCTGCGCGAGGGCGGCTGAATACGCCAGCGCGTCCTCGGGCGAAATGGTGCCGTTCGTCTCGACGGTGACGGTCAGCCGGTCGTAGTCCGTGCGCTGGCCAACGCGGGTCTCGGCCACCATGAAGTTGGCCCGCCGCACCGGGTTGTAGATCGCGTCGATCCGCACCACGTCGACCGGCATCGAGCGGTCGACCGGGTGCATTTCGGACTCGACGTAGCCACGGCCCTTGCCCACATACAGCTCGGCGTTCACGTCGCGATCATCCTGCAGCGTGAACAGGAGGTGGTCCGGGTTGATGACGCGCACCGAACCATGGGGCTGAATGTCGCGGGCGTAGACCGGGCCGGCCCCCGTACGCTTGATGTGCAGCACCGCCTCGTCAACCTCGGGATCGAGGACGAGGGTCAGTGCCTTCAGGCGTTGGATGATCTGGTGCACGTCCTCAAGCACGCCGAGCACCGTCTGGTGCTCGTGCACCACGCCATCGAGACGGAACGCCCAGACGGCGCTGCCCCGCAGCGAACTCAGGAGCAGGCGGCGGAGGGAGTTACCGAGGGTGTACCCGAAGCCGCGCTCGAGCGGCTGCAGGCGGAACTCGGCGACGTTGGGATTGTCTTCGCGCTTCGTCATTTCGACGAGGTGCGGACGGACCAGACCCGTAAGATCGATGCTCATGGTCACTTGGAGTACAGCTCGACGATCAGCTGTTCCTGCGCGTTGATCGGGATCGCCTCGCGCGTTGGCCGCTCGAGGAGACGGCCCGAGGCCTTCTCGGTGTCGATGTTGAGCCAGGAGACCGGCTGGCCACGCGAGGCGTATTCCTGCGCCAGGTGGACCGACACCAGTTCGCGGCTCGACGGGGCGACGCGGACTTCCTGCCCGGGGATGACATGGAACGACGGGATGTCGACCCGCTTCCCGTTCACTTCCACGTGGCCGTGGCCAATAAGCTGGCGCGCGGCCTTGCGGCTGGAGGCAAACCCCAGTCGGTACACGATGTTGTCGAGTCGTGTTTCGAGCGCGATGAGCAGGTTGGTGCCCTTCACGCCAGCTTCGCGGCTCACGCCATCGAAAAGGTTGCGGAACTGGCTCTCGGACAGGCCGTAGATCCGCTTCACCTTCTGCTTCTCACGCAGCTGCTTGGCATACTCGGACGTCTTGCGACCGCGACCCTGCGTCTGCTGACCATGCTGGCCCGGCGGATAGGCGCGGCGCTCGACCGGGCACTTCTCGGTGAGGCACTTGGCGCCCTTGAGGAACAGCTTGGTTCCCTCGCGGCGGCACAGCTTGCAGCTTGCTCCAGTATACCGTGACATGGCTCAGACCCGACGCTTCTTGGGGGGACGACAGCCGTTGTGCGGAATCGGCGTGACATCGCGGATGGATACGACCCGAAGTCCGACCGACGCGAGCGCCTGAATGGCCGACTCACGTCCACTCCCGGGACCCTGCACCCGCACATGCACCCGGCGCAGGCCCATGTTCATGGCCTCGCGCGCGCAGTTCTCGGCGGCCACGGTGGCGGCGAACGGGGTGGACTTCTTGGAGCCCTTGAACCCGGCCTTGCCCGCGGTGCCCCACGCCAGCGTGTTGCCACGCATGTCCGTGAGGGTGATGAGCACGTTGTTGAAGGTCGCAGAGATGTGCGCGATACCCTCGGACTCCACGGCCTTCTTGGAGCGCTTGGCTCCCGACGCCTTGGGGGTGGCGGCAGGGGCGGCAGCTTCCGGTTCCTGATCGATCGGCGGTGTCGGTATGGTCATGGATTACTTCTTCGTCGCCTTCTTCTTGCCCGCAATGGCAACACGACGGCCCTTCTTGGTCCGCGCATTGGTATGAGTGCGCTGCCCACGAAGGGGAAGCCCACGGCGATGCCGGACACCGCGATAGCTGCCGATGTCCATCAATCGCTTGATGTTCATGGCCGTTTCGGTGCGAAGCGCGCCCTCCACCTTCACCGAGCGCTCGATCATCTGCCGCAAACGCGCGACATCCGCATCGGTCAGGTCGCGCACCCGCGTGTCCGGGCTGACGCCCGTCTCGGCCAGGAGCTTGGTGCTCGTTGCGCGGCCAATGCCGAAGATGTACGTCAGAGCGATTTCGACGCGCTTTTCGCGCGGAAGATCGACGCCAGCAATACGTGCCATGATCAGCCTTGCCGCTGCTTGTGCTTGGGATTGCGCTTGCAGATGATCCGCGTCACGCCTTGCCGCTTCACGACCTTGCAGAACTCGCAGATCGGTTTGACACTCGAACGAACCTTCACGATCAATCTCCCAAAGGCCAGTTTAGACCGCAGCTTTGCAAAGTAGCACCCGTCGCATCCCGACGCAAGGGAACGGGTTAGCCTGCCGCTGCAGCCGCCGTTATCTCTGCCAGCACCCCGGCCGGATCCGGTGCCTGGAGGATGGGGCGACCCACCACCAGATGCGTCGCACCGGCTCGCGCCGCCGACTCAGGGGTGGCGGCCCGCGCCTGATCGCCCACCGCGTCACCCGGGCGCCTGATGCCTGGCACCACGATGGACCGGCCTGGGCCAAGGAGCGCGGCCACCTCACGCACCTCGTGCGGTGAGCAGACCACCCCCGCGAGCCCAGCCCGGACCGCCGCCCCAGCCAGCCGGGTCACCTCCTCGTCCAGTGCCACCGACCCTCGTCCCACGGCGTCGGCGAATGAGCCCGCATCGTGGGAGGTGAGCACCGTGACACCAACCAGGCGCATGGCGCCATCCGCGGCCTCGGAGGCCGCCGCCATCATCGCTGCACCACCGAGCGTATGTACCGTAGCCATGGACACTTGCAGATCCCTGGCAGCGCGCACCGCCCCGGCCACGGTGTTGGGGATATCATGCCACTTGAGGTCGAGGAACACCTCCAGCCCGCGGGCGCGGCACTCCGTCACCAGACCCGGACCCGCCGCGGTGAACAGCACCGAGCCAACCTTCACCCATCGGGCTGCCGGCAAGCGATCAAGGAGCCGCCGCGCGGCGTCGGCATCGGGCAGATCGAGGGCAACGATGACTTCAGGCACCGGCACGCTCCAGCTGCGCAATGACCCGCTCGGGCACGCGGGGGTCCGCGAGCCCGGCGGTGCCGATGGCCACAAGTGTCGCCCCCGCCCGGAGATACTGCCGGGCATCCGCTGCCGTGGAGACCCCACCGACTCCCACGACCGGCATGCCACCGGTGCACTCGAGCACGCGACTCACGGCGCGGACGCCGATGGCCAGCAGTGCGGGGCCGCTCACCCCTCCGGCGCCGTGGCCCAGCCGCGGGCGCCCGTTGTCGTGGGTAAGGCTGCCGGGCACCGTATTGACGACCGAGATCCCGTCGGCACCGGCATCGCGCGCCACGACGGCCATGCCCCCGATATCGGGGAGCACGGGAGACAACTTGGCGATCAGCGGCCGACGGGTGCGCGCGCGGCACCCTTCGAGGATCCGGCGCACGCAGTGCGGGTCCGCACCGAACTCGATGCCACCGGCACTGGTGTTGGGACATGAAAGGTTGAGTTCATAGGCCGTAATACCACCCACGGCCTCGAGTCCCCCGATGACCGCTGCGTACTCGTCAGTCTCAAAACCGACCACGTTGACGATGATGCGGGCCGGGCCTGCGTTGGCCACCAGCCAGGGAAGGTGCTCATCGCGCACCGCGGCCAGGCCGGGATTCGCCAACCCGACCGAGTTCAGCATGCCACCACGATACTCTGCCACCCTGGGCGGAGCATTGCCGACGCGGGGGGCGAGCGATACCGCCTTGCTGACGATCCCTCCCAGGCGGCGCAGGTCCATGACCCCGGCGAGTTCGCGACCGTAGCCAGCGGTGCCGGCGGCCAGGAGGATCGGGTTCTGAAACCGTACGCCGAAAACCTCGCGTGCAGGCGACACTACGGCACCGGTGCGGTACTCGGCGCACCGGTCGTGCCCCGCGTGGTCGTCGTGGACCGGGATCGCTGCTGCTGCCGGCGGCGCCGGCCGGGCGCGTCGGCATCGTCGGCGTCGATGATCGTCCCATCGGCCCGCTTTGCCCCGTCGCCGCGCGCGGGCTGCGGCCGGGAGGCGCTGGCCAGGGCGCGGGCAAAGGTGGCGAGTGAGTCCTCAAGCTGGGCGTAACTGGCGGCGTCTTCGCCCCGAAGCACGGCCATGTACGCACTGGACGAGAACTGGCCGTCAGCACTCGTGGTGTCGCCCGTCAGCTGTCGCGCCGCGAGCCATGCCTTCGCGGCATAGGGTGACTCGGGCCACCCCGGCGGGATACTCGCGAAAATCGACGCCGCCAGCTGGCGCGCATCGAGGCTGTCGCGCGCAAACTCCGCCGCCAGAAAGCGCCGCATGTCACCCCGCGGCTCGCCCGGTGCCGTCGAGTCCATCAGGCGCTGCAGTTGCTGGATCTGGCCTTGCAGCGGAACCAGGGTGCTCGCCACCGACCCGTCGCTCGCCGCAAGCGCCTGCATCTCGGTGAGCGATGCCGCGAGGTCCGGCATGCTGTCGGCGGCACGAATGCGCATTCGCGCCAAGTCGAACCGGGCGCGATCCGCCAGCCCGCCCGACCCGACCAGGCGAATGATGTCCTCGTATCGCTGCCGCTGCCGGGCGGTATCCACGGTCGCCAGACGTGCCGCGTCGGCAAAGGACAGGGCCGCGGATCGCTCCAGCGACAGGGTCTTGCTGTCCGCGAGCGTGGTCGTCATCTGGAACGCGAGTTCGGGATCGGCGCGACCGCTGATCGCCAGCAGCGAATCCCAGGGAAGCATCGAGTCCCGAAGGGCCACCAGCGAATCGAAGGCGCTGGTCGCCGCCGCCTCGTCGTGCAGGCCGGCATGGGCCAGCGTGCGCTGCACGAGCGCCGGTGTGCCGGGGATTCCGGACAAGGCCACGAGCGCGGAGGAATCGCGCCCCGCCTGCCGGTCGGCGGAGCCGAGCAGCAGCAGCGCCTGTCGCCGGCGGGAAGCGTCCTTGCTCCCGGTGACGGGGAGGACCGTGGTCGCGGCCAGGGCTGGTGAGCCCAGCCGGAGTTCGCAGGACGCGAGCGCCAGCGTGGCGCGCTCGCGGCTCGGCTCGTCCTTCAAGCGGTCGATCGCTTCAGGAAGAATGCGGGTGGCCTGACCACACTGACCCACCGCCGCATAGGCCTCACCCCGAATGGCGAGCGCGCCGGGGGCGTACTTGCCATTGGGGCTGTGGACGAGCAGGGACTCCGCCTTGACCGATGCCCGGCCCCAGGAGCCGCCGGCCTCGAGCGTCCGGCCCTCACTGTCGAGCCGGCGAGCCTCATTGGCGTACTTGTTGGCCTTGTAGTTGGCGTTAAATGAGGCACAGCCCTGAACCAGCAGGACGGCCGCGAGCAGGGCGCGCCTCACGAATCGTCTCCCAGCTTCCGTTCGTAGTCCGACAGGTATTCAACGATGGCGTCGGCGATGGCCGATGCCATGCGCTTTTGCGTTGTCTTGCTGGTGAGCATTCGCGCATCGGCCGGGTTGGTGCTGTACCCCATTTCCACCAGCACCGCCGGCCGTCGTGCGGTGGTGAGCACCATGAACCCCGCCTGCTTCACGCCTCGATCGTTACCCGGATTCACGTTGCCGAGCTGGCCCTGGATCAATTCGGCGAGGCGGGCAGACTCGCGCAGGTACTCGTTGGTCGCGAGGTCCTTGAGGATGAAATCGAGCCCCTGCCGTTCCGCGGTGGCCTCGGTTTCAGGCTCGAAGCGAACCGCCTCGTTTTCCATGTTCGCGACCCGTTCGGCGTCCTCCGTCTTGGCCTCAGCCAGGAAGAACGTCTCGTACCCGCGCACCTCGGTGTAGCCCCGGCGCCTGGGGAGCGAGTTGACGTGGAGGCTGACAAACAGGTCGCACTCCTCCGTGCAATAGGCGCCACGGTCCCCCAGCGCGATGAGGGTATCGCGTGTTCGGGTCATGCGCACGGTGACGCCCCGGGCGCGCAGTTCCTCGCGCAGCAGCAGGCTCATCTGCAGCGTGACGTCCTTCTCCTTCATGCCAGCCGGGAAGAAGACACCGGGGTTCCCGGGGTCCACCCCGCCGTGCCCCGCATCCACCGTCACTACGTGCTGGCGCCGGAGCGTGCCACCGGGCGTGGCGGTGCCGCTGGTGGCCGGCCTGGGCGCGGGCGTCTGGGCCGCGGCGGCATCGCCGGTACCCTTGACCAGTTGCCAGCCCGCGTCCATCAGTCGACCGGCGTCGGCATCGTAGCGGTATCGCTCCGCAAAGAGGCGCGGCAGCACCTCGGACACGAGCTGCAGGGGCAGATACGCCGTGTCGCGCTGCACGAGGGCACCGGAGACCAGTGGCTGGGGCTTGCCATCGAAAACGACGAACGGGGCGGCAAGGAGAAAGCGCAGTTGCTGACGGGCGACGAACACATCGAGCCAGGCGCCCTCCTGCTTGAACGTGCCGCCGAGGGCCGCGAGCAGCGCGCGCGCCTGCAGCAGTGGCATGCCGTCGGTGCCAAGGGTGACTGGCACGCGCTGCTCACCCCGGACGGACGCGATGGTAATGGAGCTTGGGGCGCCGGCCGCCAGGGCGAGGGCAAGCCACAGCCCGGTCATTCGCGGCTCCGGTTGGACAGGGCGCGGGCGACGTCGCGCTCTGCCATGCGCTTCTTCACGTCTTCACGGCGGTCGTGGTGCTTCTTGCCGCGTCCAAGCCCCACGAGCAGCTTGATTCGCCCGCGGCGGAAATAGAGCTCGAGCGGCACCAGCGTGAGGCCCTTCTGCTCGGTTGCCCCGATCAGCCGTTCGATCTCCTTGCGATGGAGCAGCAGCTTCCGGGTCCGCATCGGGTCGTGGTTGTAGTGCCCGCCCTGGGCGTACGGCGTAATGTTGAGCCCGTCCACGAACACTTCCCCGTTGCGAACCCGGCCGTAGGCCTCCTTGATGGACGCCTTGCCGGACCGCAGCGACTTCACCTCGGTGCCGGTCAGGACGAGGCCCGCCTCCCAGGTATCGAGGATGTGATAGTCGTAGGACGCCCGGGGATTCCGGGCCACGAAGAGCTTGTCTTCCGCGGGGGACTTCGAAGGCGTAACCATCGTTGCGAGTGAAGGATAGGCCCCCACTTCGGCATGGTCAACCAAACTGCTTGCCGCGTCTCACACTGCGTGATACGTTTACCGCCCTTCGCCGGAGTGGTGGAACTGGTAGACGCGCTGCGTTCAGGGCGCAGTGGGCGCAAGCCCGTGGGGGTTCGAGTCCCCCCTTCGGCACTGGATACCCAAAGCAGCAGTTGCGAGAAGGGCCCGGTCGCACCCAGCGACCGGGCCCGTTTTCGTGCGGTGCGAGGCTGTCAGCTGGCGCTGGACGTGAGCGTCACCAGATCCTGCACCCGGGCCTCGTCGTGCAGCAGGTCGGCCAGGCTTACACTCGTGAGGAAGTCATCGATGCGCTGCTGGAGCGCGAACCAGACGGGCCGGATGCTGCAGGGCGCCTCGCCGGCACAACGCTCGCTGTCCACCGGGTGGGTGTCACAGTTCACCTCGAAGGTCTGGTGCTCGGATGCCTGCATGACATCGCGCACCGAGATGTCCGACGGCTGCCGCGCCAGCAGGTACCCACCGCGCGCGCCGCGCACACTCTCCACCAGCCCGGCCCGCCTGAGCCGCAGGAGGATCTGCTCCACATAGTCCGGCGGCAGCCGCTCCGTGTCAGCCAGCTCGCGGGCGGCCACCGGCGACGGGCTGCTCCGGCCTCGCCTGGCGAGGTGGAGCGAGATGAGCAGGGAGTACTCTGTCCAGGTGGTAACGCGCATGAGGCCAATATCTCCGAATTCCGGGGGGCCGACAAGCTTGTGAGCGGCTCAGCCGCCACCGGGAAGCGGCTTGCCGCCCGGAATGCCGATCTCCGTCATGGCCCGCAGGTCAAGGATCTGGTCGAGCTCGGAACCTGCCAGGAGGCCCTTCTTGACCACGAGCTCCCGGACCGTGAGCCCGGTGGCGATCGCCTCCTTGGCGAGCTTGGCGGCCTCCGCGTACCCAAGCTTGGGCGCCAGCGCGGTGACCAGCGCCGGGCTCCGTTCCAGCCAGTAGGCGCAGGCTTTTTCATCGGCCTCGATGCCGTCGATGCAGCGTTCGGCGAACACGCGGGACGCGTTGCCGACGATCATGAGGCTGAACACGACGTTGTGGGTAATCACCGGCATCATGACGTTGAGCTCGAGTTGCCCGGCCTCCGACGCCATGGCGACCGTGGTATCCAGGCCGAGCGCCTGGTAGCAGACCTGGTTCACCATTTCAGCGATGGACGGGTTGACCTTGCCGGGCATGATGCTGGAGCCCGGCTGCACTGCCGGCAGGATGATCTCGGCGAGTCCGGTGCGGGGACCGGACGCGAGGAGGCGGATGTCGTTCGCGATCTTGTTCAGGTCGAGGACGAACGCCCGCACCACGCCGCTGAAGGTCGCGATGTCTCCCATCGACTGCATGAGCTGGATGCGATCCTCTCCCAGCCGCAGGTCCAGGTCGCTCACTTCCTCGAGGTACTTCCACATCAACTCGGGGTACTGCGGTTCGGCATTGAGGCCGGTGCCGACCGCCGTGCCCCCGATGTTGAGGTCGCGCAGCCACTCCGCGGCGCGGGTGAGCTTTTCGCGGTGTCGCGCAACCGTGGCGCCGAACGCGGTGAACTCCTGGCCCAGACGGATCGGCGTGGCATCCTGGAGGTGGGTGCGGCCCGACTTGACGATGTGATCGAACTCGCGGCCCTTCTTCAGGAGGGACTCGGCCAGGATGTCGACGGCGGCGAGGAAGGGACGGAGCATGGCCAGGGTCGCGAGCCGCATGGCGGTCGGGATCACGTCGTTCGTGCTCTGCGCCATGTTCACGTGATCGTTCGGGTGCACCGGCGCATACGTGCCCCGCTCGAAGCCCAGCAGCTCGTTCGCCCGGTTTGCCAGCACCTCGTTAACGTTCATGTTGTGACTGGTGCCGGCCCCCGCCTGGTACACATCCACGATGAACTGGTCGCGGTGCTGTCCGCCAAGTACCTCGTCGGCGGCCTGCACGATGGCGTCGGCGAGGCGGGCTTCGAGCCGGCCCGTCTCGCGGTGGGTCAGGGCCGCGCTGCGCTTGATCCACACCACGGCATCCACGAACTCCGGCAGCGGCCGGAGCCCCGAAATGGGGAAGTTTTCGGCGGCGCGGAGGGTCTGGATGCCGTAGAGGGCGGCGGCCGGCACGGCCTTTTCGCCCAGCGGGTCGTGCTCGATGCGCGTGGTCATGCCAGGAGCGCCAATGGCCGGGGAACCATCATTGCGGGGCGAACGTCGCGAACGGGAGCAGCAGCATGCCGAGTCATTTCTCCAGAATTTCTGACGCGATTCACTTCGACCCCGCCAAGGCGACGAAGGCCGACCTGGCCCGTGGGTCGACGCTTTTTGCCGGCCTGAACTGTTTCGGGCCAGGACAGTCGCAGCACCTGCATGCCCACGAGGGCGCCGACAAATTCTACCTTGTGCTCTCCGGAAAGGCGAGAATGACGGTGGGTGAGGAAACCGTGATCGCAGAGGCCGGCACGCTGGTGTGGGCGCCCGCGGGCGTGCGGCATGGCGTGGATGAAGCGCTCGAGCAGACCGTGATGCTGGTGTCGATGGGACCGCCTCCCGCCTGAACTCAGCCGGGCCGGGCGCCGAACGTCCTCGCGACGCCGTCCTTCACTGCCGGCCAGCCATAGTGCCGAATGGCCAGCCAGATGCCAAGTACGGTGCCGATACCGTTTGCGTAGATGCGCCAGGCCAGCAGCAACCGGGAACCGTCATTCCCGAGATCTCCCGCCGCGCCCCCGAGAAACCCGAACTCCACCGCCCCCGCCCCGCCGGGCGTCGGCAGAATGAGTTGCGCATAGATGAGGGCGAATGAGCCGACCACGAGTACCGGGAGCGCGGGCGGATCGGGGAGCGTGAGTGCCAGCACCGGCAGCAACGCGATCCGGGTGACGACATTCACCAGGGACAGCGGCAGGCTCCCGAGGAGCGGCCAGGTGGGCATGCGCCGCCAGTAGACGCGAATGCGCCCAAGCGGGCGCTTGAGCTGGCGCGGCAGGGCGTGCGCCACGCGGCGCGCGCCAAGCCATGCCGCGACGCTGACCAGGACGATGGCGAGTGCCCACGGCCAGGCGTTGCGCACGGAGGCCGTCAGTTGCGGCCCGGCGCTGGCCCACCATTCAGGCGCATACCCGAGAAAGATCCACGCGCCAACCGCGATGAGGACCGGCCAGGCGGTAATGACCTCGTAGGCAATGGCCACGAACGAGGCGGTTGCCGGGACGCCACAGGCGAGCATCCCGGCCAGTCGCGCCGGCTCTCCGCCGACGCGCATCGGGGTGAGGGTGGAGCCCGCGTCAGCAAAGGCGTTGATGCGGAGGCTCTCGGAAAAGGTGAGTCGCGAACCGACGCCGAGCGTGAGCCATTGGAGCCGGTACGTGCGCGCGACGAGGTCGGCGATGACGAGGGCGAGGCAGATGGCGTGCGCCGCCAGCGGAGAGAGGTGCATCGTCAGGCCATGAGCGACGCGTACGGTTTCACGTGGCGATCGGCGGTCCAGCGCTCCAGTGCGCGCACCACCGACCGGGCAACCGCAGGATGATGCAGGTCACCTGGATGCAGCGCGATGCGCATCACGGGTGCACCCCGCTGGAAGCGCCAGCGCCAGTCGGCCACCGACACGGACGCACGCGCCCGGACGGCCGTGCGCGTGCTCCATCGCAACGCCGGCGACGCCACGCGGCGTCCAGCGGCGAGGTAGATCGCGCGCGCATCTTCAGCGAACGAGAGGCCGGCCGCAAAGATGCCCGGTCGTGCGTCCGCCCGCATCAGCCACGCGGGCGGCACAAAGCCGAGCGCCGAAAGACCGAGGGCCCGCAACCGGGCGAGGCCGCGGGCCACAAGGGCCTCGAGCCCCGGCGCGTCGAGCGTGAGGCACTCGCCCTCCCGCGCGGTCCTGCCCACGGCGCGCACCGCGTCGCCCAGTGCTCGCGGCCGCCCGACTTCGTCATGCCGCTCGCCGTGCAGGAGGATCTCGGCGCCGTCGGCCACCGCGCCGCGCAACCACGCCATGAACTCGGCGTCATGCTCGATCGGCGCGCTCCCGTGCCAGTCGGGCACCACCAGGAGGGCCGGCACCACGCCGACCTCCCGGCAGAGCTGCCAGAGGCGCTTGACCGCGAGGAGGTTCGGGGGTGCCACGTCGTGAATGGAAGCGAGCAGGGTCACCGGCCGAGCAGTCCCTCGTAGACGCCGAAGATGCGATCGAACACGCAGTCCCAGCTATGCTCGCGCTCGGCGTGCGTGCGCCCGAGGCGGCCGAGGGCCGCGCGATCCGCACCCATCATCGCCTCGACGCCACGCAGGATCGCGCCCGGTTCGTCGGCATGATAGAGGAATCCCGCACCCGAACGCGTGACCTGCTCCGATACACCGCCTTCATCGACTGACAGCACCGGCGTTCCGCTGGCGAGCGCCTCGAGCGCGGCAAGCCCGAACGTCTCGTTGGGGCCCGGGGCCACGTAGAAGTCGGCGGCGGCGTGCAGGTCGGCGATTGTCTCGCGCGCGCGGGTGTAGGGCAGCAGCCTGACGCCCGGGTCCGCGAGCGCCTCGAGCTGAGGTCGAAGGGGCCCGTCACCAACCATGACGAGCGTCACACCGGTGCGACGATAGACCTCGGACCACTCGGACACGAGGCGGCCGGATTGCTTCTCGGACGTAAAGCGCCCGACATAGAGCGCAAACGGACGGTCGGGCAGGCCGAGGCGCTGGCGGCGGGCGGGGTCCAGGTTCGCGGGCGCCGGATGGAAGAGCTCGAGGTCAACGCCGAGGGGCACGTGCGCCACGTTGGTCACCCCGATGCGTTCGAGGTCGCGCCGGGCGAACTCGGATGCCACGATGGTGCAGTCAACCGCCGCCGCGATCCGCCGCGCATACCATCCGACGGCGCGCGCGAGGGCGCGGCGCGGCGCCGGCTCGCGTTCCCAGCGGGGCGCGACCAGCCTGGGCAGGTTCGCGTGGTAGAACCAGACGACGGGCGCCTGATACTGTCGACGGGCCCGGTAAATGAGCCAGGGCGCGAAGTAGGCACTGCCCACCTCGATCACGTCAGGACGCTCGTGTGCCACGATCCGGCTGGTCGACCGGGTCGCCAGCATGAAGCGATAGGCAGGATTGAAGGGGATTGCCGGTCCGCGCAGGCGGTAGCAGCGGACGCCATCGGACTCCACAATGGCATCCTGGGCCCCGGGAATGAGCAACACCTGCCGAAGGTGCGGCCGCCGGGACACATAGCGGGCCTTTGCCGCCAGGTAGGTGCGCACGCCCCCGGTGAACTCCCCGACGTACTCGGAGATGTCCAGCACGCCGAGCGTACTGGCGGGCCGGAGCGGTGGCGGGAGGGGAGAACCTGCAATGTCGAGCGGCGTGCTCGCCGCCAATGAGAAAATCTGCTGATCGACGAGCGCGCCGGATGTCATTCGGACCCCGGGCGCGCGGTCATCCGGCGCGAACCTCGCCGGTAATGAAGGGGTTCGTGGCACGCTCGATTCCGATGGTGGAATCGTCGCCGTGACCGGCGTAGAGCACGGTGTCATCGGGGAGGGCCAGGAGGTGCGCGTGGATGCTGCGCATCAGCGTGAAGAAGTTGCCGCCCGGAAGGTCGGTACGGCCAATCGAGCCGCTGAACAGCACGTCGCCGGCAAGCACCAGCCCGGGGCCCACGAAGCTCACGCTGCCCGGCGAATGTCCCGGGGTGTGACGCACCACGAAGCGGTGTGGCCCCACCGCCAGCGACTGGCCCTCCGTCAGGTCGCCATCCGGCGCCGGCAACGCGGTCGCGCTGAAGCCCATCGCGGTGGCCTGCTGGGGCACGTTGGCGTACAGGGGTAAATCGTCGCCATGCAGGAGCACCGGCGCCGAGGTGAGCCGCCTCGCTTGCGGCACGCCAAGGACGTGATCGATGTGCGCGTGCGTCAGCCAGATGGCCTCGACGCGCCATCCACCACGCGTGACCTCGGCGAGCAGGCCCGACGGATCCTCGCCCGGATCGACGAGCGCGGCGACCCGCGATTGCTGGTCGCCCAGCAGGTAGCTGTTCTGGGCGAAGCGCCCGTTGGTGAATTTCCGCACCACCAGCTCAGACACCAGCGTGGGCCCCCGCCCCTGCCCCGACCGCCAACTGGCGGCGCTCCGTGAGGTATTTCTCGACGGCGATCGCGGCCGTGGTCGCATCGCCCACCGCGGTCGTGACCTGCCGGGTGAGCTGCACCCGGAGATCACCGGCGGCGAAGAGCCCCGGAATGGAGGTCATCATGCGGTCGTCGGTGATCATGTAGCCGTTGGCGTCATGGGCGAAGTGCCCCTGCACGATCCCGGAGTTCGGGCGGAAGCCGATGAACACGAAGCAGCCCGTCGCCTTGAGCTCGGAGAGCAGACCGGTCTCCGTATCCTCCAGGGCGACCGTCTTGAGGCCGGACGGGTCGCCGAACAGTTCCAGGACCCGCTTGTTCCAGACCACCTCGATCTTCGGGTTCCGGAAGAGCCGCTCCTGCAGGATCTTCGACGCGCGGAGCTCGCTCCGCCGGTGGATGAGGTACACCTTCTCGGCATAACGCGTCAGGTAGTCGGCTTCCTCCACGGCAGCGTCGCCACCACCGATCACCACGATCGTTTCGCCCTTGAAGAACGCCCCGTCGCAGACCGCGCAGTAGGACACACCCCGCCCGGCGTATTCCAGCTCGCCAGGGACCTCCAGCTTGAGCGGCGTCCCGCCCGCCGTGATAATGACCGCCGGCGCCTCGAAGATCGTCCCCAGCGACGTGGTGACCTCGAACATGCCGTCCGGACGGCGTACGATGTGCTCCGCGTTCTCCTGCCGGATCTCGGCGCCGAACTGCAGCGCGTGCTGGGTCATGAGGTCGGCCAGCTCGCGGCCCTTCACCTTGAGAAAACCGGGATAGTCCTCGATCCACTCGGTATTCAGCAGTTCGCCGCCGGGCACACCACGCTCCAGCAGCACGGTGCGGAGCATGCCGCGCCCGCCATACATGGCGGCGCAGAGCCCAGCGGGCCCGCCGCCGACAATGACAACTTCATATTGCTCTCGACCTGCCATGCAACACTCCCGAAAGGCCCGCGTGGAATATAGCGCTACCTCAGGACCCGCCCGCCGTCGACGACCAGCACGTCGCCCGTCACGAAGTCGGCGTGCTCCAGCAGGTACAGGAGCGCCTGGACGGCATCGTCCGGCTGTCCCAGGCGCCGGAGCGGCGTCGAGTCCGCCAGGCGGGTCCGCTCAGCGTCGGAATAGTCGTCCGGCACGAGCACGGCCCCCGGTGCGATGGCGTTCACCGTCACCTCGGGGGCAAGGCTGCGGGCCAGCACCCGGGTGAGCATGACCACCCCAGCCTTGCTGACGGAATGCGCAGCGTATCCCGGCCACGGCTCGAGCCCGCCCAGGTCGGCCAGGTTCACGATCTTGCCGCGGGCCCGGCGGAGGAACGGGGCTGCGCCCTGCGACACGAAGAAGAGGGATCGGAGGTTCAGGTTGAGGACCTGGTCGTACAGGTCGGGCGTCGTGTCCTCGAACCCGATGTGATGCATGACGGCGGCGGAATTGACCAGGACATCGAGCTGCCCGAACTCCGCCGCGACCCGACCAGGCAGCGCGCGCGCGGACTCGGCATCGGCGAGATCGGACTGGAAGCAGAGGGCCCGGCCACCGCGCACCACGATGTCGGCGCGCAGCGACTCGGCGCCATCGCGCGATGCGTTGTAATGGAGCGCCATTGTCATGCCGCGCCCGGCGAGTGCCTCGGCGAACGCGCGCCCGAGCCGCCGCCCCGCGCCCGTCACCAGGGCAACGCGGCCGGCCAGTTCCATGACTAGACGACGCCTCGCGAAATCGGCAGCACCAGCCCGTTGATGGCCTCGGCCGCGGCACTGGCCAGGAACATCACCGCCTGGGTGATGTGGTCCATCTCGACATACGTGGCATCGGCGCCGGCGCTGCCCAGGTTCTCGGGGGTGCGTACCATCGCCGGTGCGATGGCGTTGACGCGCACGAAACGCGGTTGCAACTCGACGGCGAGGCTGCGGGTGAACGCGGCCACGCCGGCCTTGGCCGCCGCGTAGACCGCCATGCTGGCCTGCGGCTGGAAACTGGCGATGGATGCGACGTTGACGATCGAACCGTGGGACTTCGCCAGTTCATCGATGGCCGCCTGCGACATCACGACCGCAGTCTTGAGGTTGATCCCGATCTCGCGATCGAACGCCTTGACCGTGAGGCCGTCAATCGGGCCAAAGGTGGTGAGCCCGCCCGCGATGTTGATGACGGCATCCAGGCGCCCATAGTGCCTTACCGCCGTCTCGACCGCGAGCCGGGCAACGTCCGGCTCGGTGAGGTCGCCGGCCGCCGGACGGGCATCCAGTCCGAGCGCCTGGAATTCCTTCGCGCGCTCCGCCACACCCGTCGCATTCACGTCACACAGCACCAGTTGGGCGCCGGATCGGGCAAACGCCATCGCCACGGCGTGCCCGATCTGGCCGGGCCGGCCCACGCCGGTCACGATGACGACCTTGCCGCGGTAGTCGAAGGTCAACATCGCTCAACTCCTCGTCATGGCGGGCCGCAGGGCCTCCAGCTGGTCCACCCAGTCGAGCGGCACCTGCTGTGAGCCCAGCGCCCCGTGGTTCCATCCGTCTTCCGCCTCGCCATGCCAGTCGCTGCCGCCGCTGCGGCCGAGTCCGAGCGCGAGCACCAGGTCAGTGAGACGGGCGCGGGTATCGGCGTCGTGACTCGGGTGCCGGGTCTCCACGGCGTCGAGGCCCTCCGCCCGGAGGCGCACGAGGGTCGCCCGATTACCGCGATCCTTGAGGTGCGCCGCGGACACCACGCCGCCCAGCCGATGCACCAGCGACGCCACGCTGGCAAACGTCGGCAGCGACTTGTCCACGAAGGCGGGCCGGCCACGGCCAAGAAAGCGATCGAACGCCTCGTCGAGTGTGCGCACGACACCTGCCTTCCGGAGCGCCCGGGCCACATGTGGGCGGCCGAGCGCGCCGCCGGCCGACTCGGCCAGTACCGCGTCCTCGTCGATGGCCACGCCAAGCTGCTGCAGCAGGCGCACCATCTCCATGCCGCGCCGGTTCCGGTCCGCGCGACAGCGCGCGAGGAACTCCTCGAGTTCGGGCGCGCCTTCCGGGAGGAAATACCCCAGCACGTGCATCTCGCCCCATGGCGCCAGCACCGAGAACTCACAGCCGGAGACCACCCGGAGACCGAGCTTCTGCCCCGCCGCGAGGGCGGCGGGTACGCCGGCGACGGTATCGTGATCGGTCAGCGCGACCGCGGCCAGCCCGGCAGCCGCGGCGCGCGCGATGACGTGCTCCGGGGCCAGGGAGCCGTCGGAGGCCGTCGAGTGCATGTGCAGGTCAGCGAGGGGCCCGGTGGCGCCGACTTCTGCCGGGGCGGTCAGCGGTGGTACCCGGACTCCGGCGCGGTCCACGCCGGTTGCGAATGGGTAAGGAACCGCGCCAGGTCGGCATCGCCCAGCGTGGCGAGGGAACTCTCGCGCGCCTTGCTGCCCAGCGGTGTGTAGCGCGCGAAGCGCGTCTCCGGAGGACCCCCGGCAATCCGCACGAAGCGAAGACCGAACTCATCCTTGGTCGACTGGGTGCGGGCGCCGTTCACGGCGACTTCCCACCGTTCGCCCCGCACATCGATGATCCGTCGTGGCACGTAACGTTCCAATCAGGTGGGGTGGAGCGGGAGTGGCGACTCGTGCCACACGGCCTCGGACGGGTCGCGCGGCGCCAGCTCACGGAGCCGGCCTTCGAGCGCCGCCTCGTGCCCGGCGGCCACGGCCACCGCGCGATGGTGCTCCACGGTGCCGCTTTCGCTGAATTCCAGGAACAGGTCCGGGTCCGCGCCGCTCCGGAATACCCAGAGGTGGCGCCCTCGCGCGCGTCCGATCGCCTCAAGCTCGGACAGGACCGCCAGGTATGCCGGCTGCTGCGCCACGGCGACGCGAACACGCGCCACCGTCAGGGCGCGTGGCATGACTATACCGCGCCTTCCGCGAATGTTTCGATGGACTTCTTCACGTCCGCCATGAAGCGATCCGCGTCCGACCCGTCCACGACCCGATGGTCGAAGGCGAGCGACAGCATCCCCTTGGTCCGGATGCCGAGGGTGTCCACGCCATCCACCGTCATGACGGTCGGCTGCTTGGTGATGGACCCGACCGCGAGGATCGCCACCTGCGGCTGGTTGATGATCGGGATGCCAATGGTCGAGCCGAACACGCCGGGGTTCGTGATCGTGAAGGTGCCCCTCTGGACCTCGTCGGGGCTCAGCTTCTTCGATCGCGCGCGGTCGGCGAGGTCGCTGATCGACCGCGCCAGCCCGAGCATGGACAGTTCATCCGCATGCTTGATGACCGGCACGATCAGGCCCCAGTCGAGCGCCACGGCGAAGCCGAGGTTGATATCACGCCGGAAGATGGTGGTCTCGTGCCCCACCGCCGCGTTGAGGCCCGGGTGCTTGCGAAGGCTGTCGGCCACCGCCTTCGCGATGAACGCCAGGAAGGTGAGGTTGACGCCGCGATCGGCGTACTCCGCCTTCTTCTTTGCACGGAGGATCGCCACGCGACTGTAGTCGATGTCGAAGAAGGTGGCGACGTGCGCCGACGTCCGGCGCGACATGATCATGTGTTCCGCCGTGAGCTTGCGGATGCGCGACCATGGTTCGCTCCGGTCGCCCTCCCACGGATCGGCGGCCTGATAGCCCGGCTGGGCCGTCGGCGCGCCGACCGCGGCCGGGGCAAGTGCCGGCACCGACGCCGGCACGACAGCCGGTGCGGGCGCGGCGGCCGGGGCCGGGGGCGCTTCGATGTACGAGAGCACGTCGTTCTTGGTGACCCGGCCCGCCATGCCGCTGCCGGCGATGGTGGAGATGTCGAGCCCATGCTCGGCGGCGATCTTCCGCACGAGCGGGGTGGAACGCCGGCGAAGGCGTTCCTCGAGCGTCTCGGAACCACCGTTGGACGGCCGCGGGACCGGCGCGGGCGCGGGCGCGGCAGATACCGCGGCGCGCGCCGGCGCGGCGGCAGGAGCGGCTACCGGTGCCGACGCCGGGGCAGGAGCGGCCGGGGCAGGAGCGGCCGGGGCCGGGGTCGGTGCCGCCACCAGGGCACCGGCCTCGGTCTCGATGCGCGCCACGATGGTCTGGACCGCCACCGTCTGCCCTTCCTGCACCAGGATCTCGGCCAGCGTCCCGGCGGTGGGCGCGGGGATTTCCGCATCGACCTTGTCGGTGGAGATCTCGAAAATCGGCTCATCGCGCTTGATCGGATCGCCGATCTTCTTCATCCAGCGCGAAATGGTCCCCTCGGCGATGGACTCACCCATCTGGGGCATGATGACGTCGATGCGGGCCATGTATTCAGGTCCTCCCTAGTACGCTGATATCCACCGCGCCGCGCGCACGATGTCACTGGTTTGGGGCAACACGAAGTCTTCCAGTTGTGGTGCATAGGGCAGCGGCACGTCATGCGCGCCCACGCGCCGCACCGGCGCGTCCAGCCACTCGAAACAGAGCTCGTTGATGCGCGCCGTGATCTCGCCGGCGATGCCACCCGTGACCGTGTCCTCGTGCACCACCAGCACCCGGTTGGTCTTCTTCACGGTGGCCACGATGGCCTCATCGTCCATCGGCAGCAGGGAGCGCAGGTCGATGACCTCGACCGAGAGGCCGTCCTCCTTCTCCAGCTGCTCCGCAGCCTCGAGCGCCTTCCACACCGTGGCCGCGTAGGTGATGATCGAAAGGTCGCGCCCCTCGCGCGCCACCCGTGCCTTGCCGATCGGCACGACATGATCGCCGGCCGGCATGGTGTCCTTGATGCGCCGGTACAGGTACTTGTGCTCGAAGAAGAGCACGCAATCGTCATCGCGGATGGCGGACTTGATGAGGCCCTTCGCGTCCCGCGCGGTGGCGGGATACACGATCTTGAGCCCCGGGGTGTGAAGGAACGCCGCCTCGGGATTCTGGGAGTGGAACGGCCCGCCCCGCACGTACCCGCCGCTCGGCCCCCGCACCACCATTGGCGTGGGCAGGAAGGCGCGGTAGCGCGCGGTGGCGACGTAATTGGTGAGCATGTCGTAGGCGCAGGAGATGAAGTCGATGAACTGCATCTCGCACACCGGCCGCATGCCCATGTGGGCCGCGCCCGCGGCCGCACCCACGATGGCCGCCTCGGAGATCGGCGTGTCAATGACACGCCGCTCGCCGAACTTCTGCATCAGGCCCTCGGTGACCTTGAACGCCCCGCCGTAGGCCCCGATGTCCTCGCCCAGGCAGAAGACGTTCGGGTCCCGCTCCATTTCCTCGAACAGTCCCTCGCGAATCGCCTCGAGATAGGTGACCTCAGCCATTGAAGGTGCCCCATCCCTGCGCCCGCTCGTTCTTGTCGACCGCCTTGTCGATGCCCTCGCGGTACCAGAGCGTCGGCATGGTCGCCGGATCGGCGTAGACGCCAAGGAGCGCTTCACGTGCGTCCGGCGCCGGCGACTGCTCCGCCAGGTCCGTGGCGGCATCGACATCCTGCTGCACCCGCGCGTCGATCGCCTGCAGGTCGGATGCGGCAAAGCCCCAGGTGGCCGTCAGCGCCTGCGCGTAGCGATCCAGTGGATCGTTGGTCGCGGCCCAGTGCTCGATTTCGCCGGCCGGCACATAGCTCTGGTTGTCGTGCTCGGCGTGACCCTTCCGGCGATAGGTCATCAGCTCGATGAGCGTCACCCCTTCCCCGCCGCGGGCCCGGGCCACCGCTTCCTTCGTAACGCGGTACGCCTCGAGGACATCATTGCCGTCGGCGCGCACGCCCGGAATACCGTAGCCCACCGCCTTGTCGGCGAAGCTGCGCGCCGCCGTCTGCTTCGACGTGGGGGTCGAGTAGGCGTAGCCGTTGTTCTCCACGATCACCACCAGCGGGCAGTGCTGCACGGCGGCGAAATTGATGCCCTCATGGAAGGCACCCGTGGACGTGGCGCCATCGCCCACGTACACGAGCCCGACGCGCGGCTCATTCCGCATCTTGAACGTGAGCGTGATACCCGCCATGACCGGCACCATGTCACCCAGGTGCGAGATCTGCCCGACGAATCCGCGCTCGAGGTCGCCGATGTGAATATTGAGCTCGCGGCCGCGGGTCATGCTGTCGGCCTTCGCCATGTACTGCCGCAGCACCTCGACCGGCGTGGCGCCCTTCACCAGCATGGAGCCAAGGTTGCGAATGAGCGGCGACATGATGTCGCGCCGTTCGAGCGCAAAGGCGGAACCGACCGCGCACGCTTCCTGTCCCAGCGACCGGAAAAGGCCGCCCACCACCTTGGTCTGGCGGTAGAGGTTGACCAGGCGCTCCTCGAGCGTCCGGGTCAGCCGCATCCACTGGTAGAGCTCGAGCAGTTGCTCGCGGGTCAGGCCATGCGGCGCGGCCGGGGTGCCGCTCGAGGCCTTGGCGGTGGCAGTCATAGGGTCGATAAGATAATCAGGGAGGAGGCAGGCCCGCCCGCGCGATGGCGGCCTTGAACCGGGGGTCGGAGAGGTACCGGTCGAGAAGCGGGTCCACATACAGGTAGGCGACCCCGGGCGATCGCTCAGCGATCGCTCGATCGAGCCAGGCGAACATCCGGTCCGCGTCACCCAACGCCGCGTACGCCCGGAACATGTGTACGGCTCCGAACGGCTTTCGGTACACCCGCGCCTCGAGAGTATCCATGACCTCCCGGGCCGCGTCGAGACTATCGGCCTGTGCCAGCACGATCGCGAGGGTCGACGCAAAAACTGGAGCCGGGTTGGTACTTGCGCGTCGTGCGGCAGCAACGGCCTCCGTATGGCGACCCAGCATGCTGAGCGAGAGCGCCTCGTATTGCAGCGCCCCGAAGAAGTTGGGATCGAGTTGCAAGGCTCGCCTGGCGGTGGCGAGGCTCTGCTCGTAGCGCTTGCCATAGTACCCGAACTGGCCCGGGTACGCCCGGATGTTGGCCGGTTCCGCCCGCTGTAGCACGGCGCCCAGTGCCAGAGCCGAGTCGGTGTTTCCGCGCGCCGCCTGAAGGAAGGCCGCGCGCAGGTAGTTCGTCGCCGCAGTGGGCTCGAGAGCGAATGCCTGGCGGAACTCGCGATCAGCCGCGTCCCAGTCCCACTCGAACCAGGTGTACACGATGCCGCGAATGCCGTGGGCGCGCCCCGACCCCGGATCCAGTACCAGTATTGTGTCCAGCGCCTGCCGTATTGGGCCGAGTGCCTCGCGGCCGGTAATTGTTCCCATGCCCGACGCGAGCGCGAGCAGAGTATTCGCACGCCCGAGCCAGGCGTTCACGTAGGCGGGGTCGCGGGCGATGGCACTGTCGCTATACGCGAGCGACCGGCGCAGGTCCAGCTCGGTAAACCGATTGTAGTGATGCTGGGCCAGCAGGTAGTAGTCGTACGCCAGCGAGTCGCTCGTCTCCGAACCGGTACGCGCGACGCGACCCGGCGCCGTGGGCGCGAGCGACCGGGTCACCTCGCGCGCCACGCTGTCCACGAAGGCGGCCAGCGAACGGGCGGGACCCGCGTGCACCCGGCTCCAGCGCTGGCGCTTCCCCGGGGCATCGATGAGTTCGACGCTCATGCGCACGGTGTCGCCCTGTCGTGACACGCCGCCGGTCAGGAGGTAGGTCACGCCGAGTTCCCTGGCGATGGTTTCCGGCGCGTCCTGGCTGCCGCGGAAGCGGACCGTGGAGCTGCGCGGCGAGACCTTCAACTCGGGCACGGCCGACAACTGCGCCGTGAGCTCGTCCGACACGCCCTCACTCAGGTAGGCCTGCACGCTGTCGCCGCTGCGGTTCTCAAACGGCAGCACTCCGATACTCCGCTCGTCGCGGGCTCCCCTCCCGTTGAGCAGCAGCGCCGCCACCGCGGCGAGTACCGCCACCGCCGCCGCAAGACGCACCCACACTCGGCCCCGCCCGACCCCGCCAGTTGCCGACGGTATCGGCGCCGACGGCGTGGTGACAGCGCCTGTCGCTTCCCGGAGACGCTCGGCGAAGGCGGCTCCAGTTGCCGGGCGGCGCGCGGGATCCACCTCCAGGGTGTCCCGCACCAGTACGGCGAGGCCCAACGGAACCTCGGGGCGTTGCGCGGTGACGAGGGGTGCGCCATCGGTGAGCCGCTTCGCCAGCATCGCCGCCGGCGCTGAGTCGGCGAACGGCCGACTACCAACGAGCATTTCGTACAGGACGACGCCGAGCGCGTACACGTCCGCCTGCGGCCGCATCGTCCGCTCGCCCAGGATCTGTTCCGGCGCCATATAGGCAGGCGTGCCAAGCGCCAGGCCGGTCTCGGTCAGCGCCTCGTCCGATGCGAGGGCCTTGGCGATCCCGAAGTCCGCGACGAGGGCCAGACCCTGTTTCGACACCAGGATGTTCTCGGGCTTGATATCCCGATGGACCACCCCGGTATCGTGCGCGTACGCGAGCGCCGACGCCACATCGCGCGCCAACTGGACGGCAGTGTCCACGGGCAGCCGCCCTTCACGGGTGACGCGGGCACGAAGCGTCTCGCCATCAACGAAGGGCATCGTGTACCACAGCTGGCCAGCGGACTCGCCGGAATCGAAGACGCTCAGGATGTGGGGGTGTTGCAGACGGGCGGTCAGCTGAATCTCACGCAGGAAACGGTCGCGCCCGAGCGCGGCTGACAGCTCGGGACGCAACACCTTCAGCGCCACCTCGCGGTCGTGCTTGAGGTCGCGCGCGAGGTATACCACCGCCATCCCGCCCCGCCCGAGCTCGCGCTCGACGCGATAGCGGTCGGCGAGCGCGTCGGCCCACGGGGAACCAACGTTTGTCATTCGATGTCCCGGTAAGGACACCGCAAGCTAGGGGCACTCAGCGTGAATTGGCCACCACTCTTGCGCCTTCCGGGCGAGCTGCGTCGATGAACTGCGGGCCCGTCTACCGGGACTGGATGCGCATGCCGTAGAACGACCGGTACACGAAGACGGTCGACACCAGGAAGGACGCGATGGCCAGCCCGTGGGTGAGGCCGGCGCCCTTCTCGGTGGTGAGGTACACGCCGAGCTCGACCGCCAGGAGCCCGAACAGGGTCGTGAACTTGATGACCGGGTTGAGCGCCACCGAACTGGTATCCTTGAACGGATCGCCCACGGTATCACCGACAATGGACGCGTCGTGCAGCGGCGTGCCCTTCATCTTGAGCTCGGTCTCCACGATCTTCTTCGCGTTGTCCCACGCCCCGCCGGCATTGGCCATGAAGATGGCCTGGTACAGCCCGAACAGCGCGATGGAGATGAGGTAGCCGATGAAGAAGAACGGCTCGATGAACGCGAACGCCAGCGTCGAGAAGAACACACCCAGGAAGATGTTGAGCATGCCCTTCTGGGCGTACTGGGTGCAGATCTCCACCACCCTCGTGCTGTCTTCCACCGAGGCCTTGGTGGCCCCCTCGAGCTTGATGTTGGCCTTGATGAACTCGACGGCCCGATAGGCGCCGGTGGTCACGGCCTGCATGGAGGCGCCGGTGAACCAGTAGATGATGGCGCCACCCGTGATCAGGCCCAGCAGGAACGGCGGGTGCATGATGGAGAGGTTCTCCATGCCATCCGTCAGGCCGTGGGTCAGCGCCATGATGATCGAGAAGATCATCGTGGTGGCACCAACCACGGCGGTACCAATGAGCACCGGCTTGGCGGTGGCCTTGAAGGTGTTCCCTGCCCCGTCGTTCTCCTCGAGCAGTTCCTTCGCCACCTCGAAGTTCGCCTCGATGCCGAAGTCCTTCTTGAGCTCCGCCTTGATCCCGGGGAGTGACTCGATGACCGAGAGCTCGTACACCGACTGCGCGTTGTCGGTCACCGGGCCGTAGCTGTCCACGGCGATCGTCACCGGGCCCATGCCGAGGAAGCCGAACGCCACCAGGCCGAAGGCGAAGATCGCCGGCGCCTTCATCAGCTCACCCAGGCCGAGCGTGCTGACGCCGAACGCCGCCGCCATGAGCAGCATGATGGTGATGCCGAGCCAGTAGGCCGAGAAGTTGCCGGCCACCAGGCCGGACAGGATGTTGAGTGAGGCCCCGCCTTCCTTGGAGCTGCTCACCACCTCGCGCACGTGCCGGGACGACGTGGAGGTGAAGATCTTCACCAGCTCGGGGATGATGGCACCGGCGAGCGTGCCGCAGGTGATGACCGTCGAGAGCTTCCACCAGAGGGTGCCGTCCGCACCCAGCCCCGGGATGATGACCTTGGACACGATGTACGTGAGTACGACGGAGAGGATCGAGGTGATCCACACCAGCTGCGTCAGCGGCTGCTCGAAGTCGAACTTGACCGCGTTCTGGTGCCGCCCGCGCGCGAGGAAGTCGTTGATGAAGTACGACACGCCTGACGCGAGCACCATCATGACGCGCATCAGGAAGATCCAGACCAGCAGCTGCACCTGCACCGCCTGGTCGGGTTCCGCCAGCAGGATGAACGTGATCAGGGCCACGCCGGTGACGCCGTAGGTCTCGAAGCCGTCTGCGGTCGGGCCCACCGAGTCGCCGGCGTTGTCGCCCACGCAGTCCGCAATGACGCCGGGGTTCCGCGCGTCGTCTTCCTTGATCTTGAACACCACCTTCATCAGGTCGGACCCGATGTCGGCGATCTTGGTGAAGATGCCGCCGGCAATGCGCAGCACCGCGGCACCCAGCGACTCGCCGATGGCGAAGCCGAGGAAGCAGGCACCGGCCACGTCACCGGGCACGAAGAGCAGGATGCCGAGCATGAACAGGAGCTCGACCGAAATGAGCATCATCCCGACGCTCATGCCGGCACGGAGCGGAATGGCGTAGACCGGGAAGCCCCTGCCCGCGAGGCTCGCGAACGCCGTGCGCGAGTTGGCGAAGGTGTTGATGCGGATGCCGTACCAGGCCACCCCATAACTGCCGGCCATGCCGATCAGGCTGAAGAGCAGTACGATGGCGATCTTGGACGGCTCGAGCCCGGTGAGCGTGAAGTACGCCACGATGACCGCGCCGATGAAGGCGAGCAACAACAGCAGGAACTTGCCCTGCTGCACCAGGTACGCCTTGCAGGTGACATAGATCAGCTCCGACACCTCGGCCATGGACTTGTGCACCGGCAGCCGCTGCACGGCGCGGTAGGACCACAGCCCGAACAGCAGGCCCAGCACACAGACCACCAGCCCCGACAGCAGGATCTGGTGGCCGGTGAAACCCAGGAAATTGCCCTGGTTGAGGTCAGGGAGAAGGAGGTTTACCTCCCCGCCGGGACGGTGTTCCTGTGCCGACAGCAGCGGAACAAGGGCGGGAAGGAAAGCGCCCGCAACGAGCGCGAGCAGCGGAATGAGACGTCGACGCACGGCGTCCATTCGGGTCATCTTGGCATCTCCTGGGTTGTCGGAACTAGTAGGCGCCGCGCACGACATGACCGGGATCGGTCGCCGCGTGCACCAGTGTAAGGAACCGCTTGGCCAAACGATCAACTTCACTCTCCCCCGGCTGGTCCGTCTCGACCGTGACCAGGGTGTAATGCCCGCCCTCGGCGGCGGCCGTGATGCTCACATGCCCGATGGCACCGCCGAACCGGCGACGGCTCGGCGCTTCCTCGGTGGGCGCGAGGCGTCCGCCGAAAAACTCCGCTGACTGCGCCAGCACGAGGGCCGGCGCCTGGTGGGTCCGATGGAAATACTTCATGTGCGCG
This sequence comes from Gemmatimonadota bacterium, assembly GCA_031402225.1. GTDB lineage: Bacteria > Gemmatimonadota > Gemmatimonadetes > Gemmatimonadales > GWC2-71-9 > JAGGAG01. Next base: position 35,894 of record JANNSD010000023.1, on the reverse strand, counting down.
GCGGATGCGGCGTCCTCACGCTTCCCCGTAGTACTCCACGCCCAGGTGAGTGATCTGTTCCTCGCCCATCATCCACCGCAGCGTGTTCTTGAGCTTGGTCTGCTGGATGAAGAGGTCATGCTCCGGGTACAGCCCCGGCGCCACTTGCGGGCTCTTGAAGTAGAACGAGAGCCACTCCTGCACCCCCGACATCCCGGCGCGCTGGGCCAGGTCGGAGAAAAGGGCGAGGTCGAGCACCAGCGGTGCGGCCAGGATGGAGTCACGGCAGAGGAAATCGACCTTGATCTGCATCGGGTAGCCGAGCCACCCGAAGATGTCGATGTTGTCCCAGCCTTCCTTGTTGTCGCCCCGCGGCGGATAGTAGTTGATCCGCACCTTGTGAAAGATGTTGCCGTACAGCTCGGGATAGACCTGCGGCTGCAGGATGTACTCGAGCACGCCGAGCTTCGACTCTTCCTTCGTCTTGAAGCTCTCGGGATCGTCCAGGACCTCGCCGTCGCGATTGCCGAGGATGTTGGTGGAGTACCAGCCGGCCACCCCGAGCATGCGCGCCTTGAACATCGGTGCCAGCACCGTCTTGAGCATCGTCTGGCCGGTCTTGAAGTCCTTGCCGCCGATCGGGACCTTCCGGTCACGGGCCATCTGCTCAATGGCGGGAATGTCGCAGCAGAGGTTGGGCGCGCCGTTCATGAACGCCACGCCCTCCATCATGGCGGCCCAGGCATACAGCATCGAGGGCGCGATGGTGGCGTCGTTTGTCTCCATGGCCTTCTCCAGCGCCGCGACGGTCTGGTGGGCCGCCCCCGGGGCGATGAAGATCTCGGTGGACGCGCACCAGACGATGACGAGCCGGCTGCAGTTGTGCTTCGCCTTGAAGGCCCGGATGTCCTGCCGCAGCGCCTCCGCCTGCTCCCGCTTGGTCTTCCCGCCCTTGACGTTGGTGCCCTCGAGTCGCTTGACGTAGCTCCGGTCGAACACCGCGGGCATGGGCGTGATGGCCTTCAGGAAGTCGGCGATCGGTGCCACATGCTCATGCTTGTCGAGCACGCCACACTTGAGGGCGGCCTCGTGGGCGTTGTCCGGAATTGGGTCCCAGGCGCCGAAGACGAGATCGTCGAGCGACGCCAGCGGCACGAAATCGCGAATGAGCGGCGTGCGCCCGTCGGTGCGCTTGCCCAGGCGGATGGTGGCGAGCTGCGTCAGCGAGCCGTACGGCTTCGCAATGCCCCGCCGCGCCAGCTCCACGCCGGCGATGAACGTCGTTGCGACCGCCCCGAGTCCGACCGTGAGCACTCCGAGCCTGCCCTCGGCCTTCGCGATCGACCGTGCGCCCTTGTCTGCCACGCGTGCTTCCTTTCCGCTGGTGTGACGGACCGGCCTACTCCCGGTCCTGCAGCCCGGCCAGATCCGCGGCGTTGGCCGCACCGTGCACATACACGATGCGCTGGACAACGGTGATGAGCCCCAGCGCGGTCAGCAGGACGACGATGACTTGCAGGTAGATGCCGCCCGGACCCGCCCCGAACAGCAGCGGCGGGATGCCCAGCAGCAGGATGCGCTCGGCCCGCTGGGCTATACCGACCTTGCACTCCAGGCCCAGCCCTTCAGCGCGCGCGCGCGCGTACGACACGACCAGCGACGCGATGATCCCCACCATGCAGACGATGACACTGAGCTCCCGGTAGGCCACGCCGGGCGCAAACATCAGGTAGGTGCCCACGCCCGCGAAGATGGCACCATCCCCGATCCGGTCGAGCGTTGAGTCATAGAACGCCCCGAACCGGGTGGCCATCGCACCGTTACGCGCCACCTGTCCATCGATCGTGTCCACGATGCCACTGAGCAGGTAAAAGAGCCCTCCCAGTCGCACGTGGCCCGCCCCGAAGAAAACCGCCGAGGCGAGCACGAGCGCCGTACCAACAGTGGTGATGGTGTTGGGATGCACCCGGTGCGCTATCAACCAGTCGACGAGCGGCCGGAATACGGCGAAAAAAGGCCGCTCCAGCGCCTTCAGCGCCTTCACCCTCCCTGCCCTCGGGCAAGGGACCGGATCTCTGTGTCATTATTCACCTTCGGCACGGGGCCAAGGATAACGGCCGGAACGTGCAGGGGCAAATGGGCGAGGGCCTATTGCGGGTAGAGGCGGATCCCGGCCGCCCGAGGCTCAAAGGCCGCGCGCTGCCCTGCCCAGGCCTTCAGGATCGAGTCGATCGGAGCTCCGCGTTCCAGCGCCTCTCGAAGCCCCGGCTGGCCGGCGAGTCGGTCGAAATGAGCGGCAATCCAGGCGAATTCAGCGGGGTGCGCCGCCCGGATGGCGACCAGGAGCCGGAGCGCCGTGGCCGGGGGGTCGTAGATGGCACGGTCTGTGACCCGGAGCCGGATTCCCTGCAGCAGGGTGTCGGCGTACTTCCCGTCGCCGGGCTGGCGGGGGGTGAAGGTGGTTGGGGACAGGGTCACCCCGGCCTCGGGCCCCAGCCGCGCCAGCACCGCCAAGGGGTCGAGCCACAGCGCGCCCACTTGAGAGAACGCGGCATCGCTTCCGCGACCCGACGACAGGTTGGTACCCTCGAAGAGGCAGGTGCCGGAATAGTGGATCAGGCCTTCGAGGTCACGCAGGTTGGGACTCGGCGGCACGAACGGCACCCCGGTGTCGTCGAAGTACTGCCATCGTTGCCACCCCGAGACCGGCACCACGCTGAGTGCGGTGGCGAGCCCACGCTCGCGCTTCGCCAGCAACGCGAGTTCACCCAGTGTCAGTCCGTGCCGCATCGGCACCGAGAGGCTGCCAACAAACGACCGGGTGGCGCTGTCGAGCACGTTGCCCTGCACGGCACCGCCAACCGGGTTCGGGCGATCGAGCACGATAACGGGGATGCCCGCGACCGCCGCCGCTCGCATCAGTTCGATGGTGGTCGAGATGTAGGTGAAGTAGCGCGCGCCCACATCCTGCAGGTCCACCAGGACCACCTGCACCCCGGTGAGCATCGCCGGCGTGGGCGCGAGGCTCGGTCCGTAGAGACTGTAGATTGGAATCCCGGTGGTGGGATCCCGGGTCGAGGCCACGGCGGCGCCGGGATCGGCGGCCCCGCGGAGGCCGTGCTCCGGGGTGAAGAGTGCGACGACGTTGACCCCGGCGGCACGCAGCCGCTCGCCATCGGAGATGCCGCGCCGGTCCACGCCAGTGTGGTTGGTAAGCAGTCCAACGGCGCGACCGGCAACCAGGTGCAGGCTGTCCTCGACCAGCACGTCGATACCGGGGCGGACGACGGCAGCGGCCGGTGGCGCCTGTGCCGCGACGCACCCCCATCCCAGCAGACCCGCGAGCGAAAGACCCAAGGCATGGCGCCACTGACGCATCGTTCCTCCGTACCCCTGTTGGTGGCGGCCTGCCTGTCGCTGATCGTGGCGCCGTGCGCGAGCCAGTCTACCGCTGGCGGGCGGAGCGGTCAGGTGGAACGAGTGCTCGCCCGGATGACGCCGCGCGAGCAGATCGCGCAACTGGTGATGCCCTGGATCGCCGGCACCTACCTGGCGGACGATGATCCCGCGCTCGCGAAAATCATCGGGTGGGTCGACTCCCTCCGCGTCGGCGGGCTGCTCGTGTCGATCGGGTCGCCGCTCGATATTGCCGCCAAGCTGAATAGCCTGCAGCGGCGAGCGCGCGTGCCGCTTCTCATCGCATCGGACCTCGAGGCGGGCACCGCCCTGCGGCTGACGGGCGGCACCACCTTCCCCAGCAATATGGGCATCGGAGCGACCGGACGGGACGGGGACGCGTACGCCATGGGCCGCATCACGGCGCTGGAGGGTCGCGCGGTGGGCATCCACGTCGCCCTCGCCCCGGTCGCCGACGTGAACAGCAACCCGGCCAACCCCATCATCAACACGCGTTCGTTCGGCGCGGACCCGCGCGCGGTGGCCCGGTTCGTGTCGGCGGAGATACAGGGCCTGCAGCAGCACGGGATGCTGGCGACCGCGAAGCACTTCCCGGGTCACGGCGATGTCGAAATCGACTCGCACCTGGCACTGCCGCTGCTGAATGTGCCGTGGTCGCGCCTCGACACCGTGGAACTGGTGCCGTTCCGCAGTGCCATCGAGTCGGGTGTGGCCGCGGTGATGTCAGCGCACATGGCCCTGCCCGCGCTCGACACCGGTTCCCCCACCCCGGCCACGCTGGTGCCCTCCATACTGACGGGCGTGCTGCGCGATTCGCTGCACTTCAGGGGCGTCATCGTCACCGACGCACTCAACATGGGCGGCCTCCTGGCGGGATACGGGGCCGGCGAGGCGGGCGTACTCGCCTTCCTCGCCGGGGCGGACATCCTGTTGCAGCCCGCCGACCCGGCTGTCCTCATCGACGCCATGACCGCCGCGCTGCAGCAGGGACGCTTCACCCAGGCCCGCCTGGAGCGCTCGGTGCGGCGGGTGCTGCAGATGAAGGCGAAGGTCGGGCTGTTCCAGCATCGCACCGTGCCACTCGACCACGTCATGGACATCGTCGGCAACGCCGCCTTCCGCGATACCGCGCGCGCGGTAGCATCCCGTTCGGTGGTGCTGCTGAGTGACCGCGACGGGGCGCTCGACGGTGTCAGGCGCCAGCGTGGCAGCCGCGGTGTCATCGTCTACGGTGATGAGCTGAACCCCACGGCGGGCACCACGCTGCTGAGCGAGCTGCGCGCCCGCGGCGACACGATCGCGATGTTTCGGCTGTCGCCGGCCAGCGGGCCCGCGAGCTACGACTCGGCGCGCACCGTGCTTGCCACCGCACCGGTGGCGATCGTTGCCGTGGCGATCCGCGCCTTTGCCGGACGCGGCACGATCGGCATGCCCGACCTGCTTGCCCGACTGGTGGACAGCACCGCGCGCACGCGCCCCACGGTGTTCGTCTCGCTGGGCTCGCCGTACGTGGGCGCGCAGGTGCCAGGGCTGGGCACCGTCCTGCTGGGATGGGCGTCCAATGCCAATACCGAATGGGCGGTTGCCGGCGCCCTCACCGGCGCGGCCATCTCCGGCCGCACGCCGGTGCCGATTCCGCCTGGAATTCCGCTGGGTGCGGGTCTCATGGTCCCGGCGCTGCCCGCCAAACCGTGACTCCAGGCGGCTGAATTGACATGGTCTCCGGTGGCACGTAGACTGCATGCAGAAGGATGACCTAACAAATTGTGGCGCCGGGGGTTCCGCGGCGCATCAGGAGGCCACATGAGCAGCACCAGTGAGCAGACGCAGGCCCCCAGCGGATTTCAGCTGGTCCTCACGCCTGCCGCCGTCACCGAGGTAAGGAAGTTCATCGCCGCCGAGCAGGTTCCCGAAGAGACGGCCGGCCTGCGGGTCAGCGTCCTGCCGGGTGGCTGTTCCGGGTTCAAGTACAGCCTGAACATCGAGGAAGCCTCGCTGGACGACGACATGGTGCAGGAAGTGAACGGCGTCCGGGTCTTTGTCGATGGCTTCAGCGCCCAGTACCTGTCCGGCGTGGTCGTGGACTACGTCACCTCCATGCAGGGATCGGGCTTCACGTTCACCAACCCGAACGCCAGCGGCGGGTGCGGGTGCGGGAGCAGCTTTACTGTTTGAGTCGTGAGTCGTGAGTCGTGGGTCGTGAGAGGGCTCCCTGAAAAGGGGAGCCCTTTTCAATGAGACCCCTCGACCTCGCGGTCATTGCCGCCTATTTCGTCTTCACCCTCGCCCTCGGGCTCTGGGTGTCACGGCGGCAGTCGTCAGCGGGCGACTACTTCCTCGGTGCGCGTGACCTGCCGGCGTGGGCGGTCATGCTTTCCATCGTGGCGACGGAGACGTCCGCGCTCACCGTGATCTCGGTGCCGGGGATCGGCGCCCGCGGCAACCTCACCTTTCTCCAGCTCACCATCGGCTACTTCATCGGCCGCGTCGGCGTCGCCGCGTGGCTGTTGCCGGGCTACTTCCGCGGGGAGCAGGAGACCGCCTACCAGCGCCTGGAACGGCGCTTCGGCCCGGAGGCCCGGCGCATCACCTCGGTCGTGTTCCTCGTGACGCGCTTCCTGGGGGACGGCGTGCGTGTCTTCGCCGGCGCGGTGCCGCTGGCGCTCATCACCGGCTGGAGCGTTCCGGCTGCGATCATCGTCATGGGGATCGCGACACTCATCTACACCTGGTTCGGCGGGCTCAAGGCCGTGGTGTGGGCCGACGTGCTGCAGCTCGCGGTGTACGTCACCGGCGGCATCGCGGCCCTCTGGATCGCGACCCGCCTTGGCGGAGGGGTCGGCCCCGTGCTGGCGCGCGCGGCCGAGGCGGGCAAGCTCACCCTCATCAACCCCGCCCTCTCGCTCACCATTCCGTACACGCTGCTCGGCGGCATCGTGGGCGGCGCCCTCCTGAGCGCCGCATCGCATGGCACCGACCAGCTCATCGTGCAGCGCCTGCTCGCCACGCGCTCGCTCCGCGACGCGCAGGTGGCGCTCGTCGGCTCCGGCATCGTCGTGATGCTGCAGTTCGCGCTCTTCCTGCTCGTGGGTATCGCCATCTGGTCGGTGGGCCTGGCACCCGATGGCATGCCGGGCGACCAAGTGTTCTCCGGATTCATCGTGCATGCCCTGCCGGGCGGCATTGCCGGCCTGGTGATCGCGGGCATCCTCGCCGCCGCCATGAGCAGCCACAGCTCGGCGATCAGCGCGCTCGCCTCGGCGGTGACGTACGATCTCTACGCGTCCATCACGGGTCGCCGGGATCCGGTGCACCTCCTGCGCGTCGGGCGCTTCGTGTCGCTGGTGTGGGGCATCGGCCTCATCATCGCGGCGCTCGGCTTTCACGTCGCGGCCTCGAAGGCCGACACGCCTGCCGTGGTCCTGGCGCTCTCCATCGCGTCGATCACCTATGGCGCACTGCTCGGCACGTATGTGCTTGCGGGTCGCTGGCCCCGGGCACGCACGCGCGACGTGATCGCGGCCGTCACCGTGACGGTGAGTGTGATGCTCGTGGTAGTCTTCGCGTCACGCATCGCGACGATGGGCGGCCTCGAGTGGCTCGCCCCGGTGGGACGCCTCGCCTGGCCGTGGTACGTGCCGCTCGGCACGCTGTTGGCCGTCGGGACGGGCGTGGCATCGAGTATCATGCTGCGCAGCACACCACGCACGCCGGAGATCGCCTCGTGATCATCGTCGGAGTCGATGCGGGCGGTTCGAAGACACGGGCCGTGGCCTGGAAGGACGGGGAAGCCGTGGGCCAGGCGCTGGGTGGTGCCGGGGCGGTGCGCCCCGGTCGCGCACTCGCGGCGGCGGGTGTCATCGCGGAACAGGCGCGACGGGTACTCGCCAACGCCGGCGTACTGCGCGCTGAGACCCTCGTGGTGGGCGCCGCGGGTGTTGGGCGGGAGGTGGAGCGACGGGAGCTCGGTCAGGCACTGCGAGGCGAGGCAGTCGCCGAGCGCGTGGTGGTCGTGACCGATGTCGAACTGGCCGAGGCCGCCGCGTTCGGCGATGGCCCGGGCATCGTGCTGAGCGCTGGCACCGGCAGCATCGCGGTGGGCCGCGACGCCACGGGTGATTCATTCCGGCAGGGCGGCTACGGCTGGCAGATGAGCGACGAGGGAAGCGGCTATGCCATTGCCCGCCTCGCGCTGGTGGCGGTGGGGCGCGCGGCCGACGGGCGCGGTGAGGAAACGTTGCTTACCCCCGAGCTGCTCCGGGTGCAGCGATGCGCGGGGCTGGACGACCTGGTGCGCTGGAGCACCACGGCGGCGGTGGGCGAGGTCGCCGCCCTCGCATCGGTGGTGCTGGCGGTGGCGGCCGCGGGAGACGCGGTCGCGGAGGGCATCACTGCCTACGCTGCCCTGGAGCTCACGGAGCTGGTGGCCCGCCTGGCCGACCAGATTACGCAGCCGCAACCGGTGCCGGTGGCACTGGCCGGCAGCCTGCTCGGGCCCGGGAGCCCACTCCGTGACCGGGTACTGGCGCGCCTGGCGGCGATGCCCCTGGTGCGGGCGCAACAGATGCCAGTGGACCCGCTCGACGGCGCGCTGCACCTGGCGGCGCGCAGCAGCAGGGCATTCCGGATAGCCTGACCTACTCCGGGGCGCGTCTCCGCAGCCTGCTGTGCCGTATCCCGTAGGCGAAGTAGAGCACCAGCCCGAGCAGCAGCCAGATCCCGAACCGTTCCCAGGCGTGCGGCGGCAGCCCCTTCATGATGTAGACACAGGCCGCCGCACCCAGCAGCGCCACCGCGCCCACCATGGGAACGCGGAATGGCCGGGGCCGCTCCGGCTCCCGGATGCGAAGCACCAGCACCCCGATACAGACGATGGCGAAGGCGGCCAGCGTGCCGATGTTGGTCAGGTCGTAGATCTCGTTCTCGTCGGCGAAGAGCGCGCCCAGGCCAACGACGCACCCGGTCACGATCGTGCTCGTCACGGGCGTGCGGTACTTCGGATGGATCTTTGCCGCCCACTGCGGCAGGAGGCCGTCGCGCGCCATCGCCATGAAGATGCGCGGCTGGCCGTACTGGAACACGAGCAGCACGGCGGTGAGCGCCACGACCGCGCCCGCCGACACGATCCAGCTGACGCGGGTGAGCCCGGCCACCTGCAGCGCGCGCGCCAGCGGGTCGGCGGCGCGCAGCTCCTGATACGGCACGATGCCGGTGGCCACCCAGCCAACGATTACGTAGATGAGTGTGCAGATGGCCAGGCCGCCAATAATGCCGATCGGCATGTTGCGCTGCGGATCCTTCGTTTCCTCGGCCGCGGTCGAGATGGCGTCGAAGCCGATGTAGGCAAAGAACACGATCGCCGCGCCCTGGTGGATGCCGGTCCAGCCGTTCGGGGCGAAAGGGACATAGTTGGCCGGGTCGATATGCTGCACCCCCACGATCACGAAGAGGCTGAGCACCAGCAGCTTGATCAGCACCATGACGTTGTTGGCGCGGATGCTCTCCTTCACCCCGTACACCAGCAGGCAGGTCACGAACATCACGATGAGGAATGCCGGCACGTTGAGCAGTATGGGCAGGCCGAAGACGCGGGGGGCGGTGTCGAGGAGGCTGTGAATGGCTGGATCAGGGCTCTTCAGCGCGGTGCGATAGCCGTGGGTCAGCCATCCTGGCAAGTGAATGCCGAAACCGGTGAGGAGCGAATTGAGGTAGCCGCTCCACGCGATCGCCACGGCGACATTGCCGACCGCGTACTCCAGGATCAGGTCCCAGCCGATGATCCAGGCGACAAACTCGCCCAGCGTGGCGTAGGAGTAGGCATAGGCGCTGCCGGCCTGGGGGATCATCGCCGCCAGCTCGGCATAACAGAGTGCGCAGAGGCCGCACACCACCCCCAGCAGCACGAAGGAGACGATGAGCGCCGGGCCGGCGCCGTAGCGCACCACCTCGCCCGAAGGCAGCACCTCGCCCGCGGCGGCGGTGCCGATCGAGGAGAAGATGCCGGCGCCGATGACGGCGCCGATGGACAGGAGGATCAGGTCGCCGGCGCCGAGCATGCGCTTCAGGCCGTGCAGGTTGTCGCTCTCGGGAACGAGCTCGGCGATCGGCTTGCGACGGAACAACTGGCTCACGCGTGGCTCCGGCCTGAGAAACAGGTCACTTGCTGGGCAGATTGAAGCCGATCGTCACCGTGCCTGGCACCGCTTCGCCGGACGGAGCGCGTGCCGGCCTGAAGCGCCAGGTACGCATCATCACTTCGCTGAAGTACTCCCGGTACTTCGCGTCCTCGATCGGTGGCTCGATGCCGATCCGCTCGACCCGGCCATCGAGGGCCACCCAGAAGGTGACGTCGATGTAGCGGCCGCGAAGCGACTTCGGCGTCTCGCCGAATGGCAGTGCTCCGGCGCTCCAGACGGGGGGCCGAATGGTGCCACCCTCCCCACCGCCGGCGCCGGGACCGGTTCCGGTGCCTGTGCCGGTACCCTGTCCGCCACCGGTGCCTCCACCGGCACCGCCGCCGGTGCCGGGTCCCTCCCCGGGGCCGGCCGCGCCGGTCGAGGCCGCGACCGAGTCGGATGGGGCCACGACGCTGGCGACTTCTGTGCGCGCCGGAGGCACCGGCGGGGGTGGCACGGGTGGTGGCGGCTTGACGGGCGGAACTGGCGCCGGCACGGGAGCCTTGGCGGCCGGGGGGAGAATATAGACGACGTTGGGCCGGGTGCCACCACCGCCACCACCGCCACCACCCCCACCGCGCGCGGGCGCTGGCGTGCCGCTGGACGGGGTCAGCTGCCAGAACTCGGGCCCACGCCAGAGCACCAGGCCAATGACCAGCGCGTGCAGCAGCAACGCCGCCACCACACCCCATCGTGCCGCACGGCGCCTGCCCGGGCTGTCGGGCAGGTCAATGTCAAAGAGGTGTGAGCGCGAGGGAGCCATGGCGGTGAGAGAGATGACGAAACGTAAGGGGGAGGGCGCACATTGAGGACGTGAGGACGTGAGGACGTGAGGTGGCTGGAATGGAAGAAGGGCGGAAACCGACACCATTTCCGCCCTTCCCTCGCCTCACGTCCTCACGTCCTCACGGCCTATCTGTACGCTTCCTTCGGCGTAAACCCGATGATCTGGATCCCCGCACCCTTCGCTACGTCCATCGCGGCCACAACGTCCTGGTAGATCCGCCGCTGTCCCGGCTTGAGAAACAGCAGCTTGGCCGGGCGCGCATCGAAAATGGCGTGCAGCTGGGTATCGAGCTGGTCCTTGGGAACCGGCTGCTGGTTGATCGCGTAGGAGCCGTCATCGCCCAGTTCGAGCACGATCTGGTTGTTGATTTCCGACTTGACCTGGTTGTCCTCGATGGGCGGGGCCACCTGGACACTGATCGTGGTGCGCGACAGGGGCTGCGTGATCATGAAGATGATCAACAGCACCAGCAGGATGTCGATCATCGGTACGACATTCGGCTCCGACGTCAGCGTCGACGAGCCACCACCCACCGACATGCCCATGTTACTGGCCCTCCTTTTTCTTGGCGGCATCGGCGGCGAAGACCCCGCCGTCGCGATCCGTCACGGCGGCAATGACCCGCACGCCGGCGGTCCGCGCGATCTCGATGGCCTCCTGCACCGACCCGTAGGCCAACTGGTTGTCGGCCTTGAGGTACAGGATCTTGTCCTTTTCCCGGTTGGTGTACTTCGCCCTCAACTGGTCTTCGAGCGCGCCCTTGGCCACGGCGCGCGCGTCGATGTAGTAGTTGCCCGACTCATCGATGCCGAGGATCACCTCACCCTCGCCCTCAGGATCAGGGTCGAGGTTGGCACCCTTCGGCATCGTCGCCTTGAACCCGGCGGAGATGAGCGGTGTCACGATCATGAAAATGATCAGCAGCACGAGCATCACATCGATCATCGGCACCACGTTGGGCTCCGACTTGACCTGTGACTGCCCGGCCGATCCGATCGCCATACCCATACTGGCCTGCCTTTCCGTGCGTGTGAGGGCCGATCAGCACCATCAGCCGCTGATCTGTCCCGCGCCGGTGACCGCCTTCTGGGCCTGGAACTCCTTGGTGAAGATCGACCGGCCGAACTCGCTGCCGACGCTCTTGATGAGGTAGTCGATGAGTTCCTTGGAGCCGTAGGTCATCTCGACCGTGAGGTTCTCGATCTTGGTCTGGAAGTAGTTGTAGGCCCATACCGCCGGGATGGCGACCATGAGGCCGAAGGCAGTGGTGATCAGGGCCTCGGCGATACCGGCCGAGATGCCGGCCAGGCCGCCGGACGCGCCCTGCTGCGCCATGCCGGTGAAGGCGTTCACGATACCCATCGTGGTGCCAAGCAGGCCGACGAACGGTGCCGTAGCGCCGACGGTCGCGAGCACCGGGAGGCCGCGCTTGAACTCGGACAGCGTGATCAGCATCTGGCGCTCGACGGCACGCTCGGAGGAGTTGATGTCGGCCGCGGTGATCGTCGCGCGATCGCGGATCAGCGGCTTCACTTCACCCAGGGCCCCACCGACCACGCGGGACAGGTGACCGGCCCGGTTCTTCTCGGCGAGCGCGATCGCCTGGTCCAGATTCTCTTCCTGGATAGCGCGAGAGAAGGTCGGCGCGAACTTGCGCGTCGCCGCTTCGCTCTTCTTGATCTGGATCAGTTTCGTGATCATGATCGTCAGCGAGAACACCGACATCAGCGCCATGATGACGACAATGCCCTTCGCGAACATGCCCATCTGGGCCCACAGGTGCAGAAGATCGACGCCCATCGTGTACTCCTCGGTTCAACGGTTGAATGGCTCCACCGCGGCGCCCGGCGCGCGGTACGATGATCAGGCAATCCGCAATCAGGCGATCAATTCGGGCTCGTAAACGACACGCGCTGCTGCACCTGCTGCCGCACCGGCTCACCCTTGTAGCGCGCCGGCTTGTAGATGCTCTTCTGGATGGCCTCCTTGGCCGGCTCCACAAAGGCATCGTGCGTCTTCGCCAGCACCTTGAGCGAGCCGGGCTCGACGTGCCCGGTCGTGTCGATGATGAACTGCAGGTCCACCGACCCGGCGATGCCGGCGCTCGCCATGACGGGCGGGTAGCGCGGCGGCGGTCCGGAAATGCGCTGCGCCGGATCATCCAGCTGCGAGGTCAGGAAGACCTGGCCCAGTTCCACCGGACCGGTGCCACCCTCGATACCGGTCGCGATGCCACCCTCGACGCCCTTGCCGGAGAAATCCTTCGGATCGAACGGCTTCGCGTTCAAGTCGATCGGAGGAATGTCCTTCGGAATGATGTCCGGCGGGATGATCGTCTGGAACCCCTTGGGCGGCGGATTCGCCGACACCACCACATCCTGTGGCGGCGGGGGTGGCGGCGGCTGGTTGGGCTCCGGTGGCTTGAGGAAGACGAGCGTCGTATCGATGACCCGCTGCTTGATCTCCTCGGCGGCACCCTTCGTGGCCGCAACGGCCGCGAAGATCACCAGGCCGTGAATGATCACCGACAGGATCGACTGCCCCAACGACTTCGAGCCCTTGTTGGACGATTCGATCAGGTTCTCGAACACTACCGCCCTCCTCGCTCAATGATGGTCAACGAGTGCAGGGGAGCATACCGCTCGGAAATGGCTTGGTGCTGGGGGCGGGATGACAAATCGGTGACGACTGAATTACAGGTGGTGACGCGGGGTGACCATTGAGAGTGTCGCTGTCACGACACTTCAGCACTCGTCGGCGATTGCTCCCCCGCCAGAGGAAGCACGACCGTCAGGGTTGTCCCCCGGCCCGGGCGACTCGAGGCAGTAATCGAGCCCCCATGCGCCTCGGCGATCCATTTCGTGATAGCCAGCCCAAGGCCACTGCCTGGGCGCTCGCCGGTGCGCGTCCGTGCCAGGTCTGCCCGCCAGAAGCGCTCGAAGATATGCGGCAAGTCATTGGACGCGATACCGATACCCGTGTCCCGCACGATGATGGCCGCCCCATCGCGGCGGATGCCCAGTGAGAGATCCACCCGGCCGGCTGCGGGGGTGTACTTGATGGCGTTGGTCACCAGGTTGAGCAGCATCTCGCGAATGCGCCGCCGGTCCACCATGACCCATACCGGCGCCTCGGGCATGCTCGTCACCACCTTGAGCCGCCCCGACTCGGCCAGCATCCCCGCCGTCTCCGAGGCTTCGGCCATCAGTTCGCGCAGGTCGGTACGCTCGACCGGCAGCGGCGCCCGGCCGTCGTCGGCCCGCGCCAGGGTGAGCAGGCTCTCGACCAGCTCAGTCATGCGGTTGATCTCGCCCAGCGTCTCGTCGAGGGACGCCATCACCTCGTTCGGCGTCCGGGGATTGGTGAGCGAGCGCTCCACGCCGGCACGGAGCACCATCAGCGGCGTCTTGAGCTCATGGCTGGCATCGGCGGTAAAGCGGTGCAGGCTGGAGAAGCTCTGTTCCAGCCGGGCGAGCATCCCGTTGAGTGTCTGCGCCAGGCGCGATACCTCGTCGGCGGCGAGCGGCACCGCCAGGCGGCGGTGGAGGCTCCGTCCGTCGGTAATTGCCTCCAGTTCATCGATGATGCCCTGCACCGGCCGGAGGGCACGGGCCGACAGCCAGTAGCCGGCGAACACCGAGGCCAGCAGCACGAGTGGGGCGACGAGCAGCATGGAGCGCAAGAACACGCTGGCATCGAGCGCACCGCGGTCGACCGGAGCGGCCACGAGGATGGCGCTGATCGGCTCGCCTGCCGTGCCCAGCGGGGAGGCGATCGCGCGCACCTCGCGACCTGATTGCAGGCGCAGCGACACCGACCGGCGCTCCGCGGGAGGCGGCGCCAGCAGGTTGGTGAGGATCTGCAGGTCCCCGAAGGGTAGCGCGGCCAGGGAATCCGAGGTGAACAGGATACTGCCCGCGGTGTCGACCAGCAGCAGGTAGTCGCGCAGCCCCTGGAACCCGGCGGCGATGCCGCGGGCGAGCACCGGCGACACGCCCGGCTCCACCAGTGGACCGAGCACGCGGTGCGCTTCGGTGAGGTACTGGATGGCCAGGTCGCGCTCGCGGGCCAGCTCCTGGTCCAGCCCGGAGATGCTCGGCTTGCGCAACTCGTAGTAGACCGCCGCACAGAACCCGCCCAGCGTGAGCAGCAGCGTCACCGCATAGCCCACGGCGAGCCGCGAGCGAATGCTGCTCATGTCAGCCCTTCACCGTGTACCCCACCCCGCGCACGGTGTGGATGAGCTTTCGCGCGTGGCCGGAGTCGATCTTCTTGCGCAGCCGGTTGATCACGACGTCGACGATGTTGGTGCCGGGATCGAAGTGGTAGTCCCAGGCATACTCCGTGATGAGCGTGCGGGACATGACGCGCCCGGCATGGCGCATCAGGTATTCGAGCACCGTGTACTCCTTCGGCGTAAGCTCGATGGGCTCGGTGCCGCGCCGAGCCTCATGGGTCGCGGTGTCCAGCTCGAGGTCCAGCACGCGGAACACCGGGCTGCGGAGCTGCTGCGGCCGCCGGCCCAGCGCCTCCACCCGGGCCAGCAGTTCCTCGAACGAGAAGGGCTTGGTGACGTAGTCATCGGCGCCGGTGCGCAGCGCCTGCACCTTGAAGTCGACGGAATCCTGGGCCGTCAGGACCAGGATCGGCACCGTGAGTCCGCGATCGCGGAGGTTGCGGAGCACCTCGAGGCCGGACATTTCCGGCAGGCGCAGGTCGAGAATGATGAGGTCATACTGCCCACCGGACGCCAGGCGCAGGCCCTCGAGCCCGTCCACGGCGAGGTCCACGTGAAAGCGCTGTTCCTCGAGCCCGCGCTTCACGTACTGGCCGACGGTGTGGTCGTCCTCGATCGCCAGGATCTTCATGCGTCGGTGCCCGGCGGCAGGGTGGGCAGGAACACGCGGAAGACACTGCCGCCGCCGGCCTGCGCGTCGACCTCGATCCGTCCGCGGTGTTCCTCCACAATACCATAGCAGATGGAAAGCCCGAGTCCCGTGCCGCGGCCGGTCGGCTTGGTGGTGAAGAACGGCTCGAAGATCCGGGGCCGCACCAAGGACGGGATCCCCTCCCCGGTGTCCTCGACCTCCACCACCACCTCGTCGGAGCGCCAGCGCGTGCCTGCCGTGCGAAGGGTCAGCCGGCCACCCGGCTCCATGGCATCCAGCGCGTTGAGCATGAGGGCCATGAGCACCTGGATCAGCTGCTCCGCGTTCGCGTGCACCGGAGGCAATCCCTCCGCCAGCGACGTCTCCACCACGTACTGCTTGTACCGCTCGTGGTGCTTGAACAGGAAGAGCGCGTCCTCCACCACGGTGTTGATCAGCACGGCAGCCTTGCGCTTGCCCTTGGGACGGCTGAAGTCGAGCAGGCCGTCCACGATGCTGGTGCAGCGATGGACCTCCTTCTCGATGATGTCGAGATACTCCCGCAGCGGGATGGCCTGCTGGGCGCCGAACTCGGCGATGCGGCCGTCCATGGCGGCCACGCACGCGCCGATGGTGGCCAGCGGATTGTTGATCTCGTGCATGATGCCGGCGGCGAGCTGGCCGATGGCGGCGAGCTTCTCGCTCTGGTTGATCTGCACCTGGATCGCGCGCCACTCGGTCACGTCCTCGCCGATGGTGATGACGTGCGTGATGCCCTCGCCATCGAGCCGCATCGGGAGCTTGGTGGTGCGGAAGTAGCGCACGTCCCCGCCCTGCGGCACCTCCAACTCCACCTGTTCAATGGCACCGGTCTCGAAGACCCGGTCGAACTCGGCCTTGAGCTCGGCCGCCGGCTGCCGGGTCAGCACCTCGAACAGGCGGCGACCGACCGTTTCCGTGCGCGGGAGGCCCTGGGTACCGGTCTCGCGCTTGCGATTCCAGACCTGGATGCGGTAATCGCGATCGACGACGTAGAGTCCAACCGGAAGGCTGTCAATGACCAGGGAGGTGAAGCGGCGCTGTTCCTCGATCTCGCGCGACTGCGACGCCACCTCGTAGGCGAGGTCTTCCGAGAGCTCAACCGCGGCGAGGAATGGGGAGAGCACGTGCGCCACGACCCGCAGCACCACGCCGGCCTCAGGCGCGGCCCCGTGAACCTCCAGCACGCCGAGCGTCTCGCTGTCGTGCACCAGGGCCAGGCGCTCCGCCCCCGGGTCCATGGCAGGAAGCTGGTCGAGCCGCGGCACACGGGCGCCGCCCTCCAGGCCCCCGCCGCTCCCGATGCGCACAAAGGTCGTCGCGTTGGCTTCGTGCACCCATAGCGCGACCGCGCTGGCCGGCAGCTGGGTTCGCAGCACCTCCGCGACGGCCGCGACCGTCTCTTCCTGCGGGGCGCCGGAGTTGAGCCGCTGGGCGACGGCCCCGACGATGGCAAGCCCGCGCCCGGCCGGCAGTCCGGTCACCGGATCGCTCACGGCGAGGCGCGCCGTGGGCCCGCCGGACGCACCGCGGCGACGCCCACGTTCACCACGCGCCACTCTGTGCCGCTCCGCCGCAGGACGAAATGCTCCAGCACCTCACCGTCATCGGACCCCGCAAGCCGGGCCGTCACCCATGCCGCCGCCAGGTCGCCCTCCTGTCGAAGGTCGATCCGGGTCACGCGCATGGCGCCGGGGCTCGGATCCCCGGACGGATCGACGCTGGCGGAACGGTGATAGGCATAGATGAGCCGCTGGATCTCCGCCTGATCCTTCCGGCTCCCGGTCGGTGCGCGATCCTCGATCGTACAGGCTGGCAGCAGGGCCACGAGGATCAGGAGCGATGCGAGCCCGGACCGGCCGGGCGACATGAAGCGGGAGATGGGGCCTTTCAGCCGAGCTGCGCCAGCTGCTCGAAGATCTCGGCGTTTTCCCGCCGGGATCCGGGCGTCGCTTCCATGAACGCCCAGCGGATCGTGCCCTGGCGGTCGATGAGCACGTAGGCGCGGTTGGAGAAGAAACGCTCCTCGATGAGCGTGCCGTACTGCCGCGAGACTTCGCGCTTGAAGTCGCTCAGCAGGTCCACGCCGAGGCTTTCCTTGCGCTTGAATTCGACCAGGGACGGGACCGCATCGGTGCTGATCGGCAGCACCATCGTATCGGCGTTGGCGAGCGTGTCGTAATCCTCGGTGAGCGCACACATCTCAGCGGTGCAGGTACTGGTGAACGCCATCGGGAAGAACGCGAGGAGCACGTTCTTGCCGCGGAGCGCGGACAGGGTGACGTCCGCTCCCGACGTGGACGACAGCGTGAAATCGGGGGCGGGCGAACCAACAGGGGGAAGCGCCATGTGCTATGAGATATCCAGGTGACTGGTTGGTTACCGCTGCTCGAAACGCTTCCCGACCTCGGTCCAGTTCACCACGTTCCACCACGCGCCCACATAGTCCGGGCGGCGGTTCTGGTACTTGAGGTAATAGGCGTGCTCCCACACATCGCAACCGAGAATTGCCTTCCGCCCTTCCATCAGCGGGCTGTCCTGGTTGGGGGTGCTCTCGATGCTGACGCCACCCTTGCCGTCGGCCACGAGCCAACCCCAGCCGCTGCCAAAGCGGCCGATACACGCCTTCTGGAACTGCTCCTTGAACGGCGCGAACCCGCCAAACGCCTGGTCGATGGCGGACGCCAGCGCACCATGCGGTTCCTTCGCGCCACCCGGCGCCATGACTTCCCAGAACATCGTGTGGTTCCAGTGGCCACCACCGTTGTTCCGTACCGCGCCCCGGATCGACTCGGGGACGGCGGACAGGTCGGCCAGGAGCGCATCGAGGCTCTTGCCCTGCAGGCCGGCGTGGGGTTCCAGCGCGGTGTTCAGGTTGTTGACATATGCCGCATGATGCTTGTCATGATGGATCCGCATCGTCATTTCGTCGATATGCGGCTCCAGGGCGGTGTAGTCGTATGGAAGCGGAGGAAGTGCGAACGCCATGGCAAGCCTCGTTGTAGGGTGCGCCGGCCCGTCAGGGGAGCCGGGACGCGCGGCCAAATATGGACACCCCCGAGAGGGCGGTCAACATTTGTGAATTGACGTAACGCCGGTGGCGCATACACTTCCGGGCGACGCACGATTCACCGCCTACACCCGGAGCGACCTTGAAAGCAGCCATAGGAGGTGCCATGGCCCGTTATCAGGCCCGGCTCAAGCCCGAATTCCGCTTGAAGCACCCTGACCTCAACATCGGCGTGTGGTACGATGTGGTGCCGCTCTTCCCGGGCCTGCGGGAGCGACGGCTCAACTTCATGGGTGATCGCATGGCCCGGTTGCGCGTCGCTGGCGACTTTCGTGAAGTAGCGGCAGAGCAGATGGAGTTCCGTGAACTGCCAGATCCCGCCTCCGCGGACGCCACGTGACGGCCGCCCTGCTGCGCCGACTCACGGGGATTGCCCTCGCCGCCGCGACAGTCGTCACGTTCACCGTGGCCGCCCGGCCAGCCGCCGTCACCCAGGTCGTGGTCTACAAGGCGGCCACCTGCGGCTGCTGCAACAAGTGGGTCAACTACCTCCGGAAGCAGGGCTTCTCGGTGGCGGCTCATGACACGAGCGACATGACGGCCGTGAAGGCGGACCTTGGCGTGCCGGACGCGCTGGGGTCATGCCACACCGCCATCGTCGGCGGCTATGTCATCGAGGGTCACGTACCGGCCGCCGACATCGAGCGCCTGCTCAAGGAGCACCCGAAGATCGTGGGCCTGACCGTGCCGGGGATGGTCACCGGTTCTCCCGGCATGGAAGGTGGCACACCAGAGCGTTTCCAGGTCCTGGCCTTCGATGCGAGGGGAAAGACGACGGTGTTCTCGACGTACTAGCGGCTCGCGGCCAGGGGAAGCGGCGTCCGCAGCATCCCGATGATGGTCGCGAGCAGCATGGCCGCGGAGTAGACCACTTCGTTGCCGAGTGTCGCCCCGAGCGCCACGATGCCGCAGCCGGCGGCCACGAGCATCACCACCCGCACGGGCATGCCGCGCACCCCTGGCACCAGCGATATCAGGCTGGCGATCAGGGTCAGCGACATTCCCGCCCACCACGCTGACGGCCCGCCGCACACGATCGCGAACAGCCCGGCACTCGCCATGAGGTGCGGCCACCGGGCACCCACGGCCGCGACCACGGCGCCCAGTACGATCCATCCAGCGTACAGCGAACGCCAGTGTTCCACTCCCTCGCCCAGCAGCGGCAGGACGACAACAAGGAGCAGCATCGCGCCAAGCGGCGCGTATCGCGGTCCTCGCGTCAGGCCGCCAAAGGGCCAGGTCCCGGCGAGTACCAGCGACGCTGGGAGGAGCAGCGCCGCCAGCAGTGTCTCAGCCGCCGGACTGAACGGCGCCTCGCGAAGCCCCTGCAGGGACACCCCCTCCGGCCCCGCGACGGTCAGCCAGAACCAGAGCGCCGGGAGCAGGAGCAGGGAGAGCAGCAGTGGCATTCCCCATCGGCGGAAGCCGCCCGCACGGCTCACGGCCCCGGGCTCACGCGGTGCCTGTGTCGCGGTCCCGACGCGCAGCACGGTGAGTACGGCGGCACCCACAAGGCCCGCGAGCAAGGACAGGAGCACGCGTCCCTCGCGCAGGGTGCCGCCACAGCCAGCGAACGCCACCAGCAGGGCAACGGCAGCCGGTATGCTGCTGGCGCGATGGCCAGCCCGCCATCCCTCCGCCACCGCGACAACGACGAGCAACAGTCCGCACCACAAGATGGCGTTGTTGATGGTATGAAAGGACAGAGGCGCCAGAGCGGCACGGGACGCGGCGGCGGTGGCGAGCGAAGCGAGGACCGTTCCGATCGCGGCGTGGCGAACGGCGGGTCCACGCGGCAGCACCGATGCGGCAACGGCAAGAACGAACGGTGTCGCCAGGAGGAGTGAAGGCAGCATGGCGACAAGTGTAGCCACGCGGCGAATGGCCGGTCAGAGCGGCACGGTCAACACCATGCAGGGGGCGTCGTTCACGAAGCGCCGCGCCAGGCTGCCCGTCGGGATCGGTGGAGGCGGCCCGCCCGGTCGCGACCCGATGGCAAGCACGCCCGCCTGGAGCGCCTCCCGCTCCCGCAGCACTTCCGTCATGACATCCCCGTGCCGCACCGTGAGTGGCCTGGCGGTGCCGCCCACCGCCTTCACCAGAGGCGCAACCATCGACAGCACCAAGGTGCAACGGGGCGACCCGTCCAGCGCGACCAGCCATCGGTGGAGGTCTTCCTGCCCCGAAGACACCACGAGGCAGGGCACGCGACTGCGCCGGGTCACGGCGTCGGTCAGTTGCTCCCCGGCGAGCATCATCCGGGGCAGCACCAGCAGGTCAGCCTGGACGCTTTCCGCAAACCGGGAAATCTCGATACCGGCCACGCCGGCACCGAGCGCCACATGGTCGCTGAGTGGGAACAGGGTCAGGCGCGCGTGCGTCGCACTGGCCAAGGCGCGCGCCACCCTCAGCGCACTCTCGGCCGCAACCTCCGGAGAAACGGCGACGACGAAATGACGGGTCGGAGTCATTGCGTCCAGTTTGGCAGACGGGCAGTGAAAGGTCGGTGAAGGGGGGGTGAAGAGTCCAGCCGGGCCGCTTAGGTTGCGGCATGACCCCGCCAAAACCGACCACGCAGCTCAGGCTCGAGCGGTTGCTCGATGCCAGCCTGTCGCTCGCGACAGAAACCTCGCTCGAGCGCGTACTGCAGAAAGTCACCGACGTCGCGGTTGAACTCATCGACTGCCGGTATGCAGCGCTTGGCGTGCTGGCACCCGATGGCCGCGCCCTCGAGAGCTTCACCACCGCCGGCATCACCCCCGAGCATCGCCACCAGATCGGGGCCCTGCCCCGAGGCCACGGCATCCTCGGGCTCGTCATCCGCAAGGCCGCAGTCGTGCGCCTGCCCAACCTCGAAAAGCACCCCGATTCGTTCGGTTTCCCACCGCACCATCCGCCGATGCACTCCTTTCTCGGCGTGCCGATCGTTGGACGCCGGGGCGTCTTCGGCAACCTGTACATGACCGAGAAGCTGGGCGGGGGCCTCTTCACCGACGAGGATGAGTACGTGGGCCTGCTGCTGGCCGCCCAGACCGCTGCCGCCGTCGAGAACGCGCGGCTGCACGGCGAGAGCGCCCGACTGCTCCAGGAAGTGCAGGGACTGCAGCGGGCGCGGGAACGGTTCTTCGCGATGGTCAACCACGAGCTGCGCAATGCCATTGCGGGCGTCTATGGCTGGGCGGAGATGATGGTCCGGAAGAAGGACCCCGCCACCGTGCCCCGCGCCGCGTTCGAGGTGCTCGACTCGGCGGGCCAGGCGGTGGACCTCATCAACGACCTGCTCGACCTGTCCCGACTGGACGAAGATCGCCTCCGGCCCAACCTGCAGGCGGTCGATCCCGCCGCCGTAGCCCGGCGGGCCATCAGCCACGCCACACCGGCCGCCGCCCAGCGCAGCATTGAGCTCCGCAGCGAACTGGCGGCGGCCATGCCAACCTGCATGACCGATGCAATGCGGGTGGAACAGATCCTCGGCAATGTGCTCAACAACGCGGTCCGACATGCCCCGGTCGGCGGCCTGGTGCTGCTCCGGGTCGGGCCCGAGGGGGGCACCTCACTCCTGTTCCGGGTGGAGGACAGCGGCCCCGGTGTGCCGGAGGATGACCTCGATCGGATCTTCGACGTCTATGAGACCAAGGCGGGCGAGGAGGCGCGCGGGGTCGGGCTGGGCCTCCCGCTGTCACGCCGGCTCGCGCGACTCCTGGGGGGTGACCTGTTCGCCGAGGCCAATCCGGGCGGCGGGGGCCGCTTTGTCCTCCGCCTCCCCCAAACACCCGGTGCGTGAAGTACTCTTCATGAAGAGTTCCCTACCGGATCATCCCGCCAGCAGAGATTTACGGCCAGGACTCAACCCGAGGCGGCAATCGACATGAAAGTTCTCCTGGTAGAAGACGACCGGAAGGTCGCAGGCTTCATCGAGCAGGGGCTCAAGGAAGAGGGCTACGTGGTGGACATTGCGGCTGATGGTGCCGAGGCCACGATGCTCGCGCATGTCTACGAGTACGATGTGATCCTGCTCGACGTCGTGTTGCCCAAGAAATCCGGCTTCCAGGTGGCGCAGGAGCTCCGGCGCGAGGGGCGCAACACGCCGATCCTCATGCTGACCTCGCGCGACGCGGTCGAGGATATCGTGCGCGGGCTCGACAGTGGCGCCGATGACTACCTCTCCAAGCCGTTTCGGTTCGACGAACTCCTCGCCCGGGTGCGCGCGCTGCTGCGGCGCGGCGGCGCCGAGCGCCTCGAGGTCCTTCGTTACGGACCGATCGCTCTCGACCGCCTGCGCCATCAGGCGACGGCCGGTGACAAGCCGCTCGACCTGACCAACAAGGAGTTCCAGCTCCTCGAGCACTTCCTCCTGCGCCCGGAGGAAGTGGTTCGGCGCACTCAGCTGCTCGAGAAGGTGTGGGACATGCATTTCGACCCGGAGAGCAATGTGGTCGATGTGCATGTGGGCAACCTCCGGCGGAAGCTGCATGCAAGCTGCGGCCGGCAGCTCATCCAAACGGTGCGCGGCGTCGGCTTCTCCCTGCGCGACGGCGTGGAGGCAGAGGAGCGGACCAGCCGGAGCGCGTGAGCCGCTGGCAGGCGCTCGTCCCGGCGGCCGCCCTCGTCGCGATCCTGGCGGGGCTCGGCCTGCAGTTGGGCGGCGATCCGGTGACCGCCCATCGGATTTGGATGGCGGGGCTCCTCCTCACCGGTGCCCCGGTGGTCGTCCACACCGTACGCGGCATGCTACGGGGCCATTTCGCCGCCGATCTCGTAGCCATGCTGGCCATCATCACGGCCGCCCTCCTCGCCACACCCCTGCCCGGCCTCATCGTGGTGCTCATGCAGACCGGCGGCGAGGCGCTCGAGCGCTATGCCGAGGGCCGCGCGTCGGAGGCGGTGCGCGCGCTCGAGGAAGCGGCGCCCCGGCTGGCGCACCGAGTCATCGGCGACCGGGAAGAAGAAGTCAGCGCGACCGTCATCGCGGCGGGTGACCTGCTGATCGTTCGGCCCGGTGACCTGATCCCATGCGACGGCATCGTGGTGAGCGGGCGGTCGCACCTGGACACGGCAGCGCTCACCGGGGAGCCGATGCCGCGGCTCGCGGAACCGGGCACGGCCGTGATGAGTGGCATGGCCAACCTCGAGGGATCAGTTGTTTTCCGCGTCACCGCTCCCGCCGCACAAAGCCAGTACGCCCGCATCGTGGAGCTGGTGCGCCATGCGCAGCTGAGCAAGGCGCCCATGCAGCGTCTTGCCGATCGCTACGCCATCTGGTTTACACCGCTGACGCTGGCGGTCTGTGGTGTTGCCTGGCTCGCGTCGGGTGACGCCCAGCGCGTGCTCGCGGTGCTGGTGGTCGCCACTCCATGCCCGCTCATCCTCGCGGTGCCCGTGGCAGTGATCGGCGGGATCAACCGGGCGGCACGCCGGCAGGTCATCTTCCGGTCGGGCATGGCGCTGGAGGAACTCGGCCGCACCACGGTGGCGGTGTTCGACAAGACCGGCACGCTGACGCTCGGCCGCCCCGAAGTGATGGCGGTGTGGACCCGCGCACCATTCGCGACCGGTGACGTGCTCCGGCTGGCCGGCGCGGTGGAGGATACTTCGGGACACCTGCTGGCCCGGTCAGTCGTCTCGGCCGCCCGCGCTGTGGGTGGCGCGCTGCCGAAGGCAATCGACGTGGCCGAGGTGGCTGGACGGGGTATCGAAGGCACGGTGGATGGCCGACGGGTGCTGGTGGGCGCGGCGAGCCTGCTCCGCGAGCGTCATCCCGCCATCGTCACCGACCTCGACGCCCTGGAGCATGAGCACCGCGATGCCGGTGGCGCGGTCCGGGCATTCGTCGCCGTCGATGGAGCGCTGGCGGGCGTCATTACCTATGCCGATGCTCTGCGACCCGGCATCGACCGACTCCTGGCCCAGCTGCGGAGCGTCGGCATTCGCCGGACCGTGCTGCTCTCCGGTGACAGCGCGGCCAACACCCAGGCCATCGCGGCGCAGGTTGGGTTCGACGAGTCGCACGGCGACCTGCTGCCGGAAGACAAGGTTGACGCCGTCCGGGCGCTGTCAGCGAACGGCACCAGAGTGGTGATGGTGGGCGATGGTACCAACGATGCGCCGGCGCTGAGCACTGCCACGGTGGGTGTCGCGTTGGCCTCGGGCGGCGGCGGGATCACCGCCGAGGCCGCCGACGTGGTGATCCTGGCGGACGACCCGCGCCGCCTGCTCGATGCCATCGAGATCAGTCGCTGGACCGCCCACATCGCAAAGCAGAGCGTGCTGGCCGGGCTCGGCCTCAGCTCCATCGCGATGCTGTTTGCCGCCGCCGGTCACATTCCCGCCACGGCGGGCGCTCTGCTGCAGGAGGGGATCGACGTGGCCGTGATCCTCAACGCGCTGCGCGCGGCGACATTCAGGACGTAGCGCCAACCGCATCCAGCGAGTTGACCGCGCCGGCACTGCGTTCCACCCCGGGCCGCCATACCAGCAGGGGCACCGTCGCCGTGCGAAGCAGCTTGTCGGCCACACTGCCGAGCAGGAAACGGGTCGCTCCTCCATAGCCATGCGTCGCCAGGGCGATCAGGTCAGCGGCATGGTCCTCGGCGTGCTGCGCGATCGCCGCGACCGGGTCGTCGGCCACTTCGACGGCCGTCGCCACCTCCAGCCCCCGGAGGCGGAGCCGCTGCGCGATATGGTGCAGGTACCGCGTCGCGTCCAGTTGCTGCGCCGTCGTGGCACCGGGCGCTTCCGGCGCGAGCACGATTCCGGGAAACGGCAGCCACACCGGCGGCGGAAGCACCACCGCGCGGAACAGGGTGAACCCGGCGCCGAGCAGTTCACCGAGGCGGGTGGCCGGTTCGATCACGCTGGCGGCGAGCGGCGATCCGTCGAGCGGAATGAGGACCCGGCGCAGCATCGCCGCCGATGGCACCCCGCGCGAGGCATGGGGGCGTACCAGCAGCATCGGCTGTTCCAGCTGGCGCAGCAGCCGGTCCGCCACGCTCCCGATCCAGAAGCGGCTCAGCACGCCGCGGCCGTGCGTGGTCAGGACCACGAGATCGATCGCATTGGTCCTGGCGTAGTCGGCGATCGACTCGGCGATGGGACCGTCGAGCAGGCGGGTGACCACGCGCAGGGTGCCCGCGAGCGGCGTAGACACAGTCGTCAGGTAGCCCTGCTCCTGCCCTCTGGTCGCGTCATCGACGGCCGGGTGGAACACCACGGGCTCCCCCGGTCCCGGTACCACGGCGGTCGAGTGGTGCACCAGCACGATGTGCAGCGTGGCGCCCGACCGGGCGGCGAGCTCCGCCGCGAGGGGAAGCGCCTGTTCGGCAAAGGCGGAGCCGTCCAGCGGCACGAGCAGCGAGCGGTACATAGGGCCTCCAGGGTCAAAACGGGCGGGCCACACGGCATACCACCTTCATCGTACATTCCACGACGTGAAGGACTCCTGAAGCGCGATGGAAGAGGGGTGATGGATGGTCGAGGAGGTCCAGCGGAGCCCCTGGAAGACCCTGGCATGCGTGGTGACCGGTGTGTTCATGGTCATCCTGGATACCACGGTGGTGAACGTGGCCTTCCCCACCTTGCAGCGCGAGTTCGGGGCGTCGCTGCACTCCGCGCAGTGGATTGTCAGTCTCTACGTGCTGGTGCTGGGGATCGTGACCCCGGTGGCGGGCTATCTCGCCGATCGCTTCGGTCTCAAGCGCATGTTCCTCCTCGGCCTCACCCTCTTCACTGCAGGTTCGGTGGCGTGCGGGCTCGCCCCGACCCTTGGATGGCTCATTGCCGGGCGGGTGCTGCAGGGCATCGGCGGCGGGGTCACGCAGCCGTCGGCCACGGCGCTGCTCTACCGTGCCTTTCCGCCCTCGCGCATCGGCCGCGCGTTCGGCGTGTTCGGCATCGCGCTGCTGGTGGCCCCGGCGCTCGGTCCGGTGCTGGGCGGCTGGCTGGTGGATGCCGGCTACTGGCGCTGGATCTTCTTCCTGAATGTTCCCGTCGCCGCGTGGGGTATCCTGGCGGGACGACAGTGGCTGCAGGAGTGGCGGCGACCGGAGACGCCAACGCTCGACCGGCCTGGGCTGCTGCTGTCGTCGGTGGGATTCGGCGCACTCCTGTATGCCGCCGCCTCGGCGCGGGCCGAGGGACTGACGTCACCGACGGTGATCATCAGCCTGGCGGTGGGTATCACTGCCCTCATTGCGCTGTGGATCGTGGAGCACCGGTCGGCGGCGCCACTGCTCGATGTGCGATTGCTGGAAAATCCGATCTTCCTGGCCGCCAACATCGTGGGCTACGTGGGGGTGGTCGGCCTCTTTGCCGCGCAGTTCCTGCTTCCGCTCTTCCTGGAGACCATCCAGGGCCTGTCGCCCGGCGCGGTGGGCCAGGTGCTCCTGGCGCAGCCGCTGGCCGCCGCGGTGGCGACACCGCTCTCGGGCCGTCTCTACGACCGAATCGGTCCCCGCGCCCTCGCTGTGTGCGGCTTCTTCCTGCTCGCGCTCAGCACCTGGGGACTGATGCACCTCGATGCGCACACGCCCCTGGGCCACGTCAGGCTCCTGCTTGCTCTCCGTGGCGTGGCCTTCGGGATGACCATCCAGACCACGTTCACGACCGCGCTCGGCTCAGTGCCGCGCGAGCGTGTCGCGCGCGCGTCGGCCTTCGTCAGTGCCACGCGCTTCTCGATTCAGGCGGTGTCCGTGGCCATCCTCAGTGCGCTGGTGGGCGGGGTGGCAGGCACCTACACGGTGCATGGGTTTGCCGTGGCCTACGGCGTCACCCTCGCGTTCGCCGTGCTGGCGTGCGTGCTCGCGTTCCGGTTGCCGGGGTGGCCTGGTCCGTGGGGCGGAAGGGACGGGATGATCGCGCGGTAGGCCCTACGGCCGGGCGAGCCACATCGCCGCGGCCTCCTTCGGCGTCCCCGTCCGCCCGACCGTGAGCACCGCGAGCCTGAGGCGCCCATTGGCGGTCACGTCGAGCCGCATGAACCCGGACTTCGCCAGCGCGACCTGTGTGCCCTCGATCGGCGCGACGAAGTCGATATGGCCGTAGTAGCCGCCACCGCTGATGACCTGATAGCGCCCCGGCGCGGTCTCGATCACCTGGAGTCCGTGATCGTGACCCGATACGTACGCCGCCGGCGCGGCGACCGCAAAGACCGCATCAAGCGAGTCGACCATGCGGCGATAGTAGCCGTTCGACATGTCCTGTCGGGAGATGCCCGCGTTT
This sequence comes from Gemmatimonadota bacterium, assembly GCA_031402225.1. Taxonomy (GTDB): domain Bacteria; phylum Gemmatimonadota; class Gemmatimonadetes; order Gemmatimonadales; family GWC2-71-9; genus JAGGAG01. The sequence goes on along the minus strand of JANNSD010000023.1, from coordinate 8,342 downwards.
CGCGCCGCCGGATAGACCGTGCCGATAACTGGCAGGGGGAGCCATAGCCACGACTTCGCCTGCCGCAGGGGAAAGAAGTAGTCCTTCCAGCCGAAGTTGCCGGCATGCTCCCCACCACTGACGAGCGGGTGATGCCCGGCCACGATCATCGTGCGCCCACCGGCGCCTGCGAGCAGGGTCCGGAGCGAATCGAGCACCGCGTGCTCGCTAGCCGCGCACCCATCGGCGGTGCCGATGGGCCGCGGCCCGTCGTGCAACCACCACTCGGTGTCGAGCAGTACCAGTCGCACTGGGCCGACGTCCTCCACCGCGGGCCCGGGACAGGCACCGGACGGCAGCTGGATGACGCGACCTTGGCCTTCCGCGGCAATGATGGCCTGGGCCCGCAGCACGGCGTGCCAGCCCTTGTCGCCGGCCTGCTTCCAGTCATGATTGCCGGGGATGAACACGCCACGCGCACCCGACGCGACGACAGCACCTACCTGAGCCGTCAGGCGCCGGTGGGCCTCGGCGTACCCGGGCGAGGCGCTGTCGGGAATACCGGACGGATAAACATTGTCACCGAGGAAGAGTGCCACGCTCCGGGCTGGTGCGTGCGCCAGCTGGGCGCGCAGCGCCACGAGCACCGGTTCGCCACGGGGATCGGGGTCTCCGCCATCGCCGATGAAGAAGAGCGTGGCGACGATGCTGTCGGTTGCTGGCGAGGGAGCCGGCGCGGCCGTAGGGAGCACGCTCTGGCTGCAGCCGGCGAGCAGCGTGGCCGCCAGGAGGTATGCCGCGCGACACCACACCCTACCGCCCGAACAGCGCGAGATAACGCCCGTATCCCTCCGTCTCGAGCTTGTCGACCGGGATGAACCGAAGCGCAGCCGAGTTCATGCAGAAGCGCTGGCCCGTGGGGGCCGGTCCGTCATCGAAGACATGACCGAGGTGGCTGTCGCCCTCGGATGACCGGACTTCGGTGCGGGTGGCGAAGAGCTTCCGGTCCACCCGCAGCCGCACGTTTTCCTCTTCCAGCGGCCGGGAGAAGCTGGGCCAGCCAGTGCCGGAGTCATACTTGTCGAGCGAGCTGAACAGGGGCTCGCCTGACACCACATCCACATAGATGCCCGGCTCGTGGTTGTCCCAGTAGTCGTTCTGGAACGGGGCTTCCGTCCCTTCGTGCTGGGTCACCTTGTACTGGATGGGTGTAAGCTTCTTCCGAAGCTCTTCATCGGCGAGCTTTTCGAACGACATGAGTACACCTCCAATGCGTTGCAACTCGCGGGCGCATGCCGTCCGCGTCTCCTTGAAGGGTAGTCAGGACGTCAATGGGGAGGGACGATGTCGAAGCTCATGGTCTTCGTCGGCGCCACGGCCGGCGGGTGGCTGGGCTGGTTCGCCGGCGCGCCCTTCGGCACGATGACCGCGTTCATGCTGAGCATGGTCGGCACCGGCGTCGGGATCTACGTGGCCCGGCGGTGGGCGGCGAAATACAGCTAGGCGTTAGGCGTGAGGCGTTCGGCGTTAGGAGTCGGTATGAGAACTCCCAACTCCTAACGCCTCACGCCTCACGCCTCACGCCTCACGCCTCACGCCTCACGCCTCACGCCTCACGCCTCACGCCTTCAAGCCACGTTCGCGCTAAGCCCGAAAGGTGATGGCCCCTTGCCAGTGAGCGTAACCAGATACTCAGCGTACGTCCCCTCGATCATGATCGCGTTCTTCTTGGCCCTCCGGAACCACCAGACGCCGAGGAAGAAGAGCGGAATTCCCAGCGGGGCCAGGACGATCAACAGCGACATGAGTACCCCGCAGACCATGCCCCAGATGCCGAACCACTTGATCGGCCGGTAGTTGCTGGCAAACTCCTCCTTCGCGGCGAGCAGTACGTCCGGGTCCTTGGAGCCGGTGGACTTGAGATAGCCCATCACCTGTTCCCGACTGAGCAGATTGAACTTCACCTGACTGGTAATCATTGCGACCTCCTGGGGTAGAACAGCTTGGGGAACGGTTGTGGCCTTGCGAACCACCTGCTTGAACAGCCTTCATGACCGCCGCTACGGCGCCGTGGTCGCACCGGCCCCGGCGGCCGCAGGCTGACCAGCGCACTGCTTGAGCGGCACCTTGTTGAGGGGGAAGCGCTTCGCGAGGTTGAGCTGCTTGATCCGGGCATTGTACGCCGCCTGCGACGCGTTGCCTCCAGGCATCACGGGAGCAAACTCAACCTGCGCCACACCCTTTTTCTCCCCGACGTTGAACGAGGCGGTCACTGGCTGCTGACCCTCGAACTCGGTGATCAGCACCGCCATGATGCCGTTGTAGTCGGGTCCCCAGTACGCGGGGCCGGCCATCTCGATGCCGCCAATCGCCTGCTTGTCCGTGCCGTTCATGAGCGTCAGCTGGTCAGCGGTGATCACGACGCGCGCCGGCGACTCGCAGGTCGCCTTGGCCGGCACCCACTTGCCCTGGTATTCGGCCGGAACCGGGCCGGCCTGCGCCGACGCCTGAGGAGCGGCAAGCAGCGGCGCCGCCCCCGCGAGCAACCAGGCGGCGCCAGCGCGTCTCAGCGACAACGTCGCTCGAACCCTCGGGTGTAACAGCGGCATACAACCTCCATGGCGGTGCGGGAACGGGGACTGTCCTGCCTTGCGCGCGATTCCCGGGAAAACCGTCATTGGGCATGGGCCTCGGGGGCGGGCGGGCCCGGGCCGGTTGCGCGGTGGGGCTCCGGCGCGCTACTTGGAGACAGCCGCCGGACGGGCGCAGCCCCCGCCCCGGTCGAGCGGTCCTTCCCGCATTGCGCACACTGAGTGAGAAAGCCGTCATGGCACTTCGAAGCGGAGCAGCTCACGGCGAGGAAGCTGGCACCGGGCAGGCGACGGCGGGGGACCGCGGCGCCCTGGACCGCCTGTTCAGCGAGACCTATGAGGAACTGCGCCGGCTCGCCGCCAGCGTCCGGCGCGACGACCCGAGCGCCACGCTGAGTCCGACCGCCCTGGTCAATGAGGCATGGCTCAAGCTGGCCGGCTCTCCGCAGGTGGCAGAGACCTCGCCGCTCCACTTCAAGCGCATTGCCGCGCGGGCGATGCGGCAGGTGTTGATCGAGGCGGCGCGGCGGCGGCACGCCGGCAAACGGGGTTCGGGCGTGGTCGCCATCACCTTCGACGACTCGCTCGACGCCGGCTCGACCAGTTCCTCGGACCTGCTCGAACTCGACGCCGCGCTCGATGCCCTGGCACTCCTCAGTCCACGGCAAGCGCAATTGGTGGAGAGCCGCTTCTTCGGCGGGCTGGACGTGGCGGAGTGCGCTCAGCTGCTGGGGGTCTCGGAAGCCACGGCGCTCCGCGACTGGCGGGCGGCCAGGGCATGGCTCGCGCGCGAACTCCACGGCGGTCGCTGACCTCGGAAAACACCGCTGGAGGCGCTATCGATACCGCCCGCTGGGAACGCATCCAGGCCCTCTTCCACGACGCCGCCGATCGCCCCGCGCTGTCGCGGCGCGCATGGCTCGATGCCGCGTGCGTGGACGACCCCAGCCTCGTTGCCGAAGTGCTCACGCTCCTCGAGGCGGACGAAGGCGCCGGTGCGCTGCTCGATCGCGACCTCGCCGACGTAGCCCGGGACGTGCTCGACGGCGGCGTGCCCCCCGCGCTGCGCGCCGCCCAGTTCGGCCCCTACCGGATCAGCCGCGTGCTCGGCGAGGGCGGGATGGGCGTTGTCTACTTCGCCGAGCGCGACGACCTGCACAGTGTCGCCGCCATCAAGATTTTGCGTGATGCCTGGCTCTCGCCCGCCAGGCGCGAGCGCTTTGCCAGTGAGCAGCGCACCCTCGCCCAGCTCAACCATCCCTCCATTGCCCGCCTCTACGACGCGGACTCGCTGCCGGACGGCACACCGTGGTTCGTCATGGAGTACGTCGAGGGCGTGCCGCTGACGGAGTACTGCCAGACCCACGCGTCGTCCATCGCCGGGCGCCTGGGGCTCTTCCGTGCCGTGTGCGAGGCGGTGCAGCATGCCCACGCCCACGCCATCATCCACCGCGACCTCAAGCCGTCCAATATCCTCGTCACCGAGGACGGCACGGTGAAGCTGCTCGACTTCGGGATCGCCAAGCACCTGGAAGCGCTCGACTCCGCCGACGACCGGACCCGCACCGGACTCCGGCTGATGACGCCGGCCTACGCCGCGCCGGAACAGATCCGTGGCGACCGCGTCGGGCTGCACACCGACGTCTACTCCCTCGGCATCATCCTGTACGAGCTGCTGACGGGGCGCCTGCCGTTCGATGTGTCCCACCGCACGCCGACCGAAGCCGGCAGCATGATCACAGACTACGAGGCGGTGAAGCCATCGGCGGTGGCGCGAGCCACGGCGCGCCATGCCGGCGCGCCCGCCGAGCCCACCAGTCGCGTCTCGTGGGCCGATCTCGACGTGCTGTGCCTCACGGCGATGCACAAGGACCCGGAGCGCCGCTACCGCACGGTTGACGCCCTGATCCGCGATGTGGACCACTACCTCGGTCGTGAGCCGCTCGACGCGCGGCCCGACAGCGTCCGGTACCGGCTGGGCAAGTTCGTGCGTCGCAATACCCGCGCAGTGACCGCGGCGGCGGTGGCGATCGCCGCCCTCGTGGGCGTCATCATCTTCTACACGGTGCGCGTGGCAACGGCACGCAACGCAGCCGTGGCGGAGGCCGCGCGGGCCCAGCGTATCCAGGCCTTCATGCTCAACCTCTTCCAGGGCGGCGACGAGGCCGCGGGGCCCGCCGAGAGCCTGCGCGTCGTGACCCTGATCGACCGGGGCGTGCAGGAAGCCAGCAGCCTCGTGGGAGAGCCCGGCGTGCAGGCGGAACTCCTCGCCACGCTCGGCGGCATCTACCAGCAGCTCGGTGACCTCGATCGCGCTGATTCACTGCTGAGCGCCGCGCTCCGCCAGCGCACCACCCTGCTCGGCGCCGGTCACCCCGATGTGGCGCAAAGCGACGTCGCACTCGGCCTCCTGCGCTCCGACCAGGCAAAGTTCGATGAGGGCGAACAGCTGGTCCGGCAAGGACTCGCGCGGAGCCGTGCCTCGCTGGGTCCCAACCATCCCTCGGTGGCACGCGCAACCGCCGCCCTCGGCCACGTACTGGTCGAGCGCGGCGCGTACGATTCGGCGGTGCCGGTGCTGGAGCAGGCGGTGCGGGCCTATTCATCGCCCGGTGCAGTGACGCCCGAGCTGGCAGGCAGCCTCTACGAACTCGCCAATACCCACTTCTATCTGGGGCACTGGGACATCGCCGACTCGCTGACACGGCAGGTGCTGGTCATGAGCCGGGCACTGCACGGCGACAAGCATCCCGCCGTCGCGGAAGACCTCATCAACCTGGGTGCGATCCAGTTCGAGGCGGGGCACTACGCCGACGCGGAGCGGTACTACCGGGAGGCGCTGGCGATCAACAGCGGCTGGTACGGCCAGGACAGCTACGTCACGGCCTCAACCTTGACCATGCTGGGACGGGTGCTCGTGCGCGAGGAACGGTACGACGAGGCAGTGAGCACGCTGCAACAGGCGCTTGGGGTGCAGGAGCGGGTGTTCGGGCCGGTCCACCCGAAGGTGGCCTCGGCGGTCAACGAGCTGGGCACGGTGGCACTGCAGCGCAACCTGTACGATGACGCGGAGGCGGCCTTCCGGCGCATGGCCGACATCTATGCGAAGGTGTATCCCAACGGGCACTACCTGACCGGCACCGCGATTTCGAACCTGGGCAGCGTCTACATGGCCCGGAAGGAACCGGCGCGCGCGGAGCCGCTCTACCGGCAGGCGGTGGCGATCTTCAGCGCTGCGCAGTCTCCTGACCACCTCAACACCGGTATTGCACGCATCAAGCTGGGCCGGTCGCTGCTGCGGCAGGGGCGCTTCGCCGAGGCCACCGTGGAAAGCTTTGCGGGGTACGAGATCGTGGCGAAGCAGTCCGACCCGCAGGTGGGCTTCCTCAAGAACGCGCGGAAGGACCTGGTGGCGGCATACGACTCGCTCGGGCAACCGGCGAAGGCGGCGCGGTTCCGGGCGGAACTGGCCGACACCCTTCCCAAGGCGTCCTCCGCCGTCAGCCAGAAGTAGCGCCCCGCCTCACAGAACCGAATCAGGCTTGGGGGCGTATCATTCCGAATGTCCCAAAGGATCATGGCATGACGGCGGCCCCATCCCCTCGCGTGAAGCGTCACCATGGCCTGGTGCGCCTCACCCACTGGCTCAACGCGATCGTCCTCACCGGGATGATCGCGAGCGGGCTCCAGATCTATGGGGCCTTCAGTCATTTCGGGATGAAGGGGGTCCCGCTGCCGGTTCCCAATCCCTTCGACGGCCGCACCTTTCCCGAAGCCGTCCGGCTCGGTGGCTGGCTGGCCGGCGGGCTCCAGTGGCACTTCGCCCTGGCCTGGCCACTCGTCCTTACCGGCCTCACCTATCTCGGATTCCTCATCGGGACTGGCCAATGGCGCGAGCTGCTCTTCCGGCCCAGCGACATCAAGCCGGCCATCGAGATGCAACTCTATTACCTGCGCTTGCGGAAGGAGCACCCGCCGCAGGGCAAGCACAACGCCCTGCAGAAGGGCGCCTATACCTTCATCACGGCTTTGGGCGCCATCTCGGTGCTGAGCGGCTTTGCCATCTACAAGCCGGTGCAGCTCGGCTGGCTCACGACGCTGTTCGGTGGCTATGAGCTGACGCGCTACTGGCACTTCGTTGCGGTCTGGCTGTTCATCGCCTTCACGATCGTCCATGTGGGCGCGGTACTGCTGGCGGATCGCGCCTCGCTCCCGTCGATGATCACCGGGTGGTACAAGGGAAAGTTCCCCAGCCATGGCTAGCCTCGATCGCCGGGACTTCCTGCGCCTCGGTATCGTCGCCGGCCCCGCCGCCCTCGTGGCGGGCTGCGGCTGGGATGGCGGCCCCCTGGTGAAGTCGAAGCTGGCCACGATGTCACGACTCAACGACTGGGTGGGCGAGAACATCCTGCAATCGAGCAAGCGGCTCGCCACGGTGTACCCGGCGTCGGCCCGAAGCGGCACCATGCCGGGATACTTCATCAGCCGCACGGTACCGACCCTCGGCGTCGCGCAGCCATGGGCACTCGAGGTGGGAGGTGAGGTCAAGGCGCCCACCTCGCTGACGCTCGAGATGCTGCAGCAACTGCCGAGCATTACCTACACCGTGAAGCATCACTGCGTGGAGGGATGGACGGCGGTCGCCACCTGGACCGGCGTGCCGTTCTCGGTGGTGGCGGGGCTGGTGCAGCCGACCGCGCGAGCACAGTTCGCACGCTTCGACTCGTTCGACAACGACTACTACAACGGCTGGGACCTCGCGACGGCGATGCATCCGCAGACGATCCTGGCCTACGCCTTCAACGATCGACCACTGACGCCGGATCACGGCGCGCCGCTTCGGCTCTACTCACCAATCAAGCTGGGCTATAAGCTGACCAAGTACCTCACCAAGGTGACCTTCACCAGCACCCGCCCCGGCGGCTACTGGGAGGACCAGGGCTACCCCTGGCTTGGCGGAATCTGACTCCGGGAAGAGGGAACCAAATCGCCGGTGGTGACGTAATCCATGCAGTCACCCTGTCCATGGGAGAAGTCGTGGCGATCACCAGGCCGTCTTTTGCCGTACCCGACCCGGCGCGCGGGCGCCGGGGGTTCCTCCTGAGCGGCTTCGCCGCCGTGTCGGCGTGGGCGCTGCATCGCACCTCCATGGCGGGGGTGCTCCCGGTGCTCACGCCAGCCGGTGACGTGACCGTCGAGCGCTTCTCCGCGGCGGGAAAGAGCGAAGGCATCGTCAAGCTGCCCATGGTGGTCAAGACCGACGCCGAGTGGAAGAAGCAGCTCTCGGCTGCGTCGTTCTACGTCACCCGGCAGGAAGGGACCGAGCGCGCCTTTAGCGGCAAGTACGCCGACAACAAGGCCGATGGGCTGTATCGCTGCATCTGTTGCGACAGTGCACTCTTTGACTCGGCCACAAAGTATGACTCGGGCACCGGGTGGCCAAGCTTCTGGGCGCCCATATCTGCCATGAACGTCGTGAAAAGCTCGGACAGCAGCCTTGGCATGCAGCGGGACGAGATCACGTGCACCCTCTGCGCTGCGCACCTGGGACATGTCTTCAATGACGGCCCGAAGCCCACCGGCCTGCGATACTGCATGAATTCGGTCGCCCTGACCTTCGTGCGTCGAGCGTGATCCTGTCGCACCGGCACCGTCCTTGCTGACCTGTTACCTTATGTCCATGCTGCAGAGGCGCCTCTCGAACGTTCCGAGCATGATGATGGGCAAGACTGTGGAGCACCTCGGGAAGGGGAAGTGCCAATCCCAGGCAAA
>JANNSD010000022.1:0-2435 GCA_031402225.1 Gemmatimonadota bacterium | reverse complement strand
TGGAGTGAGTGTGTTATACTCATGGTATGAGTAAGCGACTGCAGGTTGTCCTGAGCGACGAGGAGTACCGAGCCATGCAGCGCCTGGCGAAGAGCCGCCAGATGACGGTGTCGACGTTCGTGCGGGACGCGATCCGGGCGGCGCAGCGCCTGGTACCGGGAAGCCGACCGGAGCACAAGATCGCCGCCGTACGCGAGGCGGCGCGGCAGAGCTACCCCACCGCTGACCCGGAGCAGATGCTGGCGGAGATCGAGCGGGGGTACATCGGGCTGCCGGAGCGATGATCTTCGTCGACTCCAACGTCCCGATGTACCTGGTTGGCGCCCCCCATGTTCACAAGACGGATTCGCAGCGGCTCCTCGAGCGGGCGATCGCCGACGGTGAGCGACTGGTATCAGACGCGGAGGTGCTGCAGGAGATCCTGCATCGCTATGTCGCCATCAACCGGCGCGATGCGATCCAGCCGGCATTCGACGCGCTGCAGCGGGTGGTGGACGACATTTTCGCGATTGCGCCGGCCGATGTGGAACGGGCCAAGACCATCGTGCAGGGACATCCATCACTCTCGGCGCGAGATGCGTTGCATGTGGCGACGATGGAACGGCACCGGGTATCCAGGATCATGAGTTTCGATGTGGGCTTCGACCGCTATCCGGGGCTGGAGCGGCTGGGTCGATAGACACGCTGCCGATCGGGCGGGGCGTGCTGGGCCGATCGGGCGGGGCGCCTGGCTCGGGGAAGGGCGGCCCAGTCGGGCAGGGGGCCTCCCTCGGGGAAAGGGGAACGCACGCCGGGGTGCCCCTTCGATCCGACGCCACCGTGCGTTCCACGATCCCCTCCGGGAGGCCCCCTGCCCTCCTGGCTCGGCGCCGTGGGCCAAGGTTCGCGTGGCAGACCCGGCGGCTATTCTTCCACCCGTCGTCACACCACTGCCGCCTGCCACGGAGAACGTCATGAGCCAACGCCTGCGCGGCGTGCTCGCGCCCGTCATTACGCCCTTCCACGCCGACTACTCCCCCGACGCCCCGCGCTTCGTGCGCCATTGCCAGTGGCTGCTGGCGCACGGATGCGACGGTCTGGCAGTGTTCGGTACCAACAGCGAGGCGAACTCGCTGGCCGCCAGCGAACGGATGGACTTGCTCGAGCGGCTGGTGGCTGCCGGCGTGCCCGCCGCCAAGCTGATGCCCGGCACCGGATGCTGCTCGATCACCGAGACCGCGGAGCTGACCGCCCACGCGGTCAAGCTCGGTTGCGCGGGGGTGCTGACCCTGCCGCCGTTCTACTACAAGGGGGTGCCGGAGGAAGGCCTGTTCCGACACTTCAGCGAGGTGATCCAGCGGGTGGGTGATGCGCGGCTGCGCCTGTACCTCTACCACATTCCGCCGGTGGCGGTGGTGCCGATCGCGGCTGGCCTGGTGGCCCGGCTGCTCGACGCGTATCCGCAGGCGGTGGCGGGGCTCAAGGACAGCTCGGGGGACTGGTCGAACACGAAGGGACTGATCGAATCCTTCGGCGCGCGGGGCTTCGACGTGTTCGCCGGGAGCGAAGTGTTCCTGCTGCGGACGCTGCGGGCCGGTGGTGCCGGGTGCATCACGGCCGGGGCCAACGTGAACCCGCACGGTATTGCGCGGGTGTATCGCGGGTGGCAGGGGGCCGAGGCGGAGGCGCTGCAGGCGGAGGCAGACGGGGTGCGCGCGATCCTGCAGGGGAGCAGCTCGATGATCCCGGCGCTCAAGGGCTGCGTGGCGCACTACGCCCAGGATCCGGCATGGCAAACAGTGCGGCCACCGCTGGTGGAGCTCCCAGAGGCGGAGCGCCAGTCGCTGATGCTGGCACTGGGGGAGGCGGGGTTTGCGATGCCGGGGCTCGCACGCGACTAGCCGGTCGGGCGGGGCGCCTTTCGCGGGGGCCAGTCGGGCGGGGCGCCCTTCGCGGGGGCCAGTCGGGCGGGGCGCCCGGCTTCGGGAAAGGAGAACGCACGCCGGAGTTCCCCGTCGATCCGATGCAACCGTGCGTTCCACGATCCCTCGCCGGGCGCCCCATCCCTCCCGGCCCTCGACCGTTAGCTTTCCCGCATGACCCTGGCGCCGTTCGAGCCCAACTCGACAACTGCTTCCGCCGTGCCGAACGTGCCGCTCCCAGAGGTGCGGAACGAGGCGATCAAGGCCGCCGAGCTGGCAAGCATGAAGCGGAAGGCGACGGGGCTTCTGGTCGTCGCCGCGATCGTTTTTCTGGTGGCCATCTACTTCGAGCCGCGGTACGCCTGGGTGACATGGGTGCGGGCCGGCGCCGAGGCCGCGATGGTGGGCGGGCTGGCGGACTGGTTTGCGGTGACGGCGCTGTTCCGTCACCCGCTGGGCATTCCCATTCCGCACACGGCGATCATCCCGACGCGGAAGGAGCGGATCGCGCGGATCCTGGCGGACTTCTTCGAG
>JANNSD010000021.1:0-19435 GCA_031402225.1 Gemmatimonadota bacterium | reverse complement strand
GCCGCGCTTCGTTTTCAGTCTGTTTGAACTCGGGCATTTCCGTGGTGATGGTGCCGGGTTTCTGAGTGACCAGATAGTTCGCGATCGTGGTGGGGATGACGAAGTATCCATCCGCCAGACCCTGCATGAGCGCGGAGGCGCCGAGACGGTTCGCCCCGTGATCGGAGAAGTTCGCCTCACCCAGCACGTGCAGTCCCGGTACGGTACTCATGAGGTTGTAGTCCACCCAGAGGCCGCCCATGGTGTAGTGCACCGCCGGGTAAATACGCATCGGTACCCGGTACGGATTCTCGTCCGTGATGCGCTGGTACATGTCGAAGAGGTTGCCGTAGCGCTCGGCGATCTTTGCCTCACCCAGCCGCTGGATGGATGCGGCGAAGTCCAGGTACACGCCCCGGCCACCGGGGCCCACGCCCCGGCCCTCGTCGCACACTTCCTTCGCCGCGCGGCTCGCGATGTCGCGCGGGGCCAGGTTGCCGAAACTCGGGTACTTCCGCTCGAGGAAGTAGTCGCGCTCCCCCTCGGTGATGCTGCCCGGCGCGCGCTGGTCGCCCGCCGCCAGCGGCACCCAAACGCGCCCATCGTTGCGGAGCGACTCCGACATCAGGGTCAGCTTGGACTGGTAGTCGCCGCTCACCGGAATGCAGGTCGGGTGGATCTGGGTGAAGCACGGATTCGCGAACGCCGCGCCGCGCCGATGCGCCCGCCACGAGGCGGTGACATTGCAGCCGCGCGCGTTGGTGGACAGGTAGAACACGTTGCCGTAGCCACCAGTCGCGAGCACCACCGCATCGGCGGCATGCGACTCAATGGCCCCGGAAACCAGGTCGCGCGTGACGATACCCCGCGCCCGGCCGTCCACCGTCACCAGGTCGAGCATCTCGCTGCGGGTGTTCATCGTCACCCCGCCCTTCTGCACTTCCTTCTCCAGTGCCTGGTAGGCGCCCAGCAGGAGCTGCTGGCCGGTCTGCCCTCGCGCGTAAAAGGTGCGTGACACCTGCGCCCCGCCAAAGGAACGATTGGAGAGCAGGCCGCCGTACTCCCGCGCGAACGGCACGCCCTGGGCTACGCACTGGTCGATGATGCGCACGCTGATCTGTGCCAGGCGGTACACGTTGGCCTCACGCGCCCGGAAATCACCGCCCTTGATCGTGTCGTAGAACAGCCGCCAGACGCTGTCGCCGTCGTTCTGGTAGTTCTTGGCCGCGTTGATGCCACCCTGCGCGGCAATCGAGTGCGCGCGTCGCGGCGAGTCCTGGAAACAGAAGCACTTCACGTTGTAGCCCAGTTCGCTCATGCTGGCCGCCGCCGAGGCGCCGGCCAGCCCGCTGCCCACCACGATGACCGTGAACTTCCGCTTGTTCGCCGGGTTCACCAGCTTGAGGTCGAACTGGTGCCGCTCCCACTTGTCCGCCAGCGGACCCGCCGGGACCTTCGCGTTCAGTTCCATGCCATCCTCACGCAGTTGCAGTTCCCCCTCACGCGGTCGCTGTTCCTCCTTGCGCGGTTCACTTCACCACCCCCAGGAGCACGGCGAGCGGCACCACGGCAAACCCCACCGCGACCACCACCGCCGCCACCACCGCCACCGTCCGCTTGAGCGGCGAGCCCGACGGCTGCGCCACACCCAGGGAGCGCAGGCTGCTCCACACGCCGTGATACAGGTGCAGCCCCAGGGCCATCATCGCGGCGAGGTAGAACACCGCGATCAGCGGGCGCTGCAGTGATCCGAGCAGGTTGCCATACACATCGCCCTCGTGGAACGCCGGGTTCACCTTGCCGATCGTGAGGTCGAGCAGGTGGTAGACGAGGAAGGCCAGCAGCAGGGCACCGCCCCACCGCAACGTCCGGGCGGCGAGGGTCGAGACCTGTGATTCGCGCACCGCATAGCCGATCGGCCGGGCCGCGCGATTGCGCATGGTCAGCTGCCACGCCGCTACGACGTGCAGCCCCACCGCGCCCAGCAGCACGATGCGCGCACCCCAGATCAGCTCGTTGAGCGGCCCGTGCAGCAGTTGCCCGTAGGCATTCAGCCGGTCCGCGCCCTGGAATACCTGCAGGTTGCCCACCATGTGTCCCAGCACGAACAGCACACCAATAGCGCCAGTGACGGCCATGATGGACTTCTTGCCGACGGAGGAATCCCAGAAACTGGCGAGCCGGTGCATCGCTTCAGGCCTCGAGGGTGATCATGGTGCTGCGCACCGCGTCCGCCGACGCGGCAAGAGCCGTGCGCTCCTCGGCTGACAGCGTGATCTCGATGATCTGCTCCAGCCCCGCGCGCCCGATCTTGACTGGTACCCCGCAGAACACGTCCTTGAGCCCGAACTCGCCGGTGAGCCACGCCGAGCACGGCAGGATCCGCTTCCTGTCCAGGGCGATCGCCTCCACCATCTGCACCGCCGCGGCGCTCGGCGCGTAGTACGCTGACCCCGTCTTGAGGAACGCCACGATCTCCGCGCCGCCGTTGCGGGCCCGGTCCACGATGGCGTCAAGCCTGGCTCGGTCGATTAGCTGGGTCACGGGAATGCCCGACACCGTCGTGTACGACACCAGCGGCACCATGGTGTCCCCGTGGCCGCCGAGCACCATCGCCTGGATGTCCTCCACCGAGACTCCAATGGCCTCCGCGAGGAACGTCCGGTAGCGAGCGGTGTCGAGTACACCGGCCATGCCGATGACCCGCTCCCGCGGGAAGCCGGTGGCCTTCATCGCCACGTAGCACATCACGTCGAGTGGGTTCGACACCACCACCACGATAGCGTTGGGCGCGACCCGCCTGATCTGCTCGCCAACCGACTTCACGATACCGGCGTTGGTCTTGACCAGGTCGTCGCGGCTCATCCCCGGCTTCCGCGCGATGCCCGCCGTCACCACGAACACCTCGGCCCCCGCGGCCTCGTCATAGCCATTGGTGCCGATCACGCGCGTGTCGAAGCCCTCGATAGGGCCGGACTGGTACTGGTCCAGCGCCTTGCCCTGCGGGACGCCCTCGATCACATCGATCAGCACGACCGTGCGGGCCAGGTTCTTTTCGGCCAGCCGCTGTGCCGCCGTGGCTCCCACGTTGCCGGCGCCGACCACTGCCACCTTCTGAAGCATGCCCTACCTCGGAAAGAAGTGATGACCTCCGCGCCGCCGCCGGAAAAATAGCCCGCGGGGTCGGACCGCGGCTAGTTCGCCTTCAGGACATCCCCCACCGTCGCCAGCACCCCCTCGAAATCGTTGAAGGTGAGCGACCGCGGCCTGGAACCCACCGGTGCCAGGTCCACCGTCGTCTCGGCGCCCTTCACCAGCACCCGGGCGCGAAGCACGCCGCCATCCGACAGCTGCACCGACACCGGCACGTACATCTGGAACGTCTCGGGCACTCCGGTCTGCACCACTTTGATCTGGGTCCTGAACATGCCGGCGCCCGCATCGGTCACCGCCCAAAAGACCGAGTACGTAGGGATGGCCGTGCCACGTACCCACTGATCGAAGAACCATCCCATCGGCTGCCCCGTGTGCTTCTCGACCATGCGCTGAAAATCGTTTGTGGATGCGACCTTGCCGTTGTAGGTCGTGAAAAAGTCCCGCATCATGTCCTGGAAGCGATCCTCCTGCATCGTCTTCAGGTTGATCATCAGGGTGCGCAGCATGTGCATGACCCACGCGCCCTTCTGGTACACGATCACCTGGTAGTCATTGGGGTTCTTCTCGGTGATCACCCGGAAGCCGAGGGAAATCGGGCCGGCGTCGTCGCTGCGATCGATGATCGACGTCTTCCAGATCCGGAGCTGGTTGAAGTACGGTTTCGGTTCCTTCCGCACCACCTGCAGGTACCAGAGCCCCGAGAAGGTCGACATCCCCTCGCTCAGCCACTGGTCCCGGTAGGAGGCGAAGTCTACCCCGATGCCCCACCACTGGTGCGCCACTTCGTGCGCCCGGAAGATCTCGTCCGCGCCCGAGCGGTCCGTCGCCACGAAGGTGGTGTACGAGAGGTTGATGAACCCGGGGAACGCCTCGCCGTGGAGCTCCCCGATCTCCGTGGCGTAGAAGTGGTTGACCCCCAGGTCGCCGTACATCGACTTGAAGAACTGCAGCGCCGCCGACACGTCGGCACCCACCCGCTTCTCCATCGACTTCTCCTGCACCCCAGCCTGCGCGAACGCGCGGTGCGCATCGGCGTTCCAGAGCACCGTCACGTCGGGTGCCGGCGGGTTGTTCACCTCGGTCGCCTTGAACAGGCCGAAGTTGAACGACGCGTTCCGCATCGGCGCGGTGGACACCCACCGGGTGTTGACCATGTTGCCGGTCACCGACGAATCCTTGCGCGCGCCCACGCTCACCAGGGTGTACGCCCGGGGCGAGTGGAAGCTCAGGTCGAAGGTCGCCTTGGACCGCTCCTCCATCGGCTGGGGATACCACGCCGTCGAGGTGCGGATGAAGAAGAAGTCGGCGAACCGGTCCGTCACGTCGCCATGGTACGCCATGCGCAGGATGAGGCTGTCCCCGGGCGCGAGGCGCTTCGGCAGCTTCACCCACACCGTGCCGCTGTTCTTGGGCTTGTACACGTCGGCCGCGGAGCCGCCGGCCCACGTCGCCGAGTCCACCCGGAGCTTGCTGAACAGGTAGAACGGTACCCAGCCGTTCACCGCCTGGTCGGCCTCGAGTGTCATCTCCGCCTTCGCCTGGAAGTCGACATCGGCCGTGATCGTGTTCGGCAGGGTGGTCTCGATGCCATAGTGCCGGATCTCCACGTCGCCCTGCCGGCCCTCGTCATTGGGGATGAGCTTCTCGGACGAGCCCGGCACGCGCACCGCCCCGGCGCCCACGCCCACGTATCCCATGCCCTTCGACTTGCTCAGGATGCGCACGCCCTCGCGCACGTTCGGGTTGAACGCGAACATGAACTGCGCGCCCGACTGGCGCGTCACGTAGGCATAGAAGATCCCGTTGGGCGCCCCGTTGAGCATCAGGCCCATGAGGTCGGAATCGAGCTGTCGGTCGCTCTCATCGCCGATGTAGTCGAGCGCGTCGCGCACGCTGCTGTGCGTGCCCGGCACCGTCCCGGGACCGGGCTTGGTGCTCGCGCGCAATGCTTCGGAGATGGAATCGGAGAAGAACATCACCAGTTCGGTGATGGGAGTGTCGACGCGGGGAGATCCGAGGAGCTTGAGGAGCCGGTCCTGTTCGGCCGGCGTGCCGGGGTCGAACTTGAAGTGGCCTGTCCCCTGCCACACCGCGCCGACGATGCGGCCGTCCATCGGGGCCAGGAAGGCCACCTGCCCGGTAGTCAGCTCGAACTGCGCCTGTTCCCGGGTGATGACAAGGTTGCTCACCTCCGAGGTTGCGGCGCTCGCCGGCATCAGGTCCCACACAGCCGCGAACCTGGTCTCGAATTCCCTGGACGCCTGTGTTTGGGCCTGCATGGGTGCAGCGAGGAGCGTGAGGCAGGTGGCGGAAGCACAAGCCAGGAGTCGATTGAAGGCCGGCATCGGGTCAGCTCCGCTTTCCGCGGCCCCGCCCACGACTCCGGGCAGGTTTCCGCTGCGCCGGGGTCTCCCCATTCTGTTCGGCGACCACCGTGCCCTCCGGCAGCGCGATGTCGAGCGTTCGCAGTCCTTCGTACAGCACCACGCTCACCGCATTCGCCAGGTTCAGGCTGCGCACATCGCCCGGCATCGGGATGCGATAGCACTGGTCAGGATGCTTCTCCAGGATGCGTGCCGGCAATCCGTCGGTCTCGTTGCCGAAGACGAGCACGCTGTTCGCCCGGAATGGCGCCCGCCGGTAGTCCTGCGTCGCATTCGCCGAGAAGTACAGGCAGCGGTCGCGGCTGATCGCATCCCGGAACCCGAACCAATTCTCGTGCACCCAGAGGTCGGTCTTGTCCCAGTAGTCGAGCCCCGCTCGCCGCACCTCCTTCTCGTCCAGGGAGAAGCCGAGTGGCCCGATCAGGTGCAGCGGCGTGTCAGCCGCCGCGCAGAGGCGCGCGATGTTCCCGGTATTGGGCGGAATGCGCGGTTCGATGAGGGCGACGTTCAGGGGCATGGGGATCGGAAGAAAGGTTGGCCGTGAGCGGGCTGGTCAGCCGCCCCTGGTATGCATCTCGCGCCGCGGATCGGCGCGAAGTCCCTCGACCTGGTACAGCGCGCCGCGATCGACAGCGGCGAGCCGCACTTCGGCGCCACGGTCGGCACGCTGCTGCCATCGCGCGCGGATAAGCCCGGCAATCTCGGCATCGGTGGCGTTGCTGCGCAGCGGCTCCCGCAGGTCCACGCCCTCATCAGCATACAGGCAGAGCAGCCACGTGCCGTCGGCCGTCAGCCGGCTCCGGTCGCAGGAGCGGCAGAATGGCGTCGTGGTCGAGGCGATGATGCCGAAGGTCAGGCCGTCGGCGAGGCGATACCGCTCCGCCGGCGCCGGCCCGCCGTCATGCAGGATCTCCACGGCGCCGTAGCGGTGCTCGATGGTCTCGAGCATACGGTCCCGGGTCACCACGTCGTCCATCGACCACTGGGTGGCCCCCCCGACGTCCATGTACTCGATGAAACGCGCTTCCGCGCCCTGCGCGCGGCCGAACTCGAGCAGCTCGGGCAGTTCGTCGTCGTTGAAGCCGCGAATGACCACCGTATTGAGCTTGAGACCGACGAAGCCCGCTTCACGCGCCGCGCGTATGCCGTCGACGGTGTCGGCGTGACGCTCCGTGCGCGCGAACTCAAGCGCGCGCTCGGGGCGCAGCGTGTCCAGGCTCACAGTGATACGGTCCAGACCGGCGTCGTGCAACTCAGTCGCGAAGCGGCGGAGCAGCAGGCCATTGGTGGTGAGCGCGATCTCCTCGACCCCGTCCACCGCGGCCAGCGTCCGCACCAGGGACGGCAACTCATGCCGCAACAGCGGCTCGCCACCGGTGAGGCGCACCTTCTGCACGCCGAGCGACGCGAAGATCCGGGTAACGCGGGTCAATTCCTCGAAGGTGAGCAGCGACGCCCGCGGCAGCCACGCGTATTCCTCCTCCGGCATGCAGTAGCGGCAGCGCATGTTGCACCGGTCAGTCACCGAAAGTCGGAGACTGCCAAGCGGCCGGGAAAATTGGTCGCGGACCGGGGAGCGGGAGGGGGTCATTCGACTAGAAGGATACACCCGCGGACGCCGTCGGATCGACCCACCCCACCGTCCCGTCGACGTAGTACTCCCGCTTCCAGATGGGCACTCGCCGCTTGATCGCCTCGATGACGTAGCGGCAGGCGTCGAAGGCGGCATCGCGATGCGGCGCCGCGGCCACCACCACCACCGCCACGTCACCCACCTCCAGCGTCCCAACCCGGTGCTCTGCCGCCACCTTGGCCGGCCAGCGGCTCTCCGCTTCCGCGATGATCTGCGAAAACTCGGCGTCGGCCATCGGCCCGTAGGCACTGTACTCCAGCCGGAGCACCGCTCGGCCCGCATGATGGTTCCGCACCGCGCCGAGGAACGTCACGACCCCGCCCCGCTCCGCGCTCACCACCTGGTGCGCCACGGTGCGCACGTCGAGTGGCTCGTCCTTCAGGTAGCTCATCGTCATCCTCCCGCGAGCGGCGGCAGCACCGCCACCTCATCGCCATCCTCAAGCGCCGTGTCGAGTTGCGCGTGCACCTGGTTCCGCGCCACCATCGGCGACGGCGGCAGTTGCGCCCCACCGGCGCGCGCCCGAAGAGTGTCGAGTACTGTGCGGACAGTGGCCGGGGCATCGACTTCAATGCCCAACTCAGTTTGCCCCATCAGCTCGGCATACCTCGCGAAGAGCAGCACCCTTATGCGCATATCCCCAACCTACCTCGACTTACGACCCTTGGAAACGAAAGCGGGGCCGCACTCGATGTGCAGCCCCGCCTGAATTCACCCACTCGACTTACTCCTCGACGCCGTCTCCCTGCTCCGACGACGGAATGAACTCGCCATCCTCCGCCACCAAAGCCCGCAACTCCTTGCTGGGCTTGAACACCGGCACCGGGCGGGCCGCCACTTCAACCGGTTCACCGGTGCGCGGGTTGCGCGCCATGCGCGTCTTCCGCTTCCGGATCTTGAAGGTGCCGAAACCGCGTACCTCGATGTTGTGCTGCTCTTTAAGGGCATGCTTCACGGCATCGAGGAACGCATCGACGACGCGAGCACAGTCCTTCTTTGAGATCATCGGGCCCGATGTGCGGGCAATCGATGCCGTGACCTGCTCGACAAGATCGGCTTTGGTCATGCATCCCCCGGGAAAGGCAACATGTAGCTCACGTGAGCAGAGGCTCCCTTGAGCAGCCCCATATGAGGCCGATTCTAGGAGCTTAAGTGTTGTCTGTCAAGGGGTTGGGGGTTTTGGGGTCTCAGCCGAGCAACGCGCGGCGGAACTGATCGAAGTGCGGATAGGCGTCGTGCGGGCCCGGCGCGGCCTCCGGATGATACTGCACAGCGAACACTGGGAGTGCTCGATGGCGCAGTCCCTCGACGGTGCCGTCGTTGAGATTTATGTGGGTTACCTCGAGGTCTGGCGCCCCGGGAATGCCGTTTTCGTCTCCCGCGACCGCAAATCCATGGTTCTGCGTCGTGATAAGCACATGCCCGGTCAGGAGATCGCGCACCGGGTGGTTCCCGCCCCGATGGCCGTAGGGCAGCTTCACCGTTGCTCCGCCGAACGCCAGGCCAATCAGCTGGTGGCCCAGGCAGATTCCGAAGGTAGGGATGCCGTCCTGGGCGAGGTCGCGGATCGTCTCGAACGCGTAAGTCACTGCGGCTGGATCGCCTGGGCCGTTGGAGAGGAAGATCCCCTTGGGATTCATCGCACGGACCTGGTTGGCCGACGTCTCAGCTGGAACCACTGCGACCTTGATTCCATGGTCCACCAGCATTCGGACAATGTTCCGCTTCATGCCGAAATCGAAGGCAACCACCAGTGGTCCTTCACCTTCCACATGCACGGCGTCGACCGTCGCCCGGGATGCGAGATCCAGCCCCTCCATGGACGGCGACGCGAGCAGGTCGCGCCTCAAGGCCTCGGGGGGCTCTGGCCCCTCCGCGATGACACCGCGCATCGCCCCGCGCTCCCGCAGGTGACGCGTGAGCCGCCGGGTGTCAACGCCTTCGATCAAGGGAACCGCAGACTCCGCAAGCCATTCCCCAAGGCCCATTTCGGCACGCCAGCTGGAGTGCTTTCGAGATAGCTCGCGGCAGACAACCCCGCTCACCTGCGGCCGGCGGGACTCCATGTCCTCGAAGTTCACCCCATAATTGCCGATCATCGGCGCCGTCATGACGAGAATTTGCCCGAGGAAGCTCGGGTCAGTAAACGCTTCCTGGTAACCGGTCAGGTTGGTGGTGAAGACCACTTCACCGAAGGTCGGGGTGATGGAACGTGGCGCCGTGCCGGCGAACCACGTTCCATCTTCGAGGAGGACGAACGCTGGGCGCTCCGTCACGAGCGGAGGCGCTTCGGGCTCGCGCCCGTCACTTGGCCGCGGGAACCGGCGTAGCCGGGGCAGTCGTAGCGGGCGCCGGCGTCAGCCCTTGCAGCGGTGACGGACCGGTCGGCGCCTGACTCGTGGGCGGTGCCGACTGGCGCAGCTGCTGCTGAAGGTCATCGGCGGCCGGCCCCCGGTGCATGACTGACAGCAGCAAGGAGAGCGCGAGGAAAATTCCGCCGCACCACCAGGACAGTTTGGTCAGGATCGTCACCGCCTGACGCCCGCCCAGCACCGACTCGGTGCCTGCGCCGCCC
Source organism: Gemmatimonadota bacterium (assembly GCA_031402225.1). Taxonomy (GTDB): domain Bacteria; phylum Gemmatimonadota; class Gemmatimonadetes; order Gemmatimonadales; family GWC2-71-9; genus JAGGAG01. The sequence continues at coordinate 9,708 of JANNSD010000021.1, read as the reverse complement.
AGCGCAGCGAGGCCGCCGCCCTGCCCCGCCTGCAGGAGCACGACAACTGAGAGAAGGAGCGCGTCGAGAATCAGGAGCACCAGCAGAAGCGTGTACATGTCAGTCCTGGCTGCTGAATTCAGTCGGAGTGGGCGAAAAAGCCCTCAAACCTAGTCAGCGATTGAGCTTGGGGCAACGATCCTATTTTCCCACCGCCACGATGGCCGCCCACCCCGCCGGGTCGAGGCTCGCCCCACCCACAAGCACGCCGTCGATCTCGTCCTCGGCCAGCAAGCCGGCGACGTTTGCGAGACTGACAGACCCGCCGTACAGCACCGGCACCCGTCCCGGCACTCGATGCTCCTGCAGGACGGTCCGGATGACGCGATGCACTTCCGCCGCATCCTGGGGCTGGGCGACCCGGCCCGTGCCGATCGCCCATACCGGTTCGTACGCGACGAGAAGCTCCGCCGCCTCGGTCACGGTGATCTCAGCGAGCACCGCCCGAAGCTGCCGCCGCACCACGTCGGCGGTGTGTCCCGCCTCGCGCTCCGGCAGCTTCTCGCCGACGCACAGCATGGGCACGAGGCGCTGTGCAATGAGCGCCTTCACCTTTTTTACGGTCTCCGCATCCGTCTCGCCAAAGACGTGGCGCCGCTCCGAGTGACCGACCAGTGCGCCTCGTCCGCCGCACCCGGCGACCATGAGCGGCGACGTCTCACCGGTAAAGGCCCCCTTGGCCTCCCAGTAAACGTTTTGCGCACCGACCGAGATGTCTGGCCGACGTGCAAACGCCTCAGCGGCCGTCGCGAGCGACACCGCAGGCGGGAAGAACCAGAGATGGCAACCCTCGACCGGCGAGGAAACTTCCTCGAACCGCAAGGCGAAACTGGCCGCCGCGAACGGGTCGTGGTGCATCTTCCAGTTGGCCGCGAAGATTCGCCTGCGCATCAGGCGTCATCCAGTGCGGCAACGCCGGGGAGCACCTTGCCCTCGAGGAACTCGAGCGCCGCACCGCCGCCGGTGGACACGTGCGTCATCTGGTCGGCCAGTCCGGCCACCGCGACGGCGGCCGCCGAGTCTCCGCCGCCGACCACGGTGATTGCGCCCCGCGCGGTGGCTGCCGCCATCGCGCGAGCCACCGCCAGGGTGCCGTGATCGAATGGCGGAGTCTCGAAGACCCCCATCGGCCCATTCCACACCACGGTGCCAGCCGCCTGGATCCGGCGGGCGAAATCCGCCTCGGTGGCAGGGTCCACATCGAACATCGCCCATCCGGCGGGAATCTGGTCGCGCGTCACAGTACGCGTCGGCACGCCAGCCTCGAGCCGCTGCGCGATCACGGCTCCCCCGGGCAGGACGAGCTTCGCGCCAGCCTTCTGCATCAGGTCGCGAGCCATGTCGACGCGCTCGGCTTCCACCAGTGAGTTCCCTGTCTCCAGCCCCATGGCCCGGAAGAACGTACAGGCCATGGCGCCGCCGATCAGGATCTCGTCCACCTTGGGCAGCAGCGCCTCGATGAGGTCAATCTTTCCGGAGATCTTGGCGCCACCCAGCACCGCGACGAATGGCCGCTTCGGGTGGTCGAGTGCTTCTCCCAGGTACTTGAGTTCCTGCTCCATGAGGAAGCCCATGACCGCGGGCTTGAGCACGCGCGCCACGCCGTCGGTGCTCGCGTGGGCGCGGTGGGCCGACCCGAACGCGTCGTTCACGTACAGGTCGCCCAGCCGGGCAAACTGCTCTGCGAGTGGACGACTGTTCTCCTCCTCACCCGGGAAGAACCGCGTATTCTCAATAACAGCTACGCCTCCTCTCGGGAGGCGCCTGGTGGCTGTGATGGACGCTTCGGTGAATGGATCGGTGATGAGCTCGACCGGCGCGCCGAGCAGCCTCTCCAGCTCCCGGACGTCCGGCGCGAGCGAGAATTCAGGTGACGGCCCCTTCCTGGGACGGCCGAAGTGCGACATGAGCACCACCCGCGCGCCCTGGTCGCGCAGGAACTGGATCGTGGGGAGCGCCGCCCGGATCCTGCTGTTGTCGGTAACCACCCCGTCCTTCACCGGACAGTTGAAGTCCACCCTTACCAGGGCGCGTTGACCGTCCAGGGCCCTCTGGTTTTCAAAGGATGTAGCTGCGATTCCGCGCAGGGGGCGCTTCATCAGCGGGAGCCGAGATACCGGATCAGGTCCACACAGCGCGCGGAGTAGCCCATCTCGTTGTCGTACCACGACGTGATGTTGACGAGGGTGCCGTCCACCACCGTGGTGCTGAGCAGGTCGATGGTGCTGGACGCGAGGTTGCCGATGTAGTCCACCGAAACCAGCGGTTCGCTGCTCACCGCCAGCACGCCCGCCAGGGCGCCGTTCGCCGCCCGGGTAAACGCCGCGTTGACCTCCTCGGCGGTGGTCTTGCGCTCTACCGTGGCGGACAGCATCACCACCGACACGTCGGGGGTCGGGACCCGGAGGGCCACGCCGTCGATCTTCCCCTTGACCTCGGGAATGACGAGGCTGGTGGCCTTGGCGGCGCCGGTGCTGGTGGGAATGATCGACACCGCGGCCGCGCGGGCACGGCGCAGGTCCTTGTGCGGAAGGTCCAGGATCTGCTGGTCGTTGGTGTACGAGTGCACCGTCGTCATGAAGCCGTTCACGAAACCGAACGCCTCGCGCACCACATGCACCACCGGGACGAGGCAGTTGGTGGTGCAGCTTGCGTTGGAGATGACGTGGTGCTTCGCGGCATCGTACTTCATGTGGTTGACGCCGTACACGATCGTGATGTCCTCGCCCTTGGCCGGCGCGGAGATCACCACCTTGCGGGCCCCGGCCGCGATGTGCTTTGCCGCCTGCTCGCGATCGGTGAAGCGGCCGGTGGACTCCAGCACGATATCCACGCCGAGCTCCTTCCACGGGAGCTTCGCGGGATCCTTTTCTGACAGCACTCGGATGCGATCGCCATCGATGATCAGGGCATCGCCCGACGCCTCGACCGTGCCCGTGAAGCGCCCGTGCACTGAATCGTACTTGAGCAGGTGCGCCAGCGTCGCGGTGTCGGTGAGGTCATTCACCGCCACGAAGTCGATATCCGTGACGCCCTGCTGTTTCGCCGCGCGGACAACATTGCGACCGATGCGACCGAATCCGTTGATCCCGACCTTGAGCGCCATCACTCTCTCCCGTGTATGAGCCCGGACGGGCGAGGTGCCCGTCACACCGAAAACTCCACCGGCAGCGGCGCCCTGGCAAACGTGACCGCCTCCACGCGCACCGCTCCCGCCCCGATCAGCGCCGCGGCCGCGGCCGCCAGCGTGGCGCCGGTCGTGCACACGTCGTCGACCAGCACAAATGTACCCTGCACCGGCGCCGGGGCCATGAAGGCACCGGCCACGTTGGCGGCACGGGCCTCGGGCGCCAGCGCAGTCTGCGTGGGCGTCTCCCGCGCGCGCTGCAGCGGGTGCGCCACGGCGAGCCCCGTGACCGTCGCCAGCGACCCGGCCAGCACCGCCGCCTGGTTGTACCCTCGCTTCGTCAGTCGCTTCCGCGACAGCGGCACCGGCACCAGCACGGCACCGCGCGTAAGGGGTTCGAGCCCGCGCATCGCCAGCGCCATCGCCGCCGCCACGCCGGGCCAGCCGTTGTACTTGAGGTGGTGCACCACCTCGCGTGCCGAGCCCTCGAGCCACACGGCGCTGCGCACGCGGCCCAGGGTGACGGGCCACGCGGCGCAGAAGCGGCACGCCACGTCGATGAGGCCCGGCTGGCCGCAGCGTCCACACCAGGGCGGTGGCACGGCACGCCAGCGCGCGCGGCAGAGGGCGCACACCAGGCCGTCCCACTCCCTGGCCGGCATCGCGCTGCGGCAGAGGAGGCACTCGCCGGGAAGGAGGAACCGCTCCAGCGCCCGGACGACGGGGACAGCATCAACCCAGCGCAGCATGGACGGCGGCCCGCATCGCCTCGACCGGCGCCGGCTGGCCCGGGAACCAGCGCGAAAAGGCAGCCGCGCCCTGGCGCACCAGCACCTCGCGACCGTCGGCCGCCGCCAACCCGCGCGCACGGGCACGTCGCACCCAACCCGTCTCGCCCCGCGCATAGACCAGGTCAAGCGCCACGGCGGCGGCGGGTGCCGCGCCGGCCGGGATGGGGTCCGGATCCCCGGACGCGAGCCCCAGCGGCGTCGCGTTGATCAGCACCCGACAGTCACCCGTGGCCGCACTCTGCACCCCGAGTGCTCCCTGTGCCCACGCGCTGAAGGCCGCCGCGCGCCCGGCATCGCGCGAGATCACGGCAACAGCAACCCCCCGCTCACGCGCGGCCGCGGCCACGGCGCGCGCCGAGCCACCGGTTCCCGCGAGCAGCCAGGGACCATCGGGCGCCTGCAGTCGCTCCAGTGCCGCCACGATGCCCTCGACGTCGGTGTTGTCTCCCATGACGAGCGCGTCCGTGCCGCCAACGCCCCAGAAGGTGTTGCAGGCGTCGATGGCCTGCACCCGCGCCGATGGCCGGCCAGCGGAACGCGCCGCCAGCGCCTTGTGCGGGATCGTGACGTTGCCGCCACCGCCAGCGCTCGCCAGTGACGCCATCAGGGCGGGCAACTCGGCCGCGCTGCAGCGAAGCGGCACGTAGACCGCGTCCAGGCCGAGGAGGCGGAACGCCGCGTTCTGCATCGCGGGCGACAGCGAATGCGCCACCGGATCGCCGAGAATGGCGAAGACCCGCGTGCTGCCACCTACCCTCATGGGGTGCGCTCGCGCTCGAGACGCTGCACCACCGGCTCCAGCAGGGCCTTCAGCTCTGCATACGTGTTGCGATAATCAGAGAGGCTGCCGCCGTAGGGGTCCGCCACTTCGGCGGCAACCCCGCTCCTCCCGGCGTACTCTCCGAGCAGGAAGGCACGATCCGCGTACCCAAGGTCGCTCAGTCGCTGCCGATGCGAGCGCGACATCGTGAGTATGAGGTCTGCGGACCCGGCGAGCTCGGGCGTCAGCGCCTGCGCGCGATGCGCCGACAGATCCACCCCATCCTCCAGGGCCACGAGGTAGCTGCCCTCGGAGGCCGGCGTGCCCGCCAACGCACCAGTGCCCGCCGATGACACCGTGATCCCTTCGAGGTGACGCTCCGACAGGAGACGGCGCATCAGCACCTCGGCCAGCGGGCTGCGGCAAGTGTTGCCCGTGCAGACGAACAGGACATTCACGGCGCGAGACTCCCGACCATGCGGCGCAACTCGGCGCGCGGAATGGCGCCGTCGCGGATGATCCGCGGCACCGGCGTGGTGCAGTCGACCAGCGTCGAGGGCGGCACATTGCCCAGTACCCCACCATCCAGGACGAGCTGCACGCCCGATGACTCGGCCTCACCGAATGTGGCGATGATGCCCTCCACCCCGGGCGCCGTCGGCAGGCCCGGGCGGTTGGCCGAGGTTGAGGTCAAGGCGTGGCCCATCAGGCTTATCATGAGCGCGACCTCGGGTTGCGAGGTGTGCCGCACCGCGATGCCGCCTTCCGTGCCGCGCAATTCCGCTGGCAGCTGTCCCTCCCCGCCGGGAAGCACCAGGGTGAGCGGGCCAGGCCAGCAGGCGTCGGCCATGGCGCGCGCCGCAGCGTTGAATTCGAGTCCGTACTCCTCCGCCATCCGCCGACTTGCGACGAGCAGCAGGAACGGTTTCCGCGGCGGGCGGCCCTTGAGTTGTGCCAGGCTTGCCAGAGCGTCACGGTTCGGCGCCGAACCAAGGCCGTACACCGTTTCCGTCGGGTAGGCCAGCAGCCGCCCACGGCCGAGGTGCGCCGCAACCACCGGCGCCGCGGCGCGCGCATCGGCCGGGGTGCGGAAGGGGAGGATCAGCCGGCCCGCCGCGCCAGGTACTCCGCCAGCGCCAAGTCTTCTGCCGTCGTCACCTTCAGGTTCGCGGGATCACCCGCCACGATCCACACGGCACCGCCCAGCCGCTCTACCAGCGCCGCATCGTCAGTGCCCGCGACGCCGTCGCGCCCGGCACGTGCATGGGCCTCCTCGAGCATGCGCCGCGGAAACCCCTGCGGCGTCTGCACCCGCCGCAACCGCTCGCGAGGCAGCGTGCGCGCGACGCGCGCGGAATCCGCTGCATCCAGTTCCTTGATCGTATCGCTGACCGGCAGCGCGGGCACGATGGCATGACCGGCACGCACGCCATTGATGACGCGGTTGATCAGCGGCGTATCGACGAAGGGACGCGCCGCGTCATGCACCAGGATGACCTGGCACTCATTGGGCAATGCGGCGAGGCCGGCTGCGACCGAATCGGTGCGCTCCGGGCCGCCTGCCACCAGCGACAGCATGGCGCCCACCTGGGGGAGCAGCCACGCTGGCGGCGCGGCGGCATCGGCCGAGCGCAACACGACCGTGATGTGCCCAATCGACGGGTGGCGCGCGAAGGGCTGGATGGACCGGAGCAGCATCGGGATGCCGGCGATCTCGAGGAACTGCTTCGGCGTGTCGCCGCCGATCCGCGTTCCCTGCCCGGCGGCGACGATGACGACCCCAACATCACGCGGCGAGGGCACGCGCCAGGTCGCCGATGTGTTCGAGCCGGACGAGCGTCACCCCCGGCGTTGTCAGGGTCGCCTGCGTCGCGCCGAAGACCCGGGTAAAGCCCAGTCGCGCTGCCTCCGCGACCCGCCGTTCGAGCCCGGCGGTGGGCCGGATCTCGCCGCCCAGGCCGATCTCGCCCAGGAACAGCGCGTCGGCGGGGGCGGGGCGGTTGTTGAGGCTCGAGAGCAGGGCCGCCGCGATCGCCATGTCGGCACCGGGTTCCACCAGCCGCACCCCGGCCGTGGCCTGCACGAACACATCGAGGTCGGCAAAGGAAATCCCTGCCCGGCGCTCCAGCACCGCGAGCAGCACCGCGAGCCGGCGCGGATCGAAGCCGGTGGCCACCCGCTGCGGCGTGCCGTACCCGGCCCGCGCGGCGAGCGCCTGCACCTCGACCAGCACCGGGCGGGTGCCCTCCATGAGCGCCGTGACCGCGCTGCCGCTGACGTTGGCCGCCCGCGCGGCCAGGAACAGCGCCGACGGGTTCGCGACCGGCACCAGCCCCTGCTCCGACATGGTGAAGACACCGAGTTCATCCACCGGACCGAAGCGGTTCTTGGTGGCGCGCAGCAGCCGGTAGTCGAGCGAGGTCTCGCCCTCGAAGTAGAGCACGGTATCGACGATGTGCTCCAGCGTCTTCGGGCCCGCGATACCGCCGCCCTTGGTGACGTGACCCACCACCAGCACCGCCGTGCCCGACGCCTTGGCATAGCGCATCAGGATGCCGGCGCATTCGCGCACCTGCCCGACATTTCCCGGTGCGCTTTCCAGGGCGTCGGTCGCGACGGTCTGGATGGAGTCGAGCACCAGCACGTCGGCGCTGATGGACGCCGCCGCCTCGAGGATGGCTTCCAGTCGCGTCTCACCGATGGCATGCACCGCCCCGGCACCGCCGCCGAGCCGATCCGCGCGCAACTGCAGCTGTTCGGTGGATTCCTCGCCACTGGCATACAGCACGATACGACCCGACTGCTCCAGGCGCCCGGCCGCCTGCAGGAGGAGGGTGGACTTGCCGATGCCCGGTTCACCGCCGATGAGTGTCAGCGAGCCGGGGACAAACCCGCCGCCCACCACGAAGTCGAGCTCCTTGAGGCCTGTGCGCCACCGCTCGAGCGGCGTGGCGGACACGTCGCGCAGGCGCCGCGGAGCGGTGACGGACGCCGTCCTCTTCCCTGCCTTGCCCGCGGTGCGCGACGGCGGCGCCACGGAGATCGGCTCCTCCGACACCGCGTTCCACGCCCCGCATCCCTCGCAGCGTCCAGCCCACTTGGGGTGCTCATGGCCGCACTCGGTGCAGCGGTAGACGGAGCGCGGCCGGGCCACCTACTCACTCTCCTCGCGTTGCGTGAGGCTGTCGAAGCGGGTGTATTCGCGGTTCCAGCGGAGGTGGATGTCTCCCGTGGGGCCGTTCCGGTGCTTCGCGAGCATGACCTCGGCGACGCCCTTCTTCGCGTCGTCTTCCCGGTCGTAGTACTCCGGCCGGTGGATGAACATGACCAGGTCGGCGTCCTGCTCGATGGCGCCGGAATCGCGCAGGTCGGAGAGGATCGGCTTGCGGTCGCCGCCGCGCTGCTCGGACGCGCGCGACAGTTGCGACAGCGCAATGACCGGTATGCCGAGCTCCTTGGCCAGCCCCTTGAGCGAGCGGGAGATGTCGGAGATTTCCTGCACCCGGTTATCGGCGTACTCGGGGCTCCGCATGAGCTGCAGGTAGTCCACCACCACCAGCCGGATGTCGCTGTCCGCCTTGAGCCGGCGTGACTTCGAGCGCATCTCCAGGAGCGTCAGCGCCGGCGTGTCATCGATCCACACCGGGCAGCTCTGCAGCACGCCGGCCGAGCGCGCCAGCTTGGTGAAGTCGAAGTCGCGCAGCATGCCCCGCCGCACCAGCGAGCTGTCCACTCGTGCCTCGGCTGTGAGCATGCGCTGCACCAGGGCTTCCTTGGACATTTCCAGCGAGAATACCGCCACCCCGAAACCCTCGACCGCCGCGTGGGTGGCGATGTTGAGTACGAACGCCGTCTTGCCCATGGAGGGGCGCGCCGCGACGATCGACAGTTCACCCGGCTGGAAGCCGGACGTGAGATGATCCAAATCTGCGAAACCACTCGGCACACCGGTAATCGATTTGCCACTCTTCTGGAGCGTTTCGATGCGCTCCATGGTGGGCCACAGCATTTCCTTGAGACGGGTGAAGCCTTCGTCCCGGCGCTGCTGGCTGACCTGGAAAATCCGCGCCTCGGCCACATCGAGCAGTTCGTTCGCCGTCGTGTGGCCGCCATACGCCTCCGTGATGATGCCCGTCGCCGTCTCGATCAGGCGCCGAAGAATGGCCTTCTCACGGACGATACGGGCGTGGTACTCGACGTTGGCGGCGGTGGGGACGACGTCGGCCAGCTCGGCGATATAGTCATAGCCACCCACCACCTCGAGCTCGCCCCGGCGCATGAGCTCGTCGCGCAGCGTGATGTGGTCGATGACGGTGCGCCGCTCGGTGAGGGCCACCATGGCGCGGTAAAGCCGGCGGTGCGCCTCCTTGTAGAACATCTCGTCGGTGAGGAGCTGGGCGCCCTGCAGGGCCGCATCCTGGTCGAGCAGCATCGCGCCGAGCACCGCCTGCTCGGCGTCGTTGCTCCAGGGCGCGGCGCGTCCCGCGAAGGTATCAGCGGTCGAGGAGCTGACGGGCGATTCGGACATCATCCCAGGTTGGCTTCTTCCAGTTCGGATTCCGCAGCAGCGCCGCAGGGTGGTACGTCACCACCAGCGGGATGCCGTTCCAGCGATGTACCTTGCCGCGCAGTTCACCCAGGCTCTTCTTGACGCCGAGCATCCCTTCGGCCGCGGTGCCGCCAAGCGCGACCAGGACCTTCGGGCGAAGCAGCGCGATCTGGCGGTGCAGGTACGGCAGGCACTCGGCCATTTCATCCGGCAGCGGCTTGCGATTCTGCGGCGGCCGGCACTTCACGATGTTGGCGATGAACGTCGCCGGCCGCGGGCACTCGATCGCCTCGAGTATCTTGTCGAGCAGCTGGCCTGCCTGTCCCACGAACGGCCGGCCGGTGGCGTCCTCCGTGGCGCCCGGGCCCTCGCCCACCAGCATGAGCCGCGCCGCCTGGTCGCCCTCGCCCGGCACCGTTCGTGAACGCGTCTCACACAGCGC
>JANNSD010000020.1:0-3399 GCA_031402225.1 Gemmatimonadota bacterium | reverse complement strand
GCGCACCCGCTCCGCGTAGGCCCGCGGACTCATGCCCTCGACGCGCGCGAAGGTACGCTGCAGGTGCGCCGGGCTGACCGACAACTCCGCGGCCAGCCGGGCGAGTGGCACATTGGCGCCAGCGGCGGCATCGATGGTGGCGCGCGCCCGCTCGGAGAGCGGCGCCTCGCGGCGCTCCGGACGGCAGCGCCGGCAGGCGCGGAAGCCGCCCCGCTCGGCGTCCCCGGGGGCGGCGAAGAACTCGACCCGGTCGCGCCGTGGCCGGCGCGAGGGGCAGCTCGGCCGGCAGTAGATCCCGGTCGACCGCACCGCATACACGAACCGGCCATCAGCCCGGGCATCACGGGTTTCCACGGCCCGCCAGGCGGAGCGGGGATCAGGGGCGCGTTGCATGGAGCACACGTTAGCGAGGTTCGCCGGACCCGGCTACCCGAATCGTGCGGTCAAACCGGGCGTGAAGACGTGAAGACGTGAAGACGTGAAGACGTGAGGACGTGAGGAAGTGAGGACGTGAGGACGTGAGGTAGGTAGTTTTGTGCATGCCAGTTCATCCTGTGGTATCGGCCCAATGGCTCAGGGAACACCTCGACGACCCCCACGTCCGCGTCCTCGATGCCTCATGGTACCTCTCTGCCATGAATCGTGATCCCCGCCGCGAGTTCCGGGAGGGTCACATCCCCGGCGCGCAGCTCTTCAGCATCGACGAGGCGAGCGACCCATCGTCGCCGCTGCCGCACACCTTCCCGCCCGCCGCGCAGTTCGCCGATGTCGTGTCGCGACTCGGCATTGCCAGCTCCGATCATGTCGTGGTTTACGATGTGTCGGGCACCAACTTCAGTGCGCCACGCGTCTGGTGGATGTTCCGCGCCTTCGGTCATGACGCGGTGTCGCTGCTCGATGGTGGCCTTGGCGCGTGGACGGCTGCGGGCGGAGCGATGGCGCTCGGCGAAGTGGCGGCCCCTGCGCGCGGCGCATTTGCTGCCGTCTTCAGGCCCGCCATGTTGCGGAGCGCCGCTGACATACGCGACGCACTGCCGAAGGGAGCGGCGCAGCTCGTCGACATGCGCTCGCGCGGCCGGTTCGAGGGCACCGAGCCCGAGCCGCGGCCGGGCGTTCGCGGCGGCCACATTCCCGGGAGCAGGAACCTGCCGTACGCGCAGCTGGTTGATGACGGCGGCATGCTGCGCTCACTGGCCGAGCTGCGCGCGTTCATTGCAGCGGCAGGTGTCGACATCGATCGACCCGTGATTGCCTCGTGCGGATCGGGCGTCACCGCATGCAGCCTTCTCCTCGCGCTGCATGTGCTCGGCGTCACGGACACCGCGCTCTACGATGGCTCGTGGACCGAATGGGGTCAGCGCGATGATCTGCCGGTGGAAACGGGACCGCCGCGCTGAAGCGGGCGATCCGCGACGGGACCGGCGATTCGCCCTCGTGTGCCAGGTGCTGCAGCAGGCCAAGTGACTGGCAGGCAGGCAGATGCCTGAGGGGTATCCCTCTTGCACCATGGGCGTGTCTTGTCTCCCATTTTCACTTCTGCATGAGGCCGAATCATGTCACGTACCTCTCCGGCCCTCGCTGGCCTTCTCCTCGCTGCGGCGCTCGGCGCGTGCGGCAGTGACAGCGGTGGCAGCCCGGCCACGCTCACCATTGCGAAGACTGCGACCAGCAGCGGCGACAACCAGAGTGGCACTGCCAGCGCGGCGCTGGCCAATCCGTTGCGCGTGGTGGTTACCGATGGTGGTGTCGTTCAGCCGGGAGTCACGGTAGCCTGGGCCACTGGCAATGGCGGCACGGTCACTCCTGTGGGTGCCACGGACGCGAGCGGTGTTGCCTCCGCGACGTGGACGCTCGGTGCCGGCGGTGGCGCGCAGACGGCCACCGCGTCACTCTCCGGCGCCGCTGGATCACCGGTGACGTTCGCGGCCACGGCGCCGGTCGTCCCCACCATCACGGTGGGTTCGGGGGGCTCCCTCCTGTTCTCGCCGGTGTCGATCACTATCAGCGCCGGACAATCGGTGCGATTCGTGTGGGGAAGCGGTGCCACGAACCACAACGTGAGCCCGGCCACCGGGAATGCGTCGGCGCTGCCGGCCAGCCCCGGCCTGCCGGCGCTGCTCGATGCGCCGCAGGACTTCAACGTCACGTTCCCCGCGGCCGGCACGTTCCGGTTCTACTGCACGGCGCATGGCGGCAATCCAACGGCCAATACCGTCACCGGCATGTCCGGCACCGTCACGGTCAATTAGCGTCGTCGCACACGCCCTGATGAAATACGTCTTTCCGCTGCTGGCGGTGCTGGGTACAGCACCGCTCGCGGCGCAGGGTACGTGTGTCGCGGCGCCGGGCTCGCCTGAGGCCCAGACCATGGGCACCAAGTCGGTGGCCATCGCCTTTACCCCAACGCGCGGCCCCGGCCACACCACCGCCGGACGCGTGGAACTCGGGCTCGGTGTGCTCACCGTCCCCGAGGTGGACCAGGATGCGCTCGCGCCAACCACCTGCGGTTCCGGGGAATCGCTCTCGAACACCAACCAGCTCGTCGTCGCCGCGCAACCGAGAGTCCGGGTTGGACTCGGCAAGGGCTTCGCCGCCGAGGCGGGCTGGATTCCGCCGGTTCCGGTGAACGGCGTTTCCGCCAACATCGTTGGCCTGGGCGCCGACTGGTCGTCGCCGCCGATAGGCGGCATACTCATAGCCAACCTCAGCCTCAACGCCTCGTTTGGCACGGTGAAGGGGTCGTTTACCTGTGACGACGAGGATGTGCTCAATCCAGCCAACTCCTGCTATCAGGGTACGCCATCCGACGATTCGTTCATGCCAGCGGTGTACGGTGCCGACCTGACTCTTGGTGCATCACTGAACAAGGGCACGGTGCGGCCATATCTTGGCGGCGGCTATACCCGCCTCATGCCGACGTTTCAGGTCAACTTCACTAATCGGCTCGGCATCGTGGATGACAACCGGGTGGAGGCGACCCTGAATGCTGCTGCGATCTTCGGGGGGCTCACATGGGAACTGGCCCGGCGATGGTCGGTGACCGGGCAGTTCTACACGCTGGTTTCGTATGGAACCAGCGTGAGCCTCACGACCCGCTTCGCGCTGGGGCGCCTCGGTACGTGAAGCACGCGGCCCGGCTGCTCCTGGTGGCCCTGTGCGCCGCGGGCGCGCCGCCGCTGGCGGCGCAGGAGGCCGTCCCCAATGGTACGGTGACGGAAGGCACCCTGAGCTTTGATGGCAAGGCGACCGCCGGCGACTTCACCGGCACGACCCACAGCGTCAGCGGCTCGATGGTGGGCGGACCCACGCTCGCTGATGTGCGCGGATTCGTGGAGGCACCGGTGAACACGCTCGTCACGGGCAACAACAAGCGGGACAAGGACCTCAACAAGTCGATGG
>JANNSD010000019.1:0-42345 GCA_031402225.1 Gemmatimonadota bacterium | reverse complement strand
GAACTCGTAGTGCAGGTGTGGTCCCGTCGCGAGACCAGTGGAGCCGACGTAGCCAATCACCTGGCCCTGCGACACGCGCGCTCCCCCGCGCACGCCGGAGACAAACCCGCGCAGGTGGCCATAGCGCGTCGTGATCCCGTTCTTGTGGCGTACCACCACCATCTTGCCGTAGCCCCCGCTCCACCCGGCACTCACCACAGTGCCGTCGCCCGCCGACATCACCGGCGTACCTGACGCCGCCGCGTAGTCGGTGCCCTCATGCCGGCGGGCATAGCCGAGCACCGGATGCCGCCGAGCCCGGCTGAAGCGGCTGGAGATCCGCCGGAACTCCACCGGCGCCCGCAGGAATGCGCGCCGGAGCGACAGCCCCGCCGCGTCGAAATATCCCGGCTTCCCGTCCTCCGCGAACCGGAACGCACTCACCGGCTTGCCGTTCACCTCGAGATCGGCCGCGAGCACGTCCCCCGTCCTGGTCTCACCTTCCTCCGAGGTCAGCCGCTCGAGCACCACCTGGAACGCGTCGCCCGGCTGCAGGTCGCGACTGAAGTCGAGCTGCCACGCGAAGACATCGGCCAGCTCCCACGCGAGCTGGACACGCTCCTGTCCCGCGAGCGACGACCACGGCACCGCCCGGTCGAGCGCCTCGTACAGCGAGGTCTCGATCGACCCGGCATAGCGCACCGTATCCACGTACCACCGGATCGGCTCAGCCGTGGCGCGCCATTCGGTCGATACCCGCGTGAGCTTGAGCCGCTGCTCCGGTCCGGTGCGCACCATGACCTGGTCGGGCGCCGAGTCGGCATGCGAGCGGCGCACATGGAACACCAGCCCGGCCCGGAGCTTCCGGAGGTCGAGCAGCGCCGCCAGCTGCTGCACCTCGGCGGCACCAAGGCCGTGTCGAGCGAAAAGGTGGGCCAGCGTCTCGCCCCGGCGCAGGGTATCGGGGAACTCAATCGCGGCGGACGCGGAATCAACGGCGGGCGGGGTGGGAACGATGGCGGGCGACGGACGGGTACCAAACCACAACTGGCGTCCGCCCAGGGCGAACGCCAGTAGGACTGCGGCGGCAGCGACGTATTTAAGCTGCATCAATCCATCTGGCGACGGATGAACGTCGGGATTTCCATGTCGGGCACGTCCGCGCCCGGCGCGGCGTGTGGATGCGGTGGCTGCGCGTGCGGCTGGCGCATCGGACGCACCTGCGCCGGCGGCGACGCGGCGGCGGGGCGCTCTTCCCCAACGGGTGGGCGCTTCCGGCCAGGGAAGGTGATGACGCCGCTCGGCCGGGTCTCCTCGCGCTGGCGATCAAAACCTGTCGCGATGACCGTGACGCGGATCTCGCCCTGCATCGCGGGGTCGTTGCCGGCACCGAAGATGATCTCGGCGTCCTCGCCCACCGCTTCGTGCACGATCTCGCTGATCGTAGTGGCCTCGCCCAGGGTCAGGTCGTCGCCGCCCACGATATTGAGCAGCACCGCCGACGCCCCGGTGATCGACACGTTGTCGAGCAGCGGGCTGGAGATCGCCTGCTGCGCCGCCTCGAGGGCCCGGTTCTCGCCCCGCCCGATGCCGGTGCCCATGAGCGCCGCGCCCCCATTCTGCATGACGGTGCGCACATCCGCGAAGTCGACGTTGATGATGCCGGTGGTGGTGATGAGGCGGGAAATGCCCTGCGTGGCATGCAGCAGCACCTCGTCGGCCTTCTTGAGCGCCTCGAGGAACTGGGTGCCCTTCCCCACAATGGCGAGGAGCCGCTCGTTCGGCACCACGATCATCGTGTCGACATTCTTCCGCATCTCGGCGATGCCCATTTCGGCCTGCAGCGTCCGCTTCTTCCCCTCGAACTGGAATGGCCGCGTGACGATGCCGACGGTGAGGGCGCCCACCTCACGCGCCAGTTCCGCGATGATCGGGGCGGCACCAGTACCGGTGCCACCGCCCATGCCGCAGGTGACGAACACCATGTCGGCCCCTTGCAGCGCCGCGAGTACCTCGGCGCGATCCTCCTCGATGGCCTGGCGCCCGATCTCCGGGCGCGCGCCGGCGCCGAGTCCCCGGGTGAGCCGCTTGCCGATCTGGATCTTGTGACTGGCCTTGGAGCGGGTCAACGCCTGCGCATCGGTGTTGACCGAAATGAAGTCCACGCCCTGGAGATTTTCGTCGATCATCCGGTTCACGGCGTTCCCCCCGCCGCCACCGATACCGACGACCTTCATCCGGGCGCTCTGCGCGTTGTGCTGCGCGTCCTCGAACTCGAAGATCATTCCGGACACACGCCCCTCCTCAGAAGAAGTCCTGAAGCCACCGCTTGACCGGGGTCACGAGTTTTTCAACGGTACGGTTCCGGCGGACGCCGGTCCCGAAAGCACCTGACAGTTCCTGCCGCGCGCCATAGAGCAGGAGCCCCGCCACCACCGCCATCCGGGGCGTCTCCAGGCTGTCGGCCAGCCCGCGCAGTCCCTGCCCCGGCACCCCGACCCGCACCGGCATCGCGAATACCTCGCGGGCCAACTCGACGATGCCGGGAGCGAGCGCGCCGCCACCTGTCAGGATGATACCGGCGGGAAGCTGCTGGTGGTACCCGGCCTTGCTGATTTCGTCGAGCGCGTATTCGAGTGTTTCCTGCATCCGGGCATGCATGATATGCGCAAGCACCCGCCGCTGCGCGGTCCGGGCGCCCTGCCCCGGTGTACCCGGCAGGTCGATGATGTCACTGTCGGGCACCAGTGGCTCCCACGCCGACCCGGAGCGCTCCTTGAGCCGCTCGGCGTCAGCCTGGGTCACCTGGAGCCCGTGCACGATGTCGTTGGTGACATGACCACCGGCGCAGAGCAGCGAGGCGGTGTGAAGGATCTTGCCATGCTGGAAGATGGCTACGTTGGTCGACCCACCACCCAGCTCCACGATGGCACACCCGAGCTCCCGCTCGTCACTGGTGAGCACCGCCGCCGAGGCCGCCAGCGGTTCCAGCACGAATTCGCCCACCTGGAAACCAGCCCGCTCCGAGCATTTCCGCAGGTTGGTGAGGACGCTCGACAGCACCGTGACCAAATACACCTCGGCTTCGAGCCGGGAGCCGGTCATGCCGATCGGCTCGGTAATGCCGCCCTGCTGGTCCACCAGGTAGTCGAGCGGAATGGCGTGCAGCAGCTCGTGGTCGCGGCCGAAGGAGATATTGCTGGCCATGTCGTTGACCCGGGCCACGTCGCTGGTGCGGATCTCGTCGCTCGTCACCGACACCATGCCGTGTGAGGTGCGCCCAGCCACATGCTCGCCGGCCACGCCGATGTACACCGTGCCGATCTCGGCACCGGCCATTTTCTGCGCGGCGCTCATCGCCTTGGTGATGGCCCGGGTCGCCTCCTCGATGTCGCGCACCACGCCGCGTCGCACACCCTGGGTTCGCTCGACGCCGATCCCCAGCACCTTGGCGCTGGGGTGCCGGGGATCGCCCGTGGCTTCGGCGACGGCCGCCGCAACCTTGGTTGTGCCAAGATCGATGGCGGCCACGAGCTGTTTCTGCGGTTCGGTCATGCCGCGCTCCAGCGGACCACCACCTGGTCCGCGAATCGTCCGTCGAGCTCGGCGTAGGGCTTTCCCCGCCGGGCAAGGTCCTGCTCCACCAGCCTGATGGCGCGCAATTCCGCGGGCCCGGCGTCTGCCCGGAGCCAGATGCGATGGTCCTGCATCCGCAACACCACGTCGCCCTGCGACGCATACGCCGCGTCCACCTTCGCGTAGAACGCCGGGTCGATGTCGCGCACCCGGCCGAGCAGTCGCGCCACCATGGAATCGGGTGCCGGCATCACCGGCAGGTCGGGCGCCGTATTCAAGGGATCGAAGGGCAGCACGCGCCCCCGCCCATCGACCATCCGCAGCCCGTCCGTGGTGGTGGCAAGCGCCACCGGCACCACTTCCGTCACCCGCACCACCAGCGTGCCCGGGAGCCGGCGGCTGATCTCCACGGCCTTGATGCCCGGGAGCTTGCGCACCCGCGACGCCACCGGCCCCACCGGATCGAAGATGCTGGCCGAGGCCGGCAACTTCAGCGCTCCCACAATGGTACTCATCGGGACGAACCGCGCACCGACCACCTCGATATTCCGCACGTCGAAGAAGGCGAGCCGCCGGCCAAGCTTCGGCGCGAGGAACCAGCCGAGCCCGAGCAGGGCCAGCGATCCCAGCACATACCATCCCGGTTTCATCGCTGCTGCAGCAGGCCCACCAGCTCCGGACCAACGCGCGTGATGTCGCCAGCACCCATGGTCAACACCACGTCGCCGGTGCGGAGGTGCGCAGCGACGGCCCGCCCCAGCCCTGCACGATCGGCCTCGAAGTGCGCCGTGCCGCCCGCCGCCCTCGCGGCTTCGGCGACGCGGCGTCCGCTGACGCCCGGCAGCGGCTGTTCCCGCGCGGCGTAGATCTCGGTGACAACCACGAGGTCGGCGGCGGCGAGGGCCGTGCCCATGGCGTCGCCATGCAGTTCAGTCCTGGAGTAGAGGTGTGGCTGGAACACCGCCACGAGGCGCCGCCCCGGAAAGGCCTGCCGCGCCGCCTCGAGCGTGGCGACCAGTTCGGACGGATGATGCGCGTAGTCGTCGACCACGTCCACACCGCCCGCGGTGCCCACCCGGTCGAAGCGCCGCCCGACACCCCGGTACCGGGCCAGCGCCGTGACCGCCGCCTCCAGGTCGCCGCCCACCGCATCTACCGCGAGCAGTGCCGCCGTTGCGTTGCGCAGGTTGTGCAGCCCCGGTACGTGCAGGGTGAGCCCGATTTCACCGCCATCGGGGAAGCGCACCCGGGCATGCGTGTGATCGGGGCGCTGAGTAACGCCATGCAGCCGCGCGTCCGCCTCAGGGCTCACGCCGAACCGCACCACCGTATTGCCGAGCCGCGCGGCGACCCGCGCCGCACCGGGATCGTCGATGCCGACAATCGCCACCCGGGCACGCGAGGCGAAGGTGACGAATGCCGTCTCCAGCGCCTCCAGCGAACCGTAGCACTCGAGGTGGTCGGCCTCGACGTTGTTCACGATGGCCACCGTGGGCGCCAGCGCCAGGAACGCCTGGTCGTACTCATCGGCCTCCACCACGAACAGGTGATCCGCGCCAACCCGCGCATTCCCGCCCCAGGTAGAAACCCGGCCCCCCGCGAGGCCCGTGGGATCCAGCCCCGCCTCGATCAGCGCCTCAGTGGTCATCACGGTGGTGGTGGTCTTCCCGTGGGTGCCGCTCACCGCCACCGTGTCGCGACCGGCGCAGAGCGCCGCGAGCGCGTCTTTGCGAGCCACCACCGGAATACCCGCCGCCCGGGCCGCGACCAACTCAGGATGATCGGTCGGCACCGCCGCCGTCACCACCACCGCCCGGCATCCCTGCACGTGCGCCGCGGCATGTTCCCCCGCCACCGGTACGCCGAGGGCGATGAGGTCTGCGGCCCCGCTGGGATCGTTGTCGCAGCCGCTGAGTACCACGCCTCGGCGCCGGGCCAGGAGCGCCAAGGCACTCATCCCGGCGCCGCCGATGCCCATGAAGTGCACCGGACGCGAGTCGTCTGCTGCAAGGAGATCCATCGTAACTCGCTGAACTTAGGACAGTTGTGACGCGGGGAACAGTCCGAAAACTGGACAGTTACCCCGCCAGGGCGGCCAGCCGGGCGGCGATGTCCCGCGCAGCGTCGGGCCGACCCCGCTTCCGGGCCTGATCCGCCATCTCGCGCCGCGCTTCGGGGAACTCGAACAGGCGACCGATCTCCTCCCCCAGGCGCTTGCCGGTGAGCTCACTCTGGAGCAGGACACTCGCAGCCCCGGTCAATTCCATCGCCCGCGCGTTCCCGGTCTGGTGATCGGCAGCGGCGGTAGGCAGGGGAATGAGGATGCTTGGCAGGCCCCACGCGCACAGCTCGGCGATGGTGATCATCCCGGCCCGAGACACCACCAAATCAGCCACGGCATAGCCATCGGCCATCGGGTCGAGAAAGGAGATCACCTGGACATGCGGCGGCTCGTGAAAGTGCTTGAACTGTTCGTATGTGCCCGAGCCGGTGACCCAGAGGATATCCACGCCGCGCGGCTCTCCTGCTCCAATCCAGTCGGCCACCGCCGCATTGATCGCCAGCGCCCCCTGGCTGCCACCGGTAATGAGCACGGTGCGACGACCGGGCTTCATGCCGAACCGCATGCGCGCGTGTTCCGCCCGGCCCGGCGTTGGTGGGGCGATCGGGTTGCCGGTGTCGATCATCCGGGCGGTGGTGCCCTTGTCGAAATGCGCCCGCGCCTCGGGCAGGCCCAGGTAGATCTCCTCGACCCGCTTCGCCAGCCACCGGTTCGACAGGCCGGGATAGGCATTCTGTTCCTGGATCGCCGTCGGGATACCGAGCCGGCTCGCCCACCACACCACCGGGGCACTCGCGTAACCACCGGTACCGAGCACCGCGACCGGGTGTTCCTCGCGAAAGAGCTTGCTCAGCTTGCGCAGGAGGCTGATGCTGACGAACGGCCAGCGGGCGTTCTTCCACCACTGGCGCCGGTAGATCGGCTCGGCGGGCAACAGGTGGTAGCGGAAGTTCCGCTGCGGCAGCAGCCGTGCCTCCACGCCGCGCACGGCGCCGATCAGCACCGGCTCGAAACCGGCCGGCAGCGCGCGCAGCGCCTCGGCCACGGAGAGCGCCGGCATGAGATGACCACCGGTACCGCCGCCCGCGATGAGAATCCGCGAACCCGACGATGCTACCCGCGGCACGTAACCCCCTCACCCCTCACCCCTCACCCCTCGCGCTTCTCTTTGGCGCCGGCTTCCCCCGCATGCGGCCGATGTTGATCAGTATCCCCGCCCCAAGGAGGGAGATGACCAGGCTCGTACGGCCGTACGACATGAAGGGCAGCGTGAGCCCCGTCGTCGGCATGAGGCCAAGCGACACCGCCATGTGCAGGAACGCGGTGAGCCCCACCGCGCTGGTCAGCCCGACGGCGAGGTACTGCCCGAAGGTGTCCACCGCGGTGCGCGCGATCCGGAAGCCGAGCCAGCAGAACAGCGAGAAGAGCAGCACCACCAGGCACACGCCCACAAAGCCCCACTCCTCGGCGATCGTGCTGAAGAGGAAGTCGGAATAGGCGTAGGGGAGGTGGAATTTCTGCTGTCCCTGGCCAAAGCCCACCCCCAGGAAGCGGCCAGCGCCGACACCGATGATCGACTCGTTGATCTGGTGATGCGCATCGGCGCCCACCTTGTCGGGATCCATGAAGGCGAGCACCCGCTTCAGGCGGTAGGGCGCCATGATCACCGCCTGCACCGCCAGCAGCCCCGCGCCCAGCCCGAGCAGCATGAAGTGGCCCAGCTTGGCCCCCGCCGAGAAGAGCACCATCGCACCGCAGAGCGCCACCAGCGTGGCCATCGACATGTTGGGCTCGAACACGATCAGCCCCGAGAGGGCACCCATCCCCACCAGGAACGGCAGCACACCCTTCTTGAAGCCGCGCACCGCCTCGCCCTTCCGGGCGGCGAGCATGGCGCACCAGATGACCACGGCAAGGCGCGCCAGCTCGGACGGCTGTATCCGGAGCGGCCCGAACTGGACCCAGCGCCGCGCGCCGTTGATCAGCGGCGCGATGCGGTAGGTGAAGGGCAGCAGCGGAATGATGAGCAGCACGATGGTGACGAGCAGCAACGGCCAGGCAAGCCGCTGCCATACCCGGTAGTCCACCCGGGCGATGACGACCAGCAGCACGCCGCCAATGAGCGCGCCCGTCACCTGGTTCACCGCCACATTGAGGCCGCCGCTGCGGGTCTGGAGTCCCGCGGCACCGTACACCGTGGCCACGCCGAACACGAGCAGCGTGAGCACCACGACGGCGAGCAATCGCGTTTCCCACCGGAGCTCGCCCGGGTGCCGCACCAGCGGTGCCGCCATCAGAGGGCCTCGACCAGCGCGCGAAAGGTCGTACCGCGCTCCTCGTAGTTGTTGAACATGTCGTAGCTGGAGCAGGCGGGAGAGAGGAGGACCGCATCGCCGCGCTGGGCCAGGCTCGCCGCCGTCTGTACCACCTGCTCGAAGGTGCCCGCCCGCACCACGCGCACCGCACCATGCAGGTCCCGCTCGATCAGGTCGCCCGACTCGCCGAAAGCCACCACCGCCCGGCAGCGGTCGCGCAGCAGCGGCCCGAGCCTGGTGTACGGCTCACCCTTGTGCCGCCCGCCCAGCAGCAGGACAAAGGGGCGATCCAGCGCGGCGATCGCCACTTCGGTGGAGGTCACGTTGGTGGATTTCGAGTCGTTGATCCACAGCACCCCATTCACCTCACGCACCGGCTCCACTCGGTGTTCGATGGCCCGGAAGCTGGCGAGCCCGGCGGCCATGCCTTCCGGTGGCCCGCCGATGGCACGCATCGCGAGCGCCGCGGCCAGCGCGTTGGCGACGTTGTGGTCGCCCAGCAACGCCAGGTGGTCGCGCTCCAGCAGCGGCACGTCGTCGAGCATGAGTCGTCGCCGCGCGCGATCGTACCAGCCGTCGGCCCGCTCGTGCACCGAGAACCGGAGGTGGCGTCCCGGCAGGCCCGCGACCATGGACTGCACCGCCCGGTCGTCGGCATTGCTGATGGTGACGGATCCCGCGTCGGCGTTGCGGAAGAGGAGCGCCTTGTCGCCGTAATACTCCTCGAGGCTGTGGTAGCGGTCGAGGTGGTTGGGCGCGAGATTGAGCAGCATGCCGACCTGCGGCTTCACATGGGGACAATCGTGCAGCTGGAAGGAGGAGAGCTCGAGCGCCACCCAGGCGGGAGGCGCCGCCCGGCGAGCCACTTCAGAGAGCGGGAGCCCGATATTCCCCGCCGCAACGGCGTCGAGCGATGCCGCCTGCATGAGGTGCGCGACCAGCGACGTCGTCGTGGTCTTGCCGTTGGTGCCGGTGAGCGCCACGAACCGGGTCGCGGGCAGCGCCGCGTACCCCAGGTCCACCTCGGCCAGGATCGGTACTCCGGCCAGGGTGGCGGCGCCGATGGCCGGCGCCTCGGGTGGCACACCGGGCGCCACGACCACCGTGCCCGCGCGGGCGATGCGCGCCAGGTCGTGCGCGCCGAGCTCGACCTCGGCGCCCGCTGAGCGGAGCGTTGCAGCCCAGGCATTGGTGCTGTCGGTGGCCCGGATCTCCGAGGCATACACCGGGACGCCATGGTCTCGCAGGAGCAGTCCGGCGGCCAGGCCGCTCTTGCCCAGGCCAATGATCGCCGTTTCCCTGGCGTCGCGGCGGAGGTTGTCGAGCAGTGTCACCGGAGCTTGAGGGTCGAGAGCGCCAGCAGGGCGCAGAAGATGCCGAGGATGTAGAAGCGGGTCACGACGGTGGTCTCGTGCCAGCCCAGCTTTTCGAAGTGGTGGTGCAGCGGGGCCATGCGAAAGACCCGGTGCGCATCGGCGTATTCCTTCCCCCGCGTGCGCCGGAACCACTTGTACACCGACGTCTGCGCCATCACCGACAGCGCCTCCGCCACGAATACCCCGCCGATCAGGAGCAGCAGGAACTCCGCCTTGAGCAGGATCGCCACCGCGCCGAACGCGCCGCCGATCGCCAGACTGCCGGTGTCGCCCATGAACACCTGCGCTGGGTGCGCATTGAACCAGAGGAAGCCGATGCACGCACCCATGAGCGCGGCACAGAAGACGGCAATCTCCCCGGCGCCGGGCAGGTAGAAGAGGTAGAGATAGCCCGTGGCGTCGGTGCGACCAAGCAGGTAGGCGAACACCGCGAATCCGAACGCCGCGATGGCGGAGAGCCCGGCGGCCAGCCCATCCAGCCCGTCGGTCAGGTTCACCGCATTGCTGCTGCCGGTGATGACGAGCGTCACGAAGCCCACGAAGACCACCGGCGAGAAATTGACGACCAGGTACTTGAAGAATGGCAGGGTCGTAGCGGTTGCCGGGATGGTTTCTACCGGGACTACTGGATAACGGTAGAGCAGAATGCCGAGCGCGATGCCGAAGGAGCACTGTCCCAGGAGCTTCCAGCGCGCCACCAGCCCGCGTGACTTGCCCTGCACGATCTTCAGGTAGTCGTCGAGAAACCCGATGGCACCCATCCACAGAATCGACAGCAGCGCGAACAGCACTGCACGATTGTCCAGCCGGGCCCAGAGCAGCGTGGGGATGACCGTGGCGAGCAGGATGATGATCCCGCCCATGGTGGGCGTGCCCCGCTTCCCCTGGTGGCTCGCCGGGCCCTCGGCGCGGATGACCTGCCCTACCTTGTGCGCGCGCAGCCTGGCGATGATGCCCGGGCCCACCAGGAAGGCGATGAGCAGCGCCGTCACCATCGCGCCCGCCGCGCGGAAGCTCAGGTAGTTGATGAGGTTGAGGAGGAGGTACTTCTTGCCCAGTGGTGCGAGCAGGTAGTAGAGCATCGGGCCTCAGTGCGGGGCGACGGCACGGCCAGTAATGGCCGGAAGTATACGTTCGAGCGCAGCCCCGCGGGACCCTTTCAGCACGAGTACTTCGTCGCCCTTGAGCCGCGCGGCGAGCCGAGGACCCATCGCCGGGGCATCATCGGCGGTAATGAGCCGCTCGCCCAGCGTGCCCGCCCACGGCGCGAAGGCCGGCACGAACTCGCCCACTGCGGCGATCAGCTCGGGATCGAGCGCCACGATCTGTGCCGCCACCTCGCGGTGCAGTCGCGCGGCATCCGGCCCCAGTTCGCGCATGGTGCCCGCCACGAACACCAGCCGCCGTCCGTGGCGCAGGGCACGCGCGGTGGCAATCGATGCCGCGAAGGAATGCGGGTTCGCGTTGTAGCAGTCGTTGAGGATGGTGAGGGCGCCCACCTGGCTCAGCTCGCTCCGGCCGCCGGGCACCGTCACCGACGCGAGCGCGTGCGCCGCCGCGGCCGCGCCGATGCCCACCGATTCGGCCACCGCCCACGCAAACTCCGCGTTGAGCGCCTGGTGCCGACCGGGCAGCGGGAGCTGTACCTCCTGCCCTCCCAGCCGCACCCGGGGACGGGCGAGCGCGTCGGTGGCCATGACATCGGGAATCCGGTCGGCGTCCTGCCATCCAACGGTGATTACCCGGCGCGCCACGCGCCGGGCGCCCACGGCCAGGGACGGCGGTTCGGTGCCCACTACCGCGAGCTGCACCCCGGCGGTCACCGCGACGGTATCGGCCACGATGGCCTCCAGCGTGCCGTACCCCTCGAGATGGCCTTCCGTGGCATTGGTCGCCACGGTAACCGTGGGCTCGATGATCTCGCGGTAGCGCGGTAACTCGCCCGGCACGTTGCCGCCTCCCTCGATCACCAGCGCCTCCACGTCCCACGGCGCCTCGATGATGGTGAGCGGCACCCCGACCAGGTTGTTGTTGTTGGCGCGCGTGGCGTGCACCCGGAACCGGGTGCGAAGCACCGCCGCCACCATTTCCTTCACCGTCGTCTTGCCGTTGTTGCCGGTGACGCACACCACCGGGCCGGTCATGAGCCGACGCCGCGCGCGCGCCACGTCGCCGTAGGCGCGGAGCGTGTCGTCCACCTCCAGCAGTTCCAGCCCGGGCACCGGCGCGGTGCCCCGGCGCACCACCGCCGCCGTAGCGCCCTGGTCGCGTGCCGCCATCAGGTAGTCGTGGCCGTCGAACCGCTCGCCCACCAGTGCCACGAACAGCGCCCCGGGCTCGATGCTCCGCGTGTCGGTGGAGATCGCCGTCCACGGCGCCGTCGCCGGGGGCCGCGGAAGGCCGAGCGTCTGCTGCACCAGTGCGCTGGTCCAGGGACTCATCCGGCGCCGAGCGCCGCAAGCACGATGTCGCGTTCGTCAAACGGCTGTTTCTCGGTGCCGATCACCTGGTAGGTCTCGTGCCCCTTGCCCGCCAGCAGGATGGTGTCACCGGTGCGCGCCTCTCCCAGCGCGGCCGCGATCGCGGCCCGACGATCCGCGAGTCGGAGGCGCGGCACCGAGCCCATGCCCTGCTCCACATCGTCGATGATCGCGTCCGGGTTTTCCGTGCGCGGGTTGTCCGATGTCACCACCGGCAGGTCGGCCAGTGCCGCCACCAGCTGCCCCATGATCGGACGCTTGCCGCGGTCGCGGTCGCCGCCGCAGCCAAACACGACGATCAGCCGACCCGGCGTCAGCGGTCGCAGCGCCCTGAGCGCGCGCTCCAGGGCATCGGGCGTGTGCGCGTAGTCGCGCAGGACGGCACAGGGGCGGTCCGTAATGAGCTCCATTCGTCCGGGCACCTGTGGCGCCGCCGTGAGTCGCGCCGCCACCCCGGCGATCGGGTGTCCCAGCGCCAGCGCGCAGGCCGCGGCGGCCAGCGCATTGGACACATTGAAGTCGCCGAGGAGCGGCAGCGCCACGTCGGCGCGCCCGAATGTTCCATCCAGCAGGAACCGACTGCCGGCGGCGCCAAGCTCGAGGTGGGCCGCGCGCACGTCCGCGTCCGGGCCAAGGCCGAAGGTGACCCGCCGGTCGCCACCGGGAAGGGCCGTCCACGCGGGGTCGTCGATGTTCACGACCTCGACGCCGCCGAGCCGGAGCAGCGTCGCCAGCTTGAGCTTGGCGGCGAGATAGGCCTCCATGGTGCCGTGATAATCGAGGTGGTCGCGCGTGAGGTTGGTAAAGATTCCCGCCGCAAACGCGAGCCCGTCGAGTCGTCCCTGGTCGAGACTGTGCGACGAGGCCTCCATCGCGACGGTGCGACAGCCGCGGTCGCGCAGGGCGGCCAGCGTCGCCTGCAGGTCCACCGGCCCTGGCGTCGTGAGCGAGCCGGCGGTGGAGGGCACGGCCTCGCCCCGCCCGTCGAACGCGCCGAGTGTTCCGATGCTGGCGGCAGCACCGGACCCATTGAAGAGGTGCCGCACCAGCGCCGTCGTGGTGGTCTTGCCGTTGGTGCCGGTAATGCCGATGAGCTGCAGGGCCCCGGCGGGATCACCGAACCAGGCCCGCGCCAGTACCAGCGCGGCACGACGACCATCGCGTACCACCACCTGCGGCGCCGCGACCGGCTGCCGCGACTCCACCACGATGGCCGCGGCGCCCCGCGCCAGCGCATCGGGGATGAAGCGGTGCCCGTCGGACTGCGATCCCCGCACCGCCACATACAGCGACCCGGGCATCGTGCTCCGGCTGTCGGTGCCGACGCCGGTCACCTCGGGCAGCGGGTCGGCCTCCACCAGGAGGTCGGCGCGCCGCAAGCCATCGAGCAGGGCACTCACGCGCAGGGTCATTCCGCGGTCCAGATGGTGACCACCGTGCCGACACTCAGCGGACTGCCGGCAACGGGATCGGTTCGCACTGCGACACCGCTGCCCTTGACGCGCGCGCGAAAGCCGCGCTGGTGCAGCGCAAGCACCGCCGCGCGCACCCCGCGCCCGCTCACGTCGGGGACGCTGGCCACGCCCTTGGCCTCGGGGCTGTCGGGCGCGCGATACGGCCAGGTCACGCGCGTCACCGATGCCACCGCCTCCACTTTCGGCGCAGGCGCCGGCAGCCGGGCCGCCACCGCCGCCGTGGTGCCGCCGAGCCGGCCCCGGTCCAGCGCGATATAGCGCGAGGCGAGTGCCTGTTCCAGCATCCGCTTCGTCAGCGGCGCCGCGGTGGACCCACCGAAGTACGATCCCTTGGTGGGACCGTCGATCGTTACCACCAGCACGAGCTGCGGGTCCCGTGCCGGGAAGTACGCCGCAAACGAGGCGCGGTAGCCCTTGTTCGCGTACGACCGTCCCTCGAACCGCCGCGCCGTGCCGGTCTTGCCGGCCAGCTCGTAGTTGGCAAGGCGCGCCTGGTCACCGGTGCCGCCGCCCTCCTCCACCACGCTCCGCAGGTACGCCTGCAGTGTGGCGGCAACCCCGGCCGGGACGACCCGCCGGACCGGCTCCGGCTGGTGCTGGTAGAGGAGCTGGCCGGCGGGATCGCGTACCTCGCGCACCAGCGTCGGCGTCAGGAGCACGCCGTCGTTGGCGATGGCGGCATACGCCATCGCGAGCTGCAGCGCGGTGACGCCGATCTCGTACCCCATCGCCATGCTGGCACGGGAGTAATCGGGGATCATGCGCTCGGGTGTACTGAGCAAGCCCCGGGACTCGGACGGGAACTCCACGCCGGTCGGGCTGCCAAAGCCGAAATCGCGCAGCGCATCGAACTGTTCCGTGGTGCTGAGTCGCTGGGAAAACTTCGCCATGCCGATATTGCTCGACATCCTGATGGCATCGGCCAGTGTCATCATCCCGGTGATCTTGTGTTCGTCGTGGATGGATCGGGCCGAGCCACGCGACAGCGGCATCAGGTAGGTGCCACCCTCGCCACTCACGCGTACCGTGCTGTCCACCTTGTCGAGCCGGAGCAGAGCCGCTGCCGTGAAGAGCTTGGCCGTCGAGCCGGGCTCGAAGGGGCTGGTGAACGCGGTGGGACTCGACGCCGCGCGGTCCACCCCCGCCTGGCGCGACGCCACGGCCAGCAGTTCCCCCGAGCGCGGGTCGAGCACCACGACGTCGCCACCCCTGGCACCCAGCTCCCGGATCGCATCCTCGAGCTCCCGCTCGGCGATGTCCTGCAGCTCCGCATCGAGCGTCAGCCACACGTCGTTGCCGGCCACCGGGTCGCTGATCTTGCGCGCCGGCGACTCGAGCCGGCGACCCACGCGGTCGCGGAGGAACACCGCCTCGCCCGGCGTACCGGTGAGCAGGGCGTCCAGGGCGCGCTCGAGCCCGGAGCCGCCGCGCGTGCTGTCCGGCGGCAGCCGCCCGATGACCGGCGCGGCAAGCGACGACGGGTAGTCGCGCCGGAAGCTGCCCTCGAGATGCACGCCCTTGTACTGCCGCAGCGGCTCGACCTGCGTTGCGGTGTAGGGCCCGTAGAAGTACAGGTACTTCCCGCCCCGAAGCCGTCGCTGCAGCTCCCCGGCGCCGACGTCCAGCGCGCGGGCCGCCGCCTGCACCAGCGCGCGCTGCTGCACCACCTCATTCGGCGCGATGCCGACGTGATAGAACTCCTGCGTCACCGCGAGCTGCACGCCGCGCCGGTCGTAGATCGATCCCCGTCGCGCCTCCAGGGTGTCGCGCGCGGTCCGCCGCGACTCCGCTTGCGCCGACCAGTAGCTCCCCTCGACCAGTTGCAGCTGGCCCGCGCGGAAGATGATGCTCGCCAGTGCCAGCGCGAAGCAGCCCTGCAGGAAGGAAATGCGCTTGGCCGTGCGATTCATGGCCGGCGATCGTCCGCGGGGAGCTTGAGGTAGCTGACCTCGGAATCGGAGGGCTCGTGCAGGCCCATTGCCTCGGCGACCGGGGCCAGCGCCCGCCGGCTCGACGCCTCGCGGAGCTGGCCGGTGAGGTCGGCGCGGCGCGCCTCCAGGGTGGTCCGTTCCTCCCGCAGCCGGCTCAGGCGTCCGGCGGCGGCGATCGACGCGTTCTGTCGCGCCACGATGCCACCAGCCACCACGAGGAACAGCAGCAGCCAGAACAGCAGGTGGTGCCGACCCTTAAACTGCATCGTTGACCCGGAAAACCCGCAGGCGGGCGCTGCGGGCTCGCGGATTAGCCGCGGCCTCGGCGTCACTCGCCACGATCGGGCGGCGTGTCACCAGTCGGCCGGAGGCCTTGCCGCCACAGATGCAGACCGGCAGCCCCGGCGGGCAGGTGCACGCGGTACTCCAGGCACGGAACGCCTGCTTCACAAGACGGTCCTCTCCCGAGTGATAGCTGATCACCGCCAGGCCACCGCCAGGCGACAGGGCATCACGAAAGGCCTCCAGAGCCCGCGCGAGCCCGCCCAGCTCGTCATTCACTGCAATCCGGAACCCCTGGAAGATGCGCGCAAACTCCCCCGGGCCGGCCCGCGCACCGAGCACCGCACGGATGACGTTCACCAGGTCGTCGCTCGACGCGAAGGGGCCACGCGCCCGGCGCCGCGCGATCTCGCGCGCCATCGCGCTGGCCCGGCGTTCATCGGCGTAGTCGCGCAGGATTGCCACCAGCTGCGCGTCGGGCAACTCGTTGAGCAGGTCCGCCGCCGTGCGTCCGGTGGCCCCCATGCGCATGTCCAGCGCGACCCCGGGACGGAAGCTGAACCCGCGGCCATCCACATCGAGCTGGCGCGACGAGACCCCGAGATCGAGAAGGATAAAATCCGGCCGGAATGCCGTCACCGCCTCGATCGCCACCGGCGAGGCATAGGGCGCCTCGAGCCACGTCAGCCCGTTGTCGCCCAGGCGCGCCCGGGCCGTGGACAGTGCATCAGGATCCCGGTCGATGCCCAGCACGAGGGCACCCCGGGAGCGCAGCGCGCCCGCATGGCCGCCGTGACCCACGGTGGCATCCACCACCCGGCGCGCCCCGGCCCCAGCGGCCAGGACTTCCGCGAGCAAGGCAGGTTCATGGAGGGCCTGGGTATCGCCGATCGACATGGCATGGCCGGAAAAAGAAAAACGCACCCCGTCCAGGAGACGGAGTGCGGTACTGAGAGGACGACGGGGCTGACGGGGCTCGAACCCGCGACCTCCGCAGTGACAGTGCGGCACTCTAACCAAGCTGAGCTACAGCCCCCGGACCGGTGCAGCGGGGGGCAAAGTTAGGCAGCCCCCCCTTCGACGGCAACCCCTACTTGCAGTAGGACTTGATCATCGACGCGGTGCGGGCCTTGAACTGCGGCACCGCCGCCAGCGGCTTCTCCACCGCGTCCGGCCGGGTGACCTTCGCCGCCGTCAGCGCCGTCTCGGCCTCAGCCACCAGCGCGTCTTCCTTCTTCGCCAGGTCGCACGACTTGGTCTTCTCGGTCTCGGCATCCATCGTGGCCGCCGACTGGAAGGCGGAGAGACCGAGAATCAGCTGGCAGCTCCCGATGATCCGGCCCTTCGGGTCGGCGCTCTTCACGCACTGCCGCGCCAGGTCGGCGGCGGCGGGATACTCGCTCTTCTGCAGCAGCGGGAGCGCTGCGTTCGCCAGGATCGCCGACAACTGCTCCTTCTGCTGCGGTGACCCCTTCGCCTGCACCATCTCGATCAGCGGTGCAGCCTCGGAGGCGCGACCGGAGGTGGCGAGCGCCTGGATGGCCGCCAGCGCGGGGTCGACCGACTCCGGGTCGAGCGCCAGCATCCGCTTCGACACCGAAAGCACCGAGTCCACCTGGCCCGTCAGCAGGTACCCCTGCTCGGCATACCCGAGCAGCTCGATGTTGTCCGGGTACTTATTGAGGCCACGCTGCGACCACTCGACCAGCCGCAGCGTGTCGGGCTGCTGCGCCGCCGCCACCGCGATCTTCTTGAAGAAGGTCGAGTCGGCGCGGGTTGAGTCCACCGCGTAGGCCGCGGCCAGGGCGTCGATCGCGCACGGAAAGTCGCTCTGGAAGAGGCAGGCGTTGCTCTTCAGGTCGTACAGGTCCCAGTTGTTCGGGTCGAGCTTGAGGCCTTCATCTGCCACTTCGCGCGCGACATTGGGCTTCCCGGCCTGCAGCAGGTACTTGAAGATCCCTTCGCGCAGCTTCTGGTTGCCCGGTGCCACCAGCAGCATCTGCTTGAAGGCGGCGATCACCGCCGTGGTGTCGCCGGCCTGCTGCTGCTGGTCCGCCAGCAGGGTCCAGGCGGTGAGGCTGAGCGGATCGCCCTTGGTGGCGGCCGTCAGGTGCGTGATCACGTCGGCCCGCGGCTTCTGCGGCGCGATGGCGATCTGCGCGAGGCAGAGGTGCGCCAGGCCCTGGTTCGGTACGCTCTTGAGCGACTTTTCCGCCGCCTTGGCGGCGTCGTCCGGCTTGGTGGAACGAAGGTCCTCGCAGGCCTTCGCGTCGTCGAATGCATCGAACGCCGGCCCGAAGTGCTCTGCCGCGCGCTGACCGAACGCCTCGAGCTTTTCCCCGGGGTTCTGCTGGTGGGACTCGACCAGGCCGGCATCCGACTGCACACCGAAGAACCGCGAGGTCATCAGGTACAGCCCGCCCTCCGGTCGCGCCAGCGTCGACGTGATGATCCCCTTGGTGCCCGGGATCTGCTTGGCCAGGATGAGCGCGTTGGGCGGGCTGAGGATGGCGTTTCGCGGATAGCCGAACTGCTCGAGCGCCGTGTTCATGACCGAGTCGGACACGATGGAATAGTCGGCGCCGGCGACACTCGACAGCTTGGAACGCATGGCGTTGCCGATCACCACCGCCGACGCCGAGTCGGACGTCGCCGACGCATACGGGATGGCGACCATGATCCGGATGGCACTCGGTGTGGCCCCGCCGAGCCGCCGTGTGTTCGTGCGGATCCCCTGGGCACTGAGGTCGGCCGAGAGCGTGGCGGCGAGCGCCAGCGATGACAGCACTGCCCGACCGAGTCGCGTCATGCGTTCATGTCTCCTGCGGGAACACCGGCCGGACGGCCGAATGAAGCGCGCCCGGCTGGCGCGCAGAAATGGGCGATGAGGGATTCGAACCCCCGACATCCTGCGTGTAAGGCAGGCGCTCTGAACCGGCTGAGCTAATCGCCCGCATTGGGGACGGCGCGGTTCGAGTCTACCAGTTCAGGAACGGCACCAGCGCGGCCCCGGCCAGGGCCTGGCCTAGATGACGATCCCCACCGGCAGCAACACACAGTAGCCCAGCACCAGCAGCACCGCCGCCGCGCTGGGATGTCCCGACGAGAGCACCACGTACCCCGCGACGATGGCGAGCAGCGCCACGGCAATGACAATCAGGTTGCGGGCCGCCAGGGGCCAGTGGCCGCGGGCGGTCGGGAGTTTCGAGGCTATTGGTTCTGGCATATAAGCCGTAAGAGACTACTCGCCGGAGGGAGTCGGGTCAAGCGCCTGCGTCGCTTGGGTTTCCGGCTCCGGCGGCAGTTCCCACCCCTCATCCAGTGCGGAGCGCCGGGGCCGGTCGCGGCGCCTGCGCCAGTACGTCCCCGCCATCAGGGCCAGCGCCAGGATGGCCCATGCCCCACCGGCGGCAAGCCAGGTGAAGAGGCTGTAGCGCTGGCGGACACCGCGCTGCCATGCCTCGTCGAAATTCTCCTGGGTGAGGCCCGTCGTGGCCTTGAGCGCCGAATCGAACGCCATCCCGCTGGAGAGTAGCTCTACCAGTGGCGTCAGGCTGCGGGTCGGGTTTCGGCGGGCCAGCTCCAGCACCGCGGAGGCCGAGAGCGCGTACGCCGTGCTGATTCCCGCCGGGTGGCCCCGCAGCGCCCGGTTGAGCGAATCCAGCGCCGGCGTGGCCCCGGCAACCACGGCGTAGTTGAGGCTCAGCGCCTCGAGCAGGTCCCACTCGCCGGCCGCGTACACGGCGTACCCCTCTTCAAACCAGAGTGGCATTGGCACGTGCACGGCATCGTGCAGCACCAGGTGCGCGAGCTCGTGACGGAGGGTGCGAGTCGGGTCGGCGTCGGCCCGGAGTGCCACGAGGCGCGGCCCCGGCAGCGTGATCCCCGCACCCCACGCAGGCGCGCGACCACCAGTGAGCCGCGACAGCGCGGCGGCATCGCGCGCCAGCACAAGGCGGAACGGCGGTGGGCTCCTCCGCCCGAGGCCGGGCCACTCGGCCGGCTGGTCGGCCCACTCGGCGAGGCCCATGGCCGCGTTCATCTCTTCGCGCGCGGCAACGACCGTGACATTTCCCACTTGTGCGCTGGCAAGGCCGCCTTGCGCGAAGGCGCTTAAGGCGCGCAGGGCGCCTAAGGCGCAAAAAAGGACGAATACGCGCCCTACGCGCCCTACGCGCCCTAGGAAACCAGCGCCCGCGGAATGTCCTCGCCCGCCACCGCCCGCTCCAGCATGTCCCCGCACCGCTTTGACCACGGGTTGAACCGGTTGGCCTTCTGCCCTTCCGTCCAGGTCCCGACCGCATGGTCCCGTTCGCCGGCGAACCACTGGGCGCGGCCCAGCTCGAAATAGGCCTCAATGAGGTTGGGGCCGAGTTGCAGCGTCTTCCGGAAAAAGGACTGGGCATCCTCGAACATTTCGCGCTCGAGGTAGACCAGGCCCAGGTAGAAGTGCGCGTACAGCGTGGCCTTGCGATCGTTGTCCAGCCGGATGGCCTTGGACAGGTGCTCGATCGCCTCGCCGAAGATCCCCTTCTTCAGGCAAATGTAGCCCACGTTGATCCGGGCGAGCGAATTGGCCGGCTCCTTCATGAGCACGCGCGAGAAGGTACCCAGGGCGTCATCGTAGTCCTCGTGCAGCATCTGCGCCCACCCGAGCAGTGACTGCGCCTGCGTGTCGCCCGGGGCCAGTTGCAGCGCCCGCTGCAGCGCCTGGATCGCCCCGGCATGATCGCCGAGCGAGATGAGGCTCCAGCCCTTCTCGATGTAGGTCGACGCGCCGAGATGATCGGCCTGCACCACCGGGAACGCCCCGGTGAACTGCGGCGCCTGCGCCGAGTCGGCGGTGGTGGCGGCCTGCTTGTACTGGTTCACCAGGACGCGAATCTCCTCCTTGAGGCGCGTCAGGTCGGTCAGTGCGCCATCCACCCGCTTGAAGAACGCGATGATCTCCCGCTTCAGGATGTCGCGGTCGATCGCCGTGGTGGCGGCATCCAGCCGCCGCGCGATATCGGCGTGCGTGGCGCGCAGGCCCGTCACCCACGGATCGGGGCCGGAACCGGTCGGTTCGCTCACGTCGTGATCTCCAGGTGGTGCAGCACATTGCGCTCCTCGTCGGCCAGCAGGCGTTGCGCGTTGAGGATGACGATCGTGCGCTCCGGGCGTGCCAGGATGCCGGCGATGTAGCGCGCCGCGAGTCCGCGGACCATCGGTGGCGGCGCGCTGATCGTGGTGCTGTCCACCCGCACCAGCTCGCGCGCCGCATCCACCACGACGCCCACCCGGTGTCCATCGAGCACCAGCAGCATCACGCGCGTCTCGTCGGTCACCGTGGCCGGCAGCCCCAGGCGCTTCCGCAGGTCCACGACCGGCACCGCGCCGCCCTCATACGACAGGACGCCCTCGAGAAAGTCGGGCGCGTCGGGCAGCGGCGACGGCACCTCGTAGCGGAGGATGCGCTGGAGCTGCAGGATGTCGAACGCGAAGTCGTGCCCGCCGCACCGGAAGGTGACGAGCTGGATGTCATCGCCATGCTGCTGTGTCATGTGCTGACCTCCGCAAGTCGTGCCGCGAGCGCCCCCAGGTCGAGCAGCGGCACGTACACCTGGCCGGGGAGCACCGCGATCGCGCGGGCCCACGGGAGCGTCTCGTCGGCGCTCAGCAGGGCGACGCCGGCGCCCACGACGGTGTCCGCGTCATCCACCTCGAGCCCCACCCGCCGGCCGCGCAGCTCCGTGACCACCACCACCAGTCCCGGCCCCGCCTCGCCGCCCAGCAGCGCCGCCAGGTTGAGCACCGGCATCAGCTGGCCCCGCAGGGACGTGACGCCGCGCAGCGCCGGTTCGAGCGTCGGGATCGCGCCCAGTTCGTCGGGTTCCCGCACCTCGATGACCGCCTCCACCGCGAGCCCCACCTGGCGACCGCCGGCCCGCACCAGCAGGAACGCCCCGGACGCGGTGCTCACAGCAGCCGCATGCGGCGGATCTCCGCATCCACCTGACCCGCCACCTGCGTCACCGACAGCACATGATCGGCGCCGCCCCCCGCTCGCGCCGCCGCGGGCATGCCATCGATGGTGGCGCTCGCGTGATCCTGCGCGATGCCGATGCCACCGGCGTCGTGAATGCGCCTGAGCCCATCGGCCCCGTCGCGGCCCAGCCCCGTGAGCACCACCCCGACCGCGCGCCCCCCGAACACCTCGGCCACCGAGCGGAAGAGCGGATCGGCAGCGGGCCGCACGCCATGCATCGCCGGTTCGCGATCGAGCAGCAGGTGCACGCCTTCGGGGCCCGCCGCCACCCGCATGTGCCAGTCTCCCGGCGCCACGTACGCCGTGTCCTCGAGGAACGGGGTCCCGTGCTCCGCCTCCACCACCCGCAGCCGGCTCTGCCCCGCCAGCCGCTCCGCCAGGCTCCGCGTGAAGCCCGGCGGCATGTGCTGCACGATCACCACCCCCGCGCCGAGTCCCGGCGAAAGCTTCGGCACCACTTCGGCGAGCGCTCGCGGACCGCCAGTCGATGCCGCGATCGCGACGCAGGCACGCGCGCGGCCCGGCAGGGAAAAGAGCGCGGCCGGCGGCACGCCCTGCGCCGGCCGGGCGAGAATCGGCAGCCGGAACAGCTCCGCGCTCGCCGACAGCCGCAGCGTCTCCAGCAGGCGCTCGCCGAACTGTTGCAGGTCGGCGGCCTCGCGCCCCGACGCCTTCGCCACGATCTCCACCGCGCCGAGCTCCAGCGAGCGGATCGCCGCCGAGGTGCCCGGGCCGGCATAGCTCGACACCACCACAATCGGCCGGGGCGCTTCCGACATGATGTACCCGATGGCGCCCAGCCCGTCGAGCTCGGGCATCTCCAGGTCCATCAGCACCAGGTCGGGCTGCAGCCGGTGCACCTTCTGCACGGCGTCCATGCCGTTGCGCGCGGTACCCACCACCGTAAAGTCCCCGCTCCGCTCCAGGATGTCGGAGAGCAGGCGGCGAAAGAACGGGCTGTCGTCGGCGATCAGGACCGACCGGCGCTCAGAGGTGCTGGACACCGTGCGCGACCGATGACACGTCGATCCGGCCGTCCTTGCAGTGCAGCCGCACCGTGCGGCCGAAGTCGCCACCCACCGCCTCACCGGTGAGCGGCACGTTGTGCGCATTCAGCGCCTGCCGTGTGGCCACGAGGTTCCGCTCGCCCATCTGGATCGTGCCTGGCGGTGCCAGCTGCGCGAACATGCTTGCCCCACCCGCCAGGCGCGCCGTGATCCGCCGCGGGTTGGCCCCCGCCGCCACCATCCGCTCCAGCAGCGCCGGCACCGCCGACTGGGGAAACTTGGCCGGGTTGTCCGACTGCCGGGTCAGTGCCTTCGACGGCAGCAGGATGTGCGCGAGCCCGCCGATCTTCGTGTCCGGATCGTAGAGCATGATCGCGACGCAGCTCCCGAGCCCCACCGTGACGAGCACCTCGTCCGCTGCGGCCACGGCCATGTCCGATACCCGCACGACGATCTCCCGTGCACTCACGCCGCCCTCCGATAGATGCGCTCGCGGATATCCACGAGCTCCAGCAGGTCGCGCGCCGGGCCGACCAGGGTTTCCACCTTGCCCAGGATCAGGGTACCGCCCGGCACCAGCGCATCATGAAACGCAAGGAACAGTCGTTCCTGCGTGATCCGGTCGAAGTAGATCACCACGTTCCGGCACACCACCAGGTCGAAGCGTCGCACCGGGATCGCGTCGCGCGTCAGGTCGAGCGCCGCCACCTGGATCCGTGCCCTGAGCCGCGCGTCAACGATCCGCCCTTCACCCTCGGGCCGGGTCCAGCGCTCCACCAGCCTGGGTGGCGTCTCCACGAACGCATCGGTGCGATACTGCCCCGCCCGGGCGCGCAGCATGCACTCCCGGTCGATGTCCGTCGCCTCCACGCTGAACCGGTCGAGCCACTCGGGGTGCCCCGCCCGCTCGGCGGCATCGGCCCAGAGCATCGCCAGCGTGTGCGCTTCCTCACCCGACGAGCACCCGGCACTCCATACCCGTACCGGTGCCGCCTTCGCCAGCAGGCCGGGCAGCACCGTCGCCTTGACCGCTTCCCACGTCTCCGGGTTCCGGAAAAAACGGGTGACGTTGATCGTGAGCGCATCATGCAGTCGGTCCACTTCACCCGGCGTGCTCGCGAGCACGCCGCGATACTCGTCGTACGTGTGCACGCCGCAGGCGCGCATGCGCACCGCAATCCGGCGGCGCAGGCACTTGGGCTTGTAGGCCGCCAGCGACACACCGGTGCGCACCGTCAGGTCCCGGGCCAGCGCGTCGAACGCCGCATCATCGGGAGCGATCATGCCTCGGCCGCCAGCATGTCGAGGTTGGCCCGCGCCAGCTGGTGACCCGGGTTGAGCTCAGTCGCATGCTCCCAGCTCGCCCGCGCCCGCGCCGTGTCCCGACGCTTGTACGCGATGTTGCCCAGCTTGAAGTAGAGGTCGTCGCCCAGCTCGGGGGCGACGCGCGCGGCCCGTTCGTAGGCCTCGAACGCCTCGTCGTACCGGCCCGCGCGATAGAGCAGGTCCCCGGTGTTCTTCGATACCTGGGGCAGCGCGGGATCGGACGCGAACGCCTGCTTCAGCATCTGCTCCGCGCCGGTCGTGTCGCCCCGCAGCTCCAGCAGCACCGCGAGGTTGTTGCGCAGGACCGCCTGCTCCGGGTACGCGGTGACACCGGCGCGCGCCGTCTCCAGCGCCGCCTCGAAGTCGTCACCCGCGGCCTGCGCCATCGCCGCGGCCCAGTACCATGACGCCGGCGGCGTCTTCTC
Organism: Gemmatimonadota bacterium; assembly: GCA_031402225.1. Taxonomy (GTDB): domain Bacteria; phylum Gemmatimonadota; class Gemmatimonadetes; order Gemmatimonadales; family GWC2-71-9; genus JAGGAG01. Next base: position 18,083 of record JANNSD010000019.1, on the reverse strand, counting down.
GCCCAGCAGCTCGCGGGTGCGCTCCAGCCGGCTCATGGCCACCTGGTGCTCGCCCCGCTGCAGGGCGGCGATCGCCCAGCCCAGCATGATGCGGTGGTCATCCCGCGCACGGCTGGTGGCGTCGCCATAGGCGGCCTCCGCTTCCTCCAGCCGCCCGAGCTGTTCCAGCGCGAACCCGAGGTTGTGCAGGGCGGCGGGCCGCGGGCCACCCTTCTCCACCGCCAGGGTGAACGCCTCCACCCCTTCCGCCCACTTGCCCTGCCGCAGCGCGATCAGCCCGAGGTAGAATGGCGCACTGCCCTCCGTGGGGCGCAGTTCCGCCACCCGGCGGAACTCGCGCAGCGCCTCGTCCAGCATGCCGGTGCGGTAGAACGCGACCCCCAGGTTGCGGTGCTCCTCCACCCGCGCATCGTTCACTCTCGGCGCAATCGTGGTCGCTGAGGAGCCGGTGCGGTGCGCGTAACCTGCCGTGATCAGGCTGTAGAGCGCCTGGCCCACGAGGAACTCCACCAGGCCCGACTCGTCCACCACCTGCTGCACGTCACGCCGACCGTCGAGCAGCGGGAGCACCAGCAGTTCCTGCTCCGACAGCGGCGCCCCCGCCGCCGCCACCCGCGCCTGGTCGGCGGTGAAGATGAGGTCGAAGCTGGGAATCTTCTTCTCGATCAGGCTCCACTCGTCCACCCGCCGCGCACCCTCGAGCAGGAGCCAATCCGGGTTGATCTGCACCTGGAAGTCGCGCGGATCGGGACGCACACCCGCCTCGAAGTTGAACGCGCCCGTGGTCCAGGTGAACAGGTAGTACACCGCCTCCTCGATCTGCAGGCGCATGTAGTCGTCGAGTTCCTGCCGCGTCAACGCGCCCTGCCCCAGCAGCAGCTCGCCCAGCCGCACCTCGCGGTCACTCGCCTGCTGGTCCACCGCCTGCCGCAACTGCTCCGCCGTAATGCGACCGCTCCGCAGCAGCATGTCGCCCAGCCGGTCGCGCCGGTTCACGATCGACGCGTACGCGATCTTCCCGTCGTCGAAGTAGATGTAGCCCAGGTTCTGGCGATCGGTGACCGCCAGGCACCCGGTGCGCCGCCCGAGGTACAGCAGCTGGATGACGTCGGGAAGGCTCGCTTCCTTGAGGGACCCCTTGATCGCCATGCTACCTCCACTCCTCGATCACGCGATCGGCGAGGGTGGGCCAGGTGCGGACCATCTTCTCATTGCTCTTCACTCCGCCGGAGGAGGCGGCCGACACGCTGATCGACCGGCCCGGCGCGCTGCCCTTGCGCACCACGCGGGCACCGCCCTCGAGCACCTCCCGCGCCAGGGCGACGGTCGGCTTCACCTGCTGCGAATCGGCCGAATGCAGCACCCGCTGCACATAGCCCTGGACGGCGCGCGCCGACTCGGCGGGACGCGAGGCGATGTACGTCATCAGTTCGGCGTCGGCGTCCTGTCCCCGGCTGCTGAGGGTGCGCTCCACCAGCTGCTGGCGCAGCTCGCGATCGGGTGGCGGCAGTTCCACCACCAGCCCACCCTCCAGTCGGGTCAGTAACCGGGGTTCCACGCCCGACAGCTCCGCCAGCGGCACCGCCGACGCGAAGCCGAGCTGCCGGTTGGATTCGAGGAAGAGATTGAACAGCAGGAACAGCTCCTCCTGCGTGCGCTCCTTGCCCGCGACCAGGTGCACATCGTCGATCAGCAGCGCCGAGCACCGGCGGTAGCGGTTGCGCCAGGCCGCGACGCCGTCACGATCGATGGCGTCGATGAGTTCCTGGGTGAAGTCGTGGGCGCTCAGGCAGGCGACATGCCCGCCGCTGGCGAGGGCCAGCGCATTGCCGATGCCATGCAGCAGGTGGGTCTTGCCCACGCCCGAACCGCCCACCACCACGATCGGGTTGTACTTGTGCCCCGGCTCGGCGATCGCGGCCTGGGCCGCGCGCACCGCCATGCGGTTCCCCGGCCCCTCGATCAGGTCGTCGAGTTGCCAGTGCTCCGCCGGCCCGGCGGGTGGGACCGCGGCCTCGCGGACCCGCTGCATGAAGGCATCGGCCGCCGCCATGTTGCCGGGGTCGGTGAGTTGCGCCGCGCCGGCCATCTCGGGCGACAGCGACTCCGCCTCGGCGCGCAGCTCCAGCAACTGCTCCGCGTCGGCCTCGTACTGGATCATCACCGACTCGGGATCGGGCGGCTCGGGATCTTCCAGCAGGCGCTCCAGCCGGTAGGTACGAAAGCCCTCGCCTTCCCAGCGCAGGATGGCCTCGCCGACGCGCGCCCGCCACGGATCCACCTGCCGGGCCAGCGTGGCGGCAAGATCGGTGAGGAAGTCGCCGAACTCGTCCCGGTCGGCCTGCAGGGCCGGCTTCTCGGCGAGGCCCTCGCCCAGCGGGTCAGGGGATCCGCCAGCGTCGCGCGGTGCATGGAACTGGTGCGAGTCCTGGTACTCGTGCGGCTGGCCCGCCAGGCCGAAGCCGTCAGGCGCGGCGTCGCCCTCGTGTCCCTGAGGCGACGTGAGCTCGTCCACCGGCCCCCCGCCCAGCATGTCCGACTGGCCCAGCATCACGCCGGGCAGGGCATCAGCGACCACACGGCGCGACTCGCCGGCATGGGCCATCTCGCCCTGACCAGCGACGGCGAACGCCATCTCCTCCGCCTGCTCGACCACGAGCGATTCCGGCGCGGCGGCGACCTGCAACCCGCCGATGAGCACCCGCGCCTGCGCCGCGTCGATGGGCGCCTCGCTCACCGCCTGGAAGGCCATGAGACGGTTCAGGGCGCCCACCAGCTCACGCACGCTCTCGATGTCGAGCGACGCCACCGCCTCGAGCACGCCGTCGGGGAAGCTCGCGCCGCGCTCCTCCGCCTTGCGCTGCAGGATGGCGACCCGGGTCTCGTAGTCGGGCCGGGCGATGTCGAGCACCAGCCCCCCGGCGAACCGGGTCAGCAGGCGGTCATCGAGCGACTCTATCTCCGACGGCGCGCGATCGCTGGTGAGCACCACCTGCTTCTGTCCCGCCAGCATCACGTCGAGCACCCGCAGCAGTTCCGACTGCATCTCCCGCTGCCGGCTGAGGAACTGGATGTCGTCCACCAGGAGCAGGTCCGCATCGCCGAACCGCGCCCGGAACTCGTCGCTCCGGCCGGTGGACAGGGCCACATGAAAGCCTTCCACGAACTCATCCAGCGTCAGGAGCTCGATGCGAGCCGCCGGGTTCATCGCGAACACCTCATGTGCGATGGCCCCGAGCAGGTGTGTCTTGCCCATGCCGGGGCGCGCATAGATGAGCAACGGGTTGTACGCCGACCCCGGCGCGCTTGCCACGGCGCGCGCCGCCGTCACCGCCGTGCGGTTGGCGGTGCCCACCACCAGCGCATCGAACCGGTGCGCGCCCTGCAGCGTGCTCATTCGGCTATCCCTCCGGCCGCCAGTTTGCGCAGGACGAGCTGGGAGATCCCCTTGAGCGTCTCGAACACGCCGCTCCCGTGCAGCGCGTCGGCCCCGAAGCTCGGCACCCCGCGGAAATTGAGCGAGTCGTCCAGCTCGGACGGTGTCAGCACCAGCTCGCCCGGCAGGTCCTGCTTGTTGTACTGGAAGGCGATCGGCATCGTGCGCACGTCCACCCCCTGGCTCAGGAGGTTCTCCTGCAGGTTCTGCAGGCTCTCGAGGTTGTCGTCAAAGCGCCGCGCCTGGCTGTCCGCCACGAAGACAATGCCGTCGGCGCCCTGCAGCACCAGCTTCCGCGTCGCGTTGTAGTAGCTCTGTCCCGGCACGGTGTAGAGCTGGAACTTGGTCTGGAACCCCGAAATGCTCCCCAGGTCGATGGGAAGAAAATCGAAGAACAGCGTCCGGTCACCCTGCGTGGCGAGCGACACCATCCGCCCGCGCCGCGTGTCGGGCACGCGACCGAAGATGTACTGCAGGTTGGTCGTCTTCCCGGACCGGCCCGGCCCGTAGTAGACGATCTTGCAGGTAATCTCGCGCGCCGTGAAGTTGACCAGCGACATGCCTTACCGCCCGAAGAGCGAGCGCAAGCTCGCGTTGAGTTCGTGCTCGAAATTTTCTGCCAGCACCGCCCGCGTCGGCAGCTCCGCCGGCGCCGCCTTCGCCAGCGCGAGTTCCAGTTCCTGGAAGAACAACTGCACCAGCCCGACCGACGTTTCCGACCCGAACACCACCAGCCCGATCCAGCGTCCCCGCGGCGTCCAGAAGGCACGGAGCACCAGGCTCTGCTTCGGGCCCTGGTGCAGCACCACGCCAAACGCGGCCGTGTGCATCACGTCAGCGATCGCGTCAGTCGACGCCACGATCGCGGCGCCCAGCGCCGCCGCCGCCATCACGTCGACGGAGCGGGTGAACCCGTCCTGCGCGATCACCTGGCCCGCCGAGGTCATGAGCAACGTCAGTCGCGCACCCGACTCGTCGAGGAAACCCTGCAGCGGGGCCGCCACCCACGGCTCGATGACCCTCATGATCCGAGCTGCACCGCCGCCTGCCGGAGCTCGAGCCGCGCGAGTCCCAGGTTCGCGTCGCGCTCCGCCACCGCCACGAGCAGCAGGTCGTCGCCCACCGGCACGCTGAGCACCGTGCCCCGCTCGGCGCGAAGCTGCACCACGTGCGGCACCGCGAGGCCGGCACTCGTCGCCGTGCGACGGAGCCGCAGCGTGAGGCTCGCCGCCAGCGCGGCGACCGCGGCGCCATCGAGTCCCTCGGCGAGCGCTTCCGCCACGACCAGGCCATCGGCTTCCGCCACCAGCATCGCGCCCCGGATGCCCGCCACCCGCGTCACCCGCTCGAGGGCCTCGCCCAGGTTCCTCATGCCAGTCGCTCCAGCCAGCGGCGCGCCGCACGCGCGGCCTGCTCCGCGATCAGGCCAAGGCGTCCCACCGGAACCCGCGCGTCGCGCAGCAGGAGCAGCACGGTGGACGGCGTCGGCGGCAACACCAGCAGGTGCCCATCGGTGGACTCGGCGGTCACGCTCTCCCAGGCGCCCAGGTCGAGCAGCCGCGCCGCACGCGAGGCCTCGCGCGACACGCCCTGCAGGTGCGCCGCCACCGCATCGCTGACGTCGCTGCCATCGGGCGCCTCCAGCGTGCCCGCGAGGCGCAAGCCCTGCGCGTCCAGCAGGACCACGCCGCGCGCCTCCTCGAACGGCTCGAAACCCTCGGCGCCGCGCAGGGCGACCGGCGCGCTGGGGGCCGCCGCCGTCGCCCGGCGCGCCGCCGATCCATCCAGCGCCAGGCGCACCCGCTGCACCGCGATCGCAAGGCCCTCGTCGTCGGGGGCGGCACCGAGCGCCGACTCGAGGAACGGCAGCGCGCCCTCCGGATCGCCGGCCCGGAACGCGAGGAACGCGAGGCCCTTGTTGGCGCCGAGGTGCCCCGGCGCCAGCTCCAGCACCCGCCGCCAGGCCTCGGCCGCCGCATGACGGTCGCCCTGATCGGCCAGGATCCGCGCCAGCAGGTCGTGCGCGGCCGCCAGCTCCGGGTATCGACCGACGCCCATGCGCGCGACCTTGTACGCCACCGCCGGCTGCCCCCGGTTCCGCAACGCCTCACCCAGCTCCAGGAACACCAGGCTCTGCGGATCGGACGCCAGCTGCGCGGTGAGCTCGCGAATCGGGTCAGTCATACCACCCCTTGATCGCGTCGCCCAGCAGCCGGGCCGCAGCCTGCAACCGGTCCACACTGTCCTGCAGTTTCATCTCCTCGGGCGATCGCTCCGCCAGTTGCCGCCAGCGCTGCCACGAGGCGATCGCCTCGTCGAAACGCCCGCTGGCCGCCTGCGCCGCGCCCAGCAGCCGCCGGGCCGACGCGAAGCCGGGCTCGAGCCGCAGCGCCTCGAAGAAAGCCTCCTCAGCCTCGGCATGGTGCCCGCCCGCGAGCAGCACCCGGCCCAGCACCGCATGCGCGCCCGCCTGGTCGGGGAAGTGCGCTGTCGCTTCCGTGGCGATGAGTCGCGCCGAATCCACGTCACCGGACGCGAGTTGCTCCTCCGCCCGCGCCACCAGCTGCATCACGTCCGGCGTGGCCGGCCCGGCGGCCAGCAGCGTCGGGTCCTCGAGCACCACCACACCGGTGCTCGTGAGGCCGAAGATCGTGCGCGCAATCTCGAACTCTGCGCGCCCGAGCACCTCGGCGATCGCCCGGAGGTCGCGCGCGCCATCCACGGTAGCGATCACTTCCCACTCGAACGGCGTCAGGTCGAGCATCCCGTGCTGGCTATCCGCATCGGCAAACCGCGGCACCACGCCCAGGTGCGGCACCCGCGCCTCGATCCGTGACCACTCGTCGATCCGGCGGGCGGCCTCCATGAGCAGCGACTCCGTCGGGATGCGCACGCTGGCCTCGGCGCTGGTCCGCGGGCCCGCGGTTTCCTCGAACGAGAAGTATCCCTCCGACCAGTTCATCAGCTCGAAGATGACTTCCTGCACCTGCTGGCGCACCAGCCGCTCCAGGTCGCGCCGGTTCATCGCACCCAGGTCCACCAGGATGTCGCCCAGCCGCCGGCCGTCACCCGCGCCCTGCAGGGCCCGCGCCCGTGCCAGGTCGGCCTCCGCGATCTTGCCGGCCCGCAGCAGCAGGGTGCCCAGCGGGTGCGGATTGCTCCGGATCTCCGCCGCCACGACCGCGCCCTTCTCGAAGTAGACCATCCCCGAGTTCTGCCGCAACTCCGAGGTGACGCACAACACGCCCGTCTTCCGGCCCAGGTCCAGCAGCTGGAACACATCGTGGATGTGCAGTTCCTTGAGTGGTCCCTCGATCGCCATGATCAGCCCGGCTGTGCCGCAAAGATGTGCCGGAGATCCCGGGCGGAGCGCGCCCGGCTCCGCGCCGGCGCGGCATAGGGGCCGGAGGGATCGACCTGCGCCACCCGGTCCCAGGCCCCCACCGCATCCTCGAACCGGCGTTTCCGCGCCAGCACGTCGCCCGAGTGGAACAGGGCGGCGGGGTGCTCAGGATTGAAGCGGAGCGCGCGCCCGAAACTCTCGAGCGCCTCGTCGATGCGGCCCTGCTCGAACAGCACCTTGCCCAGCAGGACCAGTGCCTCGACCGCATAGGGATCAGTGGTGAGGACCTCAACCAGGACCTCGAGTGCTGGGCGATGCTGCATGCGGCGCCGCAACAGGTCCGCGAGCGCCAGGCCCGCGTCCACATAAGTGGGAAGGATGTCGAGCGCGCGCGCATACGCGTCCTGCGCCGCCGTCCATCCTTCACGTCCCTCCTCCAGCCGCCCGAGCTCGAACCACACCTGCACCAGCGAATCATCCAGTTCGAGGGCGCGCTTGCAGGCCTCGATCGCCGCCGCGCGGTCGTCCAGCCGGACCGCCACCCGCGCCTGCAGGTGCAGCAGGTCGGATCGGCCCGGTGCCAGCGTCTGCGCCAGCTGCACCGCACTCAGCGCCCGGGTCGCGTCCCCCATGGCGAGCCGCACCCGCGCGACGGCGCTCAGCACTTCCACGTCCCGCGGGAAGGCCTCAAGCAGCTGCTCGGCGAGGGTGCTCCCTTCGGCGGCGCGCTCCAGAGCCACCAGGCCGCGGAGCTCGCCCAGCGCCGCGAGCCGATCACCCGGGTTCGACTCGCGCGCAGTGCGGAACCGCTCCAGCGCCTCACCATGCAGTCCGCGTCGCGCGTAGATCTCGCCCAGCAGCGTCTGGGCGTCCGCGCGGCCCGCCCCGCGGCCCTGGGCGCGTGTCACTTCCGCGGTGGCCAACTCGAGCAGCCCCTTGCTCAGGTAGTCCCGCGCCAGCGCGAGCGGATCGTCCGTGCGCGGCGCCGCCACCGGCGCTTCCGGCGGCGCCAGCTCCGCGAAGAGGTCATCGAGCGCGCCGGGATCAAACGCGAACTCACCGCCGAGCGACTCCAGCCCCACCTCGGTGGCGACGTCGGGCGCAATCGCGATGGTCGGATCCTCGTACTGCAGGTCGATCGTGAGCGCGAACTTCTGCGGCACGTAGTACGACTCGAGCTCCAGCGCGCGCTTGGTTTCGCGCAGCGCGCCCTCGAAATCGCCCAGCTGCCCCAGCGTGAAGCTCAGGTTGTAGTGCGCGGCGGCGAGCGCGGGGTCGTGCTCCACCGCCCGGCCAAAGGCGTTGCGCGCGTCGGTATAGCGCTTGAGCTCCATCAGCACCAGGCCAACGCCGTTCCACCCCACCGCATTCACGTGGTCCCGGGCCAGCACCTCGCGGTACGCCTCGAGGGCCGCCTGCGGCTGCCGCCGCTGCAGCAGCAGCAGCGCCAGATTGAGCCGCGCCGCGTGCAGGCCGGGCTGCCGCTCCAGCGCCGAACGGAAGGCGGCCATCGCCGCATCCGACCCGGTGGCGCCAGCCCGCAGCACGCCGAGGTTGTTCCACGCCAGCGCGTAGGTCCGGTCGGCCGCGATCGCGTGCTCATAGGCGGTGGCGGCCTCGTCGCGGCGCCCCGCCTGGTGCAGGCACACGCCCCGCTCGTTCCACAGCTTGGGCGCCTTTGGATTCTGCCGCAGCAACTCGTCGTACAGCTCGAGCGCCGTCGCGTGATCCCGTCGCAGCAGGTGCACCTCGGCCATCGCCTGCAACACCTGCGGGCGATCCTCGCCCGCATCCAGCGCCATCCGGTACTCCCGCAGCGCCTCCGCGAAGTAGCGCTTCTGCCGGAACGCCAGCCCGAGCTGGTAGTGCGCCAGCGGATCCCGCTCCAGCGGCGCCCCAGAGGCGTCATTGCCGGCTCCACCCGCCCTGCCCGCCCCACCCGCCTTGTCCCTGGGCACCAGGCGCTCGAGCGACAGGTTCGCCTGCGCCCGCGAGAGCATCGGGTTCAGCGCAATGGCGCGCTTGGTGGCGTCGAGCGCGCGCTCGTGCAGCCCCATGTCGCCGTAGACGAACGCGAGCAGGTAGTGCGCTTCGGCGTAGTCGGGGTTCTGCGCGATGGCGGCCTCCAGCGCCGCCAGCGCCGCCTCGTTCAGCCCGCGGTTGTAGAGCGTCTCGCCCTGGTAGAAGCGCGCGACGGCGCTGCCGGGATCGAGCTCCGCCGCGAGGGCGAAGCACCCCCCAGCGGCCTCGATGCGGCCGCGCGCCTTCTCGGCCAGGCCGAGGTGAATGAGGGCCGGGACGTCGGAGGGGATGCGGGCGAGCAGTTCCTCGAAGGCCTGCGCCGCGAGGTCGTGCCGACTCAGGCTCGCGTAGGCCCGGCCGAGTTCCCAGCGGGCCTCGCGATCATCGGGGGCGCGACGGAGGCGCTCCTGCAGCTCGGCCACGCGGCCATCGTAGAAGCCGCTCTCCCGGTATGCCAGCTCCAGGTTGTCCTGCGCCACCTGCATGCGCGAGTCGATCTCGAGCGCGCGCGAGAAGGCGGCGACCGCCTCGCCAACCATGCCCTTCTGGTAATAGAGGACCCCGAGATTGTTGAGCGCGCCGGCGTCGGACGGGTCGATGCGACTGGCGAACGACCGGAGGATGGCAAGGTCGCGATCGGAGGGCGCAGGACCCGGCATCGGGTCAGGAGATGCGGATGGCGTCGAAGATGGCGCGCAGCGAGGGCAGGTCGGGCAGCAGCAGGAAATGCCCGTGCAACTGCTCCGACGCGCCAGCGACCTGGAATGCCGTCTCGACGCAAAAGACGTAATCGCGGTCGTGGCCGAAATTCAGGTAGGTGGTGGTGAGGATCGCCCCCGCCTGGTCGATGACGAGGCTGGGCACCGACGGCACGAGCATCATGCCCATGAAATCGCTCAGCGCCGTGAGGTACGCGCTCACGAGGATGTTACCGACCTCCTTGAGCCCCGACTGCTCCATCGGCCCGAATTCCTGGGTCGTGCCCGGGGCGCGACGCAGCAGGATGTCGCAGAGGTTGCGGGCCGACTCGTTGGGGAAGAGGATCATCGTGCGGCCGGTCAGGTCGCCCATCATGTGCATCAGCACCGCGGAGATGACCGCGTCGGCGGAACCGAAGAGCTCGGCCACATCCTCGAGCGGGCGCACGTTGACCTCGGGCACCGCGATCATGATGGTGCGGTTGGTCATCTGGGACAGCGCCGTCGCCGCGTGGCCGGCGCCGATATTGGCGACCTCGCGCAGCGCGTCGAGTTGATGCGCCTTCAGTGTCCGCACATCGTCCATGGTGCTCTCCCGAACCCGTACCCTGTCAGACGAGCGCCGCCGCATCGAGGATCAGCGCCGGCGCGCCATCGGCGAGGATCGTGGCCCCGCTGAACCAGCCGGGCATCCCGCGTGGCGCATCGAACGGCTCCACTACGATTTCCTGCTGCCCCAGCAGCGCGTCCACCACCAGCGCGCTCCGGCGCTCCCCCACCTGCACCACCAGCACCGGCCGCCGGCCGCTCGTGACCGCCCCGGCGATGCTCAGCAGCTGGTGCAGGTGCACCGTCGGCACCGGCTGCTCCCGGATGACCAGCGCCTCGCGATTACCCAGTGCCGTGATCGGGGTGGCCGAAAACTCGATCGTCTCGCTCACGTAATTGAGCGGCACGACATAGCGCTCCGCACCCACCTGCACCAGCAGCGACCGCACGATCGCCAGGGTGAGCGGCACCCGCAGCACGAACGCCGTGCCCTGTCCCGCCTCGGTGACCAACTCCACGGCACCGCCCAGCTGCCGGATCCGCGTCATCACCACATCCACGCCCACCCCGCGCCCCGAGACCCCGCTGATCACCGCCGCCGTGCTGAACCCGGAGCGGGACAGGATCCGCAGCAGCTGGTCATCGGCCAGCGACTCGGCGGCGGCGTCCACCAGGCCATCGGCCTTCGCCTTCGCCAGGATCTTCGCGCGGTCGATACCGCGACCATCATCGGCCACCCGGATCGCCACGCTGTTCCGTTCCCGCGACGCCGACAGCCGGAGCCGTCCCTCGGCCGCTTTCCCCGCCTTCAGCCGCTCACCCGGCGGCTCGATGCCATGGTCGATCGCGTTCCGCACCAGGTGCACCAGCGGGTCGGCCACCTCGTCGAGCACCGCGCGGTCCAGCTCGATGTCGCCGCCTTCTACCTCGAGCCGCACCTGCCGGCCCAGGTCGCGGGCCAGGTCGCGTACCACACGGGGGAACCGGTCGAATACTTCGCGCACCGGCGTGAGCCGCGCCTCGAGCACCTCCGCCTGCACCGCACCCACCAGCCGCGAGATCCGCTCACCCACCTGGCCCAGCTCGGGATCGGTTGACGCGCGGGCCAGTTCGACCAGCCGGTTGCGCGCCACCACCAGTTCGCCGGCGAGCTTCATCAGCGCATCGAGTCGCGTCAGGTCGATCCGGATCTGCCGCAGCGCGGCGGCATCGACCGTCGCCTCGTCCGATGCCAGGTCGATCGCCACCCCGGCGATGTCGCCCGCCGACCGGACCACCGCGTCCACCTCGCTCGGCGCCGCGCTCGTGCGAATCCGAAATGCGAGCCTGCCGTCGAAGTCCTCGCGCTCCAGCTCGCTCGCCTGGGGCGCGACCCGGGACACCTCACCGAGACCTTCCGCCTTGCGGAGCGCCAGCAGTGCCCGGGCCCCGCGGAGCATCGCGTCGGAGCGGACGGTGATCTTCACGTCCAGCGACGGTCGCTCGTCCCTGGCGCCTTCCGCGCCCTTGTCTCCTGCGCCCTTTGCGCCTTTTGCGCCCTGCGCGCCCTTGCCTGGTGCGCCCTGTGCGCCCTGTGCGCCCTTCTTCACCGCCGCATCCAGCGCCTTCACCAGCGACGCCGCTTCCGCCCGAAGTCCCTTGCCGGTCGTGGCCCGCGCAACGCCGTCCTCCAGCTCGTCCACCGAGCGGAACAGCAACTCGAAGTGTTCCGGCTTGACCGCCAGTCGCCCGGCACGCACCGCATCCAGCAGGTTCTCGGCGCGATGCGCCAGCTCGGCCAGCGGCGTGAAGCCCATCGTCGCCGCCATGCCCTTCAGCGAATGCACCGCCCGGAACAGTCCGTCCACCGGCGCCTGCGCCTGCGGGTCACGCTCCCACGCCAGCAGCAACTGGTTGCACGACTGCAGGTGCTCGCGACTTTCCGAGACGAACAGCGCCGCGTACTTCGCGAGATCCATGGGGCTCAGCCCAGAACGCGCTGCACCGCCTCGAGCACGCGTGACGGCTGGAACGGCTTCACCACGAAGTCCTTGGCCCCGGCCTGGATCGCCTCGACCACCAGCGCCTGCTGCCCCATGGCGCTGCACATCAGCACCTTCGCGTCGGGATCGTCCTTGCAGATCTCGCGCACGGCGTCGATCCCGCCCATGTCGGGCATCACGATGTCCATGGTGACGAGGTCGGGCTTGAGCTCACGATATTTCTGGACCGCCTGCACCCCGGTTTCTGCCTCGCCGATCACCTCGTAACCGGCGGCGGTGAGAATATCGGCAATCATGGTGCGCATGAAGATCGCGTCGTCACAGACGAGAACGGTGTGCCCCACAGACCACCTCCGACAAGAACCGGATTGAGTGCGCGCCGGAGCTGGTCAGCCGCCGAGCAGCGGCGCCAGCAGCGCATCGAGATCGAGCAATACGAACCGTCGTCCTCCCCACTCGCCCACCGCTTTCACGATGGAGGGGTCGACACCCGGCAACTGCTCCCGGGGTGCCACCGCGGCGCTCGGCACCTCGAGGAAATCGAGCACCTCGCCCACTGTCAGCCCGGCCAGCTTGCCACCCCGATCGAGCAGCAACACCGCCGTATCCGACTCCGCTGGCCGGGGCTGTCCCAGCAGGACGTGCCCATCGACCACCATGACCAGCCCGCCCCGCACGTTGACCAAGCCCTGGATCGCCGGGCCCACCCCCGGTACCCGGGTAGCCCGGAGGGCCGGCAGGATCTCCCGCACAACCCCTGCTGGTAGCGCACAGACTACGCCACCGACACGGAACACGACAGCGTGCAATGGACGGACGTCAGCCATCTCGCTCGTAGAACTGAAGATAGGTTAAAGCCTCTTGTGGGGCAACGACTTCCGAGCCTGCAGCGAGCTTGAGTGCAGGCATGAGATCGGCCGGCCATTCCGCCCGGAATTGCAGCTCCTCGCCGCTCGCCGGGTGGCGGAAGGCGAGACCAGCGGCGTGGAGCGCCTGACGCGGAGTGGCCCTCTCGATCCGGTCGGCCAGGGCCCGGGCCGACCCCTGGATCCGCCGGCTGCCGCCGCCGGCGTAGATCGGGTCGCCCACCACCGGGTGCCCGATGCTCTCCAGGTGCACCCGGATCTGGTGCGTTCGGCCGGTATGGAGCTCCAGCCGGAGCAGCTCGCAGGACCCATAACGGGCAATCACGAAACCGTCGGTCCGGGACGGCCGGCCGAGGTCGCTGATCCACATCCGCTTCCGGTCCTGCGGGTGCCGCGCAATGCGCGCCTCCATGACCGTCGGGCTGGCGTCGAGGTGCCCCCAGGCCAGGGCCGCGTAGGTGCGCTTCACTTTCCGCTGGGCAATTGCGTGCGACAGCTTCCGGTGTGACAGGTCATTCTTCGCAACCACCATCAGCCCCGAGGTATCCCGGTCGAGCCGGTGCACCAGGCCGGGACGGCCGGCGCTGCCCTCGCTCAACTGCGTGCCGCGCGCCATCAGTGCGTTGATCAGCGTGTCGTTCCAGTGCCCCGGTGCCGGGTGCACCACCAGGCCGGCCGGCTTGTCGATGACGAGCAGGTGCTCGTCCTCGTACACGATGGTGAGGGGGATGTCGGCGGGGAGCAGGTGACGCGGTGGCTCGATCGCCGGCAGTTCGACGATCACTTCCTCCCGGTGCTTGAGCAGGCGCGACGCGCGCGCCACCACACCGGACACACGCACGCTGCCGGCCGCGACGATGCGCGCGGCCTGCGTGCGGGAAAGGCTGAGTTGGTCGGCCAGGAATCGATCGAGGCGCTCGGTCGCGTCCGCCAGCACCGTGAAGCGGACGACCGTGGCCTCGGCGGTGGTCATCCGGCGCTCGCGGTCTCCGACCGCCGGACGTCTTCCCGCCAGAACGAGAGCGCGAGGGCCAGCGCACCGCAGGTGACCGCAATGTCCGCGACGTTGAAAGTGGGCCACCGGTAGGATCCGACACCGAGGTCCAGGAAGTCTACCACGCCGCGCGGGCTGCGAATGCGGTCGAGCAGGTTGCCGATGGCCCCACCGGTGACGAGTCCGCACGCCAGCTGCCGGAACCGGTCGCCCGGCGCCGCCGCGCGCGACAGCGCGTTGAGCACGAACACCGCCAGCACCGCGAAGCCGAGGAAAAACCAGCGCGACAGGGGCCCCAGGTGCAGCCCGAACGCGGCGCCCTGATTGTACACCAGCCGCAACTGGAACCAGTCACCGATGACCGAGAGACCGGCCACGCGGGTAAGGTGCGCTTCGGCTACCGCCTTGGTAACCAGGTCGAGCACGATCACCACGGCGGCGGTCAGCGCGAACAGGCGCCGTTCAGCGGCGCTTGGCATCCTCTTCCTTTTCCTTCGCCTCGATACAGAAGCGGGCGTGCGGCAGGGCATCCAGCCGCTCGAACGGGATCGGCTTGCCCGTCGCCTCGCACACGCCGTACTTCTCCGGCGAGTTGTAGAGCTTGTTCAGGGCGTAATTGACGTGCCACAGGTAGCGGCCCTCCTGGGACGCGAACAGGAACTGCTTCTCTCGCTCCATGGCGTCGGTGCCCTGGTCCGCCATGTGGAACGAGTACGAGGACAGGTCCCCGTCCGACGCCTGGTCGCCCGCCTTGAACTCGTTCTCGTAGTAGCCCAGCTGCTTGAGCACGCGCGCGCGCTCCTCCAGCAGCCGCTTCTCGAAGTAGTCGATGTCCTTCTTCGGCATCATGGTGTCGTACCCATCCTGATGAGTGGTTGTCCGTTGCCTTGCTCGCCGCCGTGCCGCTGGATACCAAGTACCGCGGAGACGCCGTCGAGATCCACCTGCTGTTCGAGATCAGGCGCCGTGCCGCGCGTCCCGACTTCGAGGTCCCGCGCCAGCGTTTCGTCACGGATGAAGCTGGCGTGCGCCGTGACGGCGCGCTGTACCTGGTCCTCACCCGACACCCAGAGCCGGATGCGCGTAGTGTATTCGTACCCCGCTTCCTTCCGCATGCGCTGCACCCGGTTCACGACTTCCCGGGCCAGTCCCTCGGCCCGCAGCTCGTCGGTGATGACGGGATCGAGCGCCACCACATACGGCCCATCGCTCTGCACCAGCCAGTCGCTGGTCACCTCGCGCTCGACCTGGACTTCCTCCGCCGAGACCTCGCCCAATCCGGCCAGGCTCACCGCGCCACCCGCTTCGAGCCGGCGCAGCGCATCCACATCCAGGGCCGATACCGCTGCGGCCGCCTCCTGCGTGCGCTTCCCGAACTTCTTGCCGAGCGCCCGGAAATTCGGCTTCGCCTTGAGCTTCACCAGGTCGGCGTCGGACGCCACGGGACTCACCGCCCGCACATTCACTTCGCTCTGCAGCAGCGCCAGCAGCTCATCGAACAGCGGTCCGCGGAATCGCGCCGGCACCGCCACCTGCATGGCCGTGAGCGGCTGCCGCACCCGGATGTTTTTCGTCTCTCGGGCCGCGCGGCCCAGGCTCGTGAGCCGGCGCACCGCGTCCATGGCCCCCTCCAGCGCGTCATCCCGCCGGCCCCGGGCCGCCGGGAATCCTGAAAGATGTACCGATTGGCCCGTCAATGCGCGGTGCAGCCAGTCGGACGCGAACGGGGCCGCCGGCGCCAGCAATCGCGCCACGGTGGCGAGGCATTCGTGCAGCGTGGCGACCGCGGCCGGGTCCGCCTCGTGATCCGGTGCCCAGAACCGCGCCCGCGACAGCCGCACATACCAGTTCGAGAGGTCGTCCACTACGAAATTCACGATCGCGCGCACCCCCTCGGTGACCTGGTACGCCTCCCACGAGGCGGTGACGTCCTCGGTCAGGGCGTCGAGCCGGGCCAGCACCCAGCGGTCGAGCGTCGAGCGCGGTGCCTCGGCGCCCGCACCGGGAGCCCAGTCGCCGGCATACAGCGAGAAGAACCGGTAGGTCTGCTTCAGGGTGTTGAGGAAGCTTCCCTGCTCCGCGATCCCCTTCGCGTCGAAGCGGCGCGGCGCCCATACCTGGCTCGACGCCAGCAGGTACAGCCGTACCGTGTCGGCGCCGTAATCGCGGATCGCCGCCCACGGATCGGCAACATTCCCCTTGGTCTTCGACATCTTCTGGCCTTCGGCATCCAGCACCAGCTCGTTCACCACCACGTTCTTGTACGCCGGGCTGTCGAACACCGTCGTGGCAATGGCCAGCAGCGAGTAGAACCACCCACGGGTCTGGTCCACGCCCTCGCAGATGAAGTCCGCGGGAAAGTGTGTCTTGAACTCCGCCTCATGCTCAAACGGGTAGTGCCACTGGGCGTATGGCATCGACCCCGAGTCGAACCAGGTGTCGATCACCTCCGGCGAGCGGCGCATCGTGCCGCCGCCGGGCGCGGGCCAGGTGTACTCATCGATGAACGGCTTGTGGGGATCGAAGTCGGCCGGCAGCGCACGGCCCACCTTCGCGGCAAGCTCGGCGTAGCTGCCGATCACTTCCACATGGGCCGGATCGCGATCGGAGACCCACACCGGCAGCGGCGTGCCCCAGTACCGGTCGCGCGACAGCGCCCAGTCCACGTTGTTCTCCAGCCACTCGCCGAACCGGCCCGACCCCACCTCGGGCGGCTGCCAGTTCACCTGCGCGTTGATATCGAGCATACGCTGCTTCACCGCCGAGGTGCGCACGAACCACGAATCGCGGGCGTAGTAGATCAGCTTGCTCTTGCAGCGCCAGCAATGCGGATAGGTGTGGACGTACGACACCGGATCGCCCAGCAGGCGACCCGTTTCCTTGAGCCGGCGAATGATGAGGTTGTTCGTCTCCGCAGCCGTGACCAGCTTGCCCTCGATGTCGGGCCAGGTGGTACCGTGGAAGGTGCCGTCGGCCGCGACAGGACGCACCAGGGCCAAGCCATGCTCCTGCCCCGCCGCGTAGTCGTCGGCGCCAAACGCCGGCGCCATGTGCACCAGCCCCGAGCCATCTTCGGCGGTGACGAATGCGCCCGGCACCACGATGCCGTGCTTCCGGTCGGCGGGCATCGGCACCACGTCGAGCGGGCGGATGTAGCTGAGGCCGACGAGCTCCGCCCCACTCACGACTCCCGACTCACGACTGTCACCGTACATCGCATGGCCCCGGTTCCTGGCCATGATCAGCCTTCGGCCATCCACGTCGAACTCGGCGTATTCGAGATCCGGATGCACCGCGACCGCCACGTTGCTCGGCAGCGTCCACGGCGTCGTAGTCCACACCACCAGCTCGCGATTGCTGCCGTCGGCGAGCGGAAACGTCACGTAGATCGACTTGTCCTGGATTTCCTCGTACCCGAGCGCCAGTTCATGGCTCGACAGCACCGTGCCGCAGCGCGGACAGTACGGCAGCACCCGGTGACCACGATACAGCATGTCCTTCTGGTGCAGTCGCTGCAGCAGCCACCACACCGACTCGATGTACTCGTTGCTGCAGGTGACGTAGGGGTTCTCGTAGTCGAGCCAGTAGCCGGTGCGATTCGATAGCTGCTCCCAGTCGGACTGATAGCGGAACACGCTCTCCCGTGCCTTCGCGTTGAACCGCGCGACCCCGTACTCCTCGATGGCCTTCTTGCCGTTGAGCTTGAGCTCCTTTTCGACCTCGATCTCCACCGGCAGGCCATGCGTATCCCAGCCCGCGATGCGGGTCACCTGCCGCCCCTGCATGACACGGAAGCGGCAGATCAGGTCCTTGATCGAGCGCGCGAAGACGTGATGGATGCCCGGGCGTCCATTTGCCGTGGGCGGGCCCTCGTAGAACACGAATGGCTTGCCACCCTGCGTCTGGTCCTGAGCCCGCTGGAACAGGTTCTCGGACGTCCAGCGTGCCAGAAGCTCACGCTCCAGTTCGTCGGCACCCTGTTCCGGCCAGGCGGGAAACTGCGTCACGCCATCTTCTCCAGGATCCGCGTCAGCAGCGCCGCCAGCCGCGGTTCCGCCGACTCGGCGGTCGCGATGATCGTCGCGACATCAGCGGGCTCGAGGGCATCAGGCAGGCACTTGTCGGTCACCACCGTGATGCCCAGCACGCGCATGCCCCCGTGCACCGCGACGATTACTTCCGGCACCGTCGAC
>JANNSD010000018.1:0-2084 GCA_031402225.1 Gemmatimonadota bacterium | reverse complement strand
ATCGCCGGGATCGAGCCCGAGGATATTGCCAAAGAGGATGTGATCGAGGTGCAGGTCGCTCTTGATTTTGGTGAACAGCACCAGCCCGAACGCGAACAACCCCGTGAACACGACGCCCATCACGGTATCCTCCTTCACCCGGGTGTTGGCCTTGATGTAGCCAGTCGCTACGGCGCAGAACAGACCCGAGAGAAACGCCCCGATCGCCAAGGGCAGACCGATGGCGTAGGCAATGACGATACCCGGCAGCACGGCGTGCGAGATGGCGTCGCCCATTAGCGACCAGCCTTTCAGGACGAGAAAACATGACAACACGGCGCAGACTGCGCCGATGGCCGCGCCGACGATCATGGCATCCACCATGAAGCCGTATTAGAAGGGTTCGAGGAGTCGGCTCATGGCAGTATGCTTCTTTGCTTGTCTGTAGGCCAGGTGCCCTCACTCCGTGGATCATCGCGCACCGCAGCAACACACCCCGCCCTGTCGGGCACCCCTCTTGATAGAGGGGACCCAAGCAGACACCGCCTTGATTCCCCTTTATGAAGAGGGGTGGCGCGCAGCGACGGGGTGTGTGGATGAATCCCGGAATACATAATGAATGGCCAGAGCTCAGGTCCCGACCCCCTCCCGCATCCGCGCCCGCGACGCCCGCAGCCCGTGCTTCGGGGCAAAGACCAGCGCCACGACGAACAACAGACTTTGCAACGTGACAATGCAGCCACCCGTCGACCCGTCGAAATAGTAACTCGCATAGGCTCCGATGAGCGATGTGCCCACGCCCATCGTGGTCGCGATGCCGATCATCCGCCCAAAGCGGTCCGTGAGCAGATACGCCGTCGCACCGGGAGTGACAAGCATGGCCACGACCAGACACGCGCCGACCGTCTGCAGCGCGGCGACCGCTGTCGCCGACAACAACGTGAGCAACGTGTAATGCAGCACAGTGACGTTCAGCCCGAGGGCGCGGGCCTGATTGGCGTCGAAGCAGAACAGCAGCAAGTCCCGCCATTTGAACCCCAACACCGTCAGCGTGATCGCTGAAATGATGACCACCTGCCCGATGTCGGGATCAGAGATCCCGAGGATGTTACCGAATACGATGGTCCGCAGGTCCACGCTGCTCGGGTTGAGCGAGATCAGGAACAGGCCCAGGGCGAAGAAGGCCGTGAACACCACGCCGATCACCGCGTCTTCGCGTAGTCGGGTCTTGGCCTTCACGAAACCCATACCGACCGCCGCGAGCAGGCCTGTGCCGAAAGCACCGGCGGCAAATGGCCAGCCGAGCGCATAGGCGATTGCCACGCCAGGCACCACCGAGTGGGAAAGCGCGTCGCCCATCAACGACCAGCCTTTGAGCGTGATAAAGCACGAGAGGAACGCGCACACGCCGCCGATGAGGCCGCTCACCAAAATGGCCTTCACCATGTACTCGTAGCGCAAGGGCGTGAGCAGGAGGTCGATCATGGGGTGTGGGTGGGCGTCGGTTTCCATACCGACGCCGGCGCGGGCGGCGTCAGCCTGTCGCCGGTGTGGAAACCGACGACCACCTTGCGTGACGGCACGAGCCCGCTCACTTGTCGTCCTCCGGTTCGGCGCGTTGCTCGACCACCTTCTCATGGCCCTCACGCCGGCTGTATTCGAGATGACCGCCCTTACCGAACACGAGTGGACGCTCGTCGTCGGTGAGCAGCGTGACGGCCTGTCCGTCGTGCTTTTGCACGGTGGATTCGTCGAAGCGGAAATGCCGCAGCACGCCGCCGAAAGCCTTGGCCAGGTTTGCCTCGGTGAAGACCTCTTCGGTCGGGCCGCAAGCGAGGACGGTGCGGTTGATGAGCACGACCTGGTCGCAGAATTCCGGCACCGACCCGAGATTGTGGGTCGAGACCAGCATCAGATGACCCTCGCTCCGAAGTGTGCGAAGCAGCTCGATGATCGTCGTCTCGGTGTTCACATCGACGCCCGTGAAGGGTTCATCGAGGAGAATCACCCGACTGCGCTGCGCGAGTGCCCTCGCGAGGAAGACGCGCTTCTTCTGCCCGCCCGACAACTCGCCGATCTGCCGTTCGCGGAAATCCGCCATGCCG
>JANNSD010000017.1:0-27514 GCA_031402225.1 Gemmatimonadota bacterium | reverse complement strand
GACACGCCAGCCGGACGCGGTCTGGCTGCGGGACATGTACGACTCGTACTGGGAACTTTACCAGGCGGTCGCGCGAATCGAGCGCGAGCAGTTCGGGATGCCGTTTGCCCGCGGGGATTCCATCGTGAGTGATCCGCGGGCACCTAGCCCGGGCCCGGACAAGGCGGGGTGTCCACCGCCGCCGCCGTTTGGCAAATGAGGCAGACCTGAGGGCGCATCCGGGGACGCCGCCATGCTTCCCGTGAGATCGCGCGGGCAGATTCTGGCTGTGGGGAGGGGGGCCTCTGGCTTACCCCCTCCTTGCTCCACTTTCCCGTGGCCGCTACTCTCCCTGCCACTCTGACAGCCCTGCCAGCGGCAGATCCATGACACCGAAGCGCGATTTCCTCGCCATTACCGACCTGAGCCGCGACGCGCTGCTCGAGCTGCTCGACCTCGCCCGTCGCATGAAGGCGGGTGAGTACCGGGAGCTCCCGCTGGCGGGCAAGACGCTGGCGATGATCTTCACCAAGTCGTCCACCCGGACCCGCGTCTCCTTCGAGGTCGGCTCCACCCAGCTCGGCGGCCACGCGCTCTTCCTCTCGTCGCGCGACATCCAGCTCGGACGGGGCGAGCCGATCCGCGATACCGCCCGGGTGCTGTCGCGCTATGTCGACGGCATCATGATCCGCACCTTCGCCCACGCCGATGTGGAAGAGCTCGCGCGCTTCGCGACGGTGCCGGTCATCAACGGCCTGACCGACTACAACCACCCCTGCCAGATCCTCGCCGACCTGCTCACGGTACAGGAAAACCTGGGTGACGTGACCCGCCGCGTCGTGGCGTGGATCGGTGATGGAAACAACATGGCGCATAGCTGGATCGAGGCGGCGGCGGTGCTCGGCTTCGAGCTGCGGCTGGCGTGCCCCGAGGGCTACGACCCGGACCCGGCACTGCTCTCAGCCGCATCCGAGCGCACCCGGATCGTCCTCACGCGTTCGCCGCAGGAGGCGGCGCGCGGTGCCGATGTGGTGAACACGGACGTCTGGGCCTCGATGGGCCAGGAGGCGGAGCAGGAGCTTCGCGCCGCTGCGTTCGCCGGCTTCATCGTGGACCAGGGCCTCATGGCCGACGCTGCGCCGTCGGCGATCTTCCTGCATTGCCTGCCGGCCCATCGCGGCGAAGAGGTGACCGAGGCGGTGCTGGAGGGCCCGCAGTCGCGGGTGTGGGACGAGGCCGAGAACCGGCTGCATGCGCAGAAGGCCCTGATGGCGATGCTGATGGGAAGTCGTGAGTCGTGAGTCGCGAGTCGTGAGCTGACTGCGAGGCGAAACGGCATACGAGCCCGGACTGTTGCGATTTCTTTCTCACGACTCATGACTCACGACTCACGACTGACGACAGATGCCTGAAACCCTTCTCCGCACCCCGCTCTTCGACATCCACCGCCGACTCGGCGGCAAGATGGTGCCCTTCGCCGGCTGGGAGATGCCGGTGCAGTACGCCGCCGGCATCATGGCGGAGCACCAGGCGGTGCGCGCGAAGGTGGGCATCTTCGACGTGTCGCACATGGGCGAGTTCGAGGTGACCGGCCCCGATCGCAATGCGTTCGTCAACCGGATCACCTGCAACGACGTGGGTGCGCTCGAGCCGGGCGGGGTGCAGTACTCCGGCATCCTCACCCGTGAGGGCACGTTCGTCGACGACTGCACCGTCTACCGGTTCGACGACAAGATCATGATCGTGGTGAACGCGAGCAACGTCGCGGCGGCGTGGGAGCACATCGTCGACCAGAAGGGCGGCGCCAACGTGCGGCTCAAGGACATCTCGGCCGACGTGGGACTCATTGCGGTCCAGGGCCCCGACGCCGAGCGGACGCTCCAGCCCCTCGCGGACCTGCCGCTCTCCTCCATCGGCTACTACCGCCACGACTCGGGCAAGATCGCCGGCTGCCAGTGCTTCATTTCGCGCACCGGCTATACCGGCGAGGACGGCTTCGAGCTGTACTGCCGCTGGCGCGACACGGTGACGATCTGGGAGGCGCTGCTGGCCGCCGGTGCGGCGCCGATCGGGCTGGGCGCGCGCGACTCGCTGCGGCTGGAGATGGGCTATGCGCTGTACGGCCACGAGATCGACCGCAACATCACGCCGCTCGAGGCCGGACTCGCCTGGATCGTGAAGCTCAACAAGGGGGCACCGTTCACCGGCGCCGACGCGCTGAGCGCCCAGAAGACGCGCGGCGTCACCCGGAAGATGGTCGGCTTCAAGCTGCTGGGACGCGGGATCGCGCGGCAGGGATACCCGGTGTGGTACCAGGGCAAGCAGGTCGACCTGGTGCGGAGCGGCACGCAGAGTCCATCGCTCGGCGCCGCGATCGGCACCACCTTCCTGCCGGCTGACGCCGCCAAGGTGGGCACAGCGTTCGAGATCGAGTGCCGGGGGGAGCGGATCGCGGCGGAGGTGGTGAGCCGGCCGTTCTGGACGAAGGGATCGGTGAGGAAGGCGGCAGGATGACAAGGCGGCAGGGCGGCAGGTGATTCGTCTCGGGATACTGACGGTCAGTGATGCGGGGTCGCGCGGCGAACGTGTGGATGGCTCGGGTGATGCCATCGCGGCGTGGGCCGGCGCAAAGGGCTATGCCATCGCCGAGCGTTCCCTGGTGCCTGACGAGACCGCGGCGATCGCTGCCGTGCTCGTGCGCTGGGCTGATGGGGGAACCATCGATGTCATCCTCACCACCGGCGGTACGGGCCTGACGGCGCGCGATGTTACCCCCGAGGCCACGCGTGCAGTGCTCGACAAGGAGGCGCCGGGTATCGCCGAGGCGCTGCGGCACGCGGTGTACCCGCGGTTTCATCGCGCCGCGCTGTCGCGCGGGGTGGCGGGTGTGCGCGGTCGGGCGCTGATCGTGAACCTGCCCGGCAGCACCGGTGGCGTGCGCGACGGCCTGGACGTGCTCAATGACCTGGTGGAGCACGCGGTGGGGCTGCTCCAGGGAAGCGGAGTGGACCACTGATGGCCGACAAGATCCTCATTACCCTCGACGATCTCGAAACGGCGGTGCCGCTCAACGCCGCGTTCGAGGCCGCCGGATTTGCCACCAATACCATCGCGGCGCTCGATGACGCCCGGGGCGCCGTGCGGCGGGAGCATCCGGCGCTGATCATCCTCACCGGTGCGCTGTACGAGCCGCCGGCGCGGCACCTGGTGGCGTACGCGCACGATCGCGAGGTATCCACGCTGGCGCTCCTGGAGCACACCGATTCCGAGCGGGCGGAAAAGGCGGTGCAGCTGGGCGTCACCGACGTGATGGCGAAGCCGGCGCGGCCCGAGGAAGTGGTCGCGGTGGCGAAGCGCCTGATCGAGCGCCGCCGGCTGCAGGAGCGCACCGGCATCGTGGGCGAGAGCGCGCCGATCCAGGAAGTGCTCGTGCGGATCGAGCAGATGGCGCCGGTGTCGAGTACCGTGCTGATCCAGGGCGAATCGGGCACCGGCAAGGAGCTCGTCGCCAAGGGCCTCCACGACCTGTCTTCCCGGCGGGGCAAGGCGTTCATTGCGGTCAACTGCGGGGCGTTGCCCGAAACCCTGCTCGAGAGCGAACTGTTCGGCCACGAGAAGGGCTCCTTTACGGGAGCGGCGGAGCGCCGGCTCGGCCGCTTCGAGCTGGCCGATGGGGGTACCCTCTTTCTCGACGAGATCGGCGAGACCTCGCTGGCGATCCAGGTCAAGCTCCTGCGGGTGCTGGAGACGCGCACCTTCTACCGCGTAGGCGGCAGCCAGGCGATCAAGGTGGACGTGCGGGTGCTGGCGGCCACCAACCGGAACATCCGTGACGCGGTGTCCGTGGGAGAGTTCCGGGAGGACCTTTTCTACCGGCTCAACGTCCTCAACGTCTACCTGCCGCCGCTCCGGGAGCGCCGGGGCGACATCCCGCTGCTGGTGCGACGCTTCATCCGCGAGTTCTCCAAGACCCACGACCGCCATTTCCGGGGCATCACCCCCGAGGCGATGGATGTGCTCGTCGGTGCACCGTGGCCCGGAAACATCAGGCAGCTCCGGAACCTGATCGAGTCGATGGTGGTCTTGGCCCCCGGAGCCGAGATCCGTGCCAGCGACATCCCGCGGGACGTGCTGCTGGGGCCTGGAAGCCTCCTCCCGGCCCGAATCAGCCACTCGGCGGGGGTGGGAGGGCAGGAGTTCGAGTTCCTGCTCCGGAGCCTGATGGAGCTCAAGCTGCAGGTGGAGGAGCTCCGGCGGCGGCTGGATGGGCAGGAGCGAGCGCCCGCTCGCATGATCGAACTGACACCCCGGCCCGAGATTGGCGAAATTTCGGTCACCCCCATCGACGAGCCGGAACTGGACGAGATCGTGTACCGGGCCGGGATGACCATGGCCGATGTGGAGAAGGCGGCTATCGCCGCTGCGTTGAAGGATTTCCGGGGAAATCGGCGACGGGCGGCGGAGCAGTTGGGGATCGGTGAACGGACGCTTTACCGGAAAATTAGAGCCTATAATCTTGACTCCTGAGTAGCCGCGCATAATGCGGCTAAACCAGCGACTGTCAAGATTTTGCACTCTATCGAGTCTTGACAGTGGCGAACTACTGTACCGATATTCTGAGCCTAGTGCCCTCCCTCCCCGTACGGGAAAGTCCTTGCTGAGCTTCCTGATCGACGCTGACCTCTGCGTCGCGTGCCTGGCTTGCGTTCGCATCTGCCCGTCAGATGCGATCGAAGTCATTGGGGAGGCACCGCTTTTGCGCGTAGTGGACGAGTCTTGCATCCGCTGCGGCGAGTGCGTGCCGGCCTGCCCCCACCAGGCGGTCAAGGTGTCTGGGGAGCTGGGACGGGCGCTGGAGCTGGCTGGTCAGGGAAAGGCCGCCCTGATCCTGAGCCCGGAATCAGCGGCGCATTTCTACCCGGCGACGCCGGAACAGCTGATCAACGCCTGCTACGCAGCGGGCTTCCGGGTGGTGACCCGCGGGGTCATCGGCGACGAACTGGTCGCCACCGAGTACCTGCGGCTCTGGGAAGAGGAGCCGTGGGGCACCTTGGTCCGGTCCACGGACCCGGTGGTGGTCGAGACGGTGCGGACGCAGTATCCCGAGCTGGTGCCGTATCTGGCGCCGGTGGCGACGCCGACGGTCGCCGAGACGCGGTACCTGCGCGCGCGCTACGGCGCAGCACTGCCGGTGGTGTACGCGGGGCATGTGGCGCCGCCATCGTGTGTCGACGTGGATGCCGCGGTGACGTTTTCGGACCTGGAGCAGCTCCTGCGCATGCGCAGTGTGAGCGCCCTGACGCAGCCGACGTTTTTCCAGCGCATCCCCGAGGAGCGCCGGCGCCACCTGAGCGCGGCGGGCGGGATGCCCCTCGCGATGCTCGAGGAATCCCGGCAGGCGGGCAGCCGGTTCAGGATCGTTCGCGGGCTCGATGCGCTACCCGCGCTCGCCCGCGCCGTCACGGTGGAGCGGCTGGAGCTGGGGTTCGTGGACATCCTCTCGAACGAGGGTGCGCTCGACCATCCGCTCTCGGGCCCGAAGGAAGAGCTCTACTGGCGGCGGGCGCTCGTGGCGAGCGCCGAACCGCCGCGGAGCCGGAGCCCGGTCGTGGACCGGGCGCTCACGATGAGTATCGGGGCCACGTTCGAGATCAAGCCGCGTCCGGCACCGGTCGATGTCGCGGCGGTCGAGGCGGTGCTCGCGTCGATCGGAACGGCGTCGAATGGCAAGCCGTGGGATTGCGGGGCGTGCGGCTACGACACCTGCCTCCAGTTCGCCCGCTCGGCGGTGTCCGGCCGGGCCAGCCTGAAGCAGTGCCCTCCACACGAGGAGCGCCGCGCGAACGAGGCGGTGCGGGCGGCGGCGGTGGATGTGCTGACGGGGCTCGCGACCTACCGGGTGCTCCAGGAGCGCCTGCAGTACGAGATCGAGCGCAGCAAGCGAAGTGACGAAGCCTTCGCGGTCCTGTTCATCGACCTCGACTCGTTCAAGCAGGTGAACGACCGGCATGGTCACGAGGCGGGCAACGAGATCCTGCGGGCGGTGGCGGCGGAAATCCGGGCGGCGGTGCGTGCCTCGGACGTGGCGTCGCGGTACGGGGGTGACGAGTTCGTGGTGATCCTGACGCGAACCGACCTCCCGGGGGCCACGCGAGTGGCGGAGGCGCTTCGGGCGGGTATCGAGGGAGTGGGTCGCCGACTGGGCTACCCGGCGGGACTGGTCACCGTGAGTATCGGCGTGGCGGAGTTCGATCCGCACCGGCCGGCGGATGGTGACCTGCTGGTGGCGGCAGACCGCGCGCTCTATCGCGCGAAAATGGCTGGACGCAATCTCATCGCCGAGGCGCAACGACTTCGGCAGCACGAGGTGACACGCACGTGACCGGTTCTCCGTTCCGTCAGCCGATGTCTGGTGCGCCCGGGGCCGGGTCGAGCCCGGGTCCGCGGCCATCGCCGTCGCCAGAAGTGCAGGATCCGTGGGGTGTGCGCCGGGCCGAGAACCTCCTGACCAGTCTCGAAGGGATCCTCTCCGCGCGGGTGGTGACGACGCCGCTGGGCGAGGTGAGCGAGGTCCACGTGCTGGCCCAGGCGGGGCTGCAGCCGAAGCAGCTGGTGCGGAATATCGAGTCGGCGCTGCTGGCGCATCTCGGCCTCAAGATCGATCACCGGAAGATCAGCATCGCGCAGACGGCGGACGTGAAGCCGCTCGAGGCGCTCGAATCGACGGCGGTGCGCGACCGTTCGCTCCAGCGTGCGATGCTCTTCGAGAACGTCACGGTGCTGGCGGGTCGCCGGCCGCACCGGGTGACGGTGCAGGTGTCGCTGTCGATGGATGGGCAGGTGGAGCACGCCGAGGAAGAGGCGATGGACAACATCAAGGGCCGGGTCGAGGCGGCGGCGAAGGCTGCGCTGTCGTCGGTGGATCGCCTGCTGGGCGATCACTCCCTGGCGCTCGAGGGTGTCCGGATGGTGCAGGAGTTTGATCGCGAGTTCGTGTTCATCGTGGCGCAGGGGTTGAGCGGCCGGGAGACGGTGCTGCTGACGGGCACGGCCGAGATCCGCGAGAGTGCGGAGCGGGCGGCGGTGTTTGCGGTGATGGATGCGACGAACCGGTGGGCGAACCTGAGGCGGCCGTCGTAGGCGCCTTGGTGGGATAGTGGGAGCTGAGCAGTGTTCGGCGGGGTCGGGTCCGCAACCTGGCGCCGCATGACAGGGAAATTCAAACGGATTTAAGGGGGCCCCGGTCTACGCGAGCAGGAAATAGCGGAGATTAGCGGGTCAAAAAAGCGGAGCGTCACGGAGAGCCATAGCGGGGCTCGCCACTTCATGAAGGTGCAACACGAAGTGGTCTCGGAGGGAGGTGACGCTCAATGACGACGCGCAAGGCCGATTCAGCAAATTTGGTGGCTTGGTTGCTTTCCCTGTTCACTGGAGACGACTGGGCATAGCGCGTGGTCTGGGTCCCCCAACTCTTGTTGGAAGGAAAAGATGCCGAGGATTCGGGTGGTCCACATCTACGTGGCAGCAGTGGCGCTGTGCGCGCTGCTGAGTTTCGTTGGTGCATGGCAAGTGCGCCAGCCCTTCCCTGGGCTGTTGCCCATTCTCAGTCTCGCTGTGGCAGCGTTCCTTCTGGATAGGTCGCCCCTCTCGCTGAGAGTTTCGACGCATGGCTCCACTTCGTTTGTCGTCCATATTACCGCCGGATCGCTTTTCGGAGGCTTCTGGGGCGCTCTTATCGCCGCCACCGCAACACTGGCGACATCATTTAGTCGGGGCCTTGCTCCTGAGCGCATAGTTTTCAACCCAGCTCAGCGAGCCCTCTCTGTGATGCTGGGCGCGTTTGTCTATCAGGTTGTTCTCGGGGGCTCATTCCCGCCGTCGTTCCTGCTTCCAGCAACCGCTGCAGCTTCCGATATTCAACGCGACCTTTTCCTCTTCTTCGCACTTGCAGGAACGTATGTTATTGCGAACAAGGTGCTTGTCGCCGCCGCTGCGGCACTGAGCTCCGGTCGTCCGTTCCGCGAAGTGTGGCACCTCAACGCGCGCGGGATGCTCGGCTATGATCTTGGTGCGAGCGTCATCTCGATGCTGGTTGCCTGGTTCTATGTGAAGGCCGAAAGCATTGGATACGGCCCGGTTGGACTGATTGCAATCGTTCTACCCATCGTCTCGCTTAGGCACATCTATTCCCTTTACCAGAACCTCGAGGACAGCGGTCAGGAACTCCTTCAGGTGATGGTTAAGGCCATCGAAGCGCGCGATCCCTATACGTCCGGGCATTCACTCCGAGTGCGTGAGTTGTCTCGGGCGATTGCGCTCGAACTAGACTTGTCGGCAAAGGAAATCGAAGAGGTCGAAACGGCAGCGCTCCTTCATGATGTTGGGAAGATTCATGAAGAATTTGCCCCGTTGTTGCGAAAGGAGTCACGTCTAACCGACGAAGAAACGGCGCTAATGCAGACACATGCCGCCAAGAGCGCTGAGCTAGTGGGCATCATCTCTAAGTTCCGAGGAAACGTTCAGCATGCCGTTCGCCATCACCACGAACGTTGGGATGGCCAGGGCTATCCAGACGGCACGACGGCTGAGGGAATTCCGCTCGCGTCTCGAATCATACTGATTGCGGACACTATCGATGCGATGACGACGGACCGTCCGTATCGTAAGCGGCTGAGTCTTGAGATTGTAATTGCCGAACTTCAGAAATGCCGGGGCACCCAGTTTGATCCCGCCATCGTTGACGTCGCGGTATCATCTGTCGGAGTTCGGCGGTTGATTGCAGGGCCTGCGGGATCCACGGAAAACAGCGTCCAACTACCGCCGCGATCGCTTAGGGTCGCGCGGCCTTCCGGCGCGTTCTGGAAGACGAAAAGGGCTTAGGGCTTCAGACCGGCAAGCCGTACCGAGCCAAGTATGTATGGAATGTGGGTGGCAGGCGAACAGCTGCCGCGTCGAAGGCCGCACGTGCTTGCACCGCGGAGACAGTGCCGTCGTCGAGTGCCATTAGCGCCCTGAGGCGCTCCGCCTCATCCCACCATGTGAATCCCTGCACCGTCCGAATTCGATCGATCGCCCCGATCGTAGCGCCTCGACCAGAAGCAACTAGAATCGCGGTCCAACGCCCGACTGCCCCGACGTTGGATCGGTCGATGGGCCGATCTGTGGTTATCGCAATTGCTCGCGAGCCCGTATCGATGGCGGCCTCCCTACGCCCAGTCAGCCAAAACAGGTCGGCCTTGGAGATCAGCCACGTTTGAAGAAGGTCCGGTGAAAGCTCCGCAGTGAGCATGGTGTCCACCTCAGCGATGAGGCGCTCCGCTCTTTTCGCGTCGCCAAGGATTGCACTTGCCTCGGCGGCACAAAAACAGGCGAGCAGCCGAGAATAGTCGACTATCTCGCTGTGGGCGAGCGCCCTTTCGCTGTGAAAAAGTTGTTGCTCCACTTGACCGCTTTCTCGGTGGCAGGCGGCGAGGTGTGCATGAACCAAGCCTAGCGAGAAGGTGCGTCCGAGATGGTTCAAGATCCCCATTGCCGCCTCATATTCACGGATAGCGTCCGGATATCTCCCGGCGCGCCTATGGCACAGCGCGAGGCCAGAGATCACCCGGTATGACCGAGCGTTGGCGATGGTGCGGGCTTGAGCGCGCTCCGCAAGCCCGACTAAGTGTTCAAACGTTTGTTCGCTCTCTGCCGTCGCATGCTGAGCGTGATGCGCCAGGTAGACCATCTGAGTATCCCACTCCAACTCCTCGTCAGAGGTCCAACCGGTGCGTTGAGCGCCCTGTGCTGCCGTAACGAAGGTTCGCGCGAGCGCCGGAGAGGGGTGCGTGAAGCAGAGTGCGCCCGCAAGTCGCATGGCGCGAAGCCTACTCTGTGCACCGAGTGACGCACTCGTGATGTATTCCAGCACGCGCGACGCGAGGTGCTCAACCTCGCCTCGCGTGATTTGATAGGTTTCAGCCGCCGCGCGGCTGGCCAAGCATTCCCCGTCTACAGTTGCGCGCTCATCAACGAAGCCCCTGATCAGGGCCCCTGATTCCCGCCACCGTCCCTGCTCTTGCAGTAGTTCAACTAGAAGCAACCGCGCTTCCTTTAGGTCATTGCCCGTTAAAGAGCCAAGGCCCGAGCCGAGCCTTCGTTCCGCCTCATGCACCGCACCGCGCCGAATCGCCGCTCGGCCGCCGGATAGCAGGTGCTTCGTCCCTTCCTCCTTCCTTCCACACCGCATGCAGTGCCACGCGATCTCCAGCCCCAGCGAGTCATCCCCGTTCGCCGCCCGCGCCAGCAGCACGTCCGCGATCAGCCCATGCAGCATGAACCGCATCGGCGCCGGCACACCATAGTACGCGTGGGCCCGCACCATGTCGTTCGCGAACTCGAGGTGATCCCCCGCATCTCGCAGGATCCGGTACTGCACCAGCGTGGTGAGGCCCGTCATCACGTCACTCACCCTGAGGTCGGCCAGGGCATACAACGCCGAGTCGTTGAGCCGCGGCCCGAGCACCGCCGCCATGTGCAGCGTATTCCGCGTGCCAGGGTCGAGCGAGCGACCCAGGCGGTCCAGAAGCAACTGGTACGCTTCATCCGGCTCACTCTTTCGCCCCGCATCCGCTGTCACTGCATCAAGACTCAACGCCAGGCACTGCGGTCCGCTTCGGGCCCAGTCTCGCACCAGCAGTTCAAGCACCAGAGGAAACCCCGCCGCCGCCGCGAGCAACGCGCGACGAACGGTGGCCGACGGCGTGAGCTGGAGTTCCGCCACCAGCAGGTCGAGCAGTATCCTCGCGTCCTCCGCGTCCAGTGGCTGGATCTCGAGGGGATGAATGCCCAGCGACGCCCCGTTGTCGCGGAGGCGTGCCGCCTGCGGCGACTGGTGCAACTCTCCCGGCCGCGCCACGAAGAGCATCAGGATCGGTTGCGCGTCGGCCAGGCGCACCACGCGGTGCAGCACCGCGAGGCTCACATCGTCGGCATGGTGCCCGTCATCAACCACGACAATGACGGGATGCTCACCCGCCACCGCCGCCATGAGGGCATGCGTCGCCTCGGTGAACCGGATGCGCGCGGCGTCGCCCTGGCTCTCGAGCGGCGGCGGCAACACCGGAAACCGCTGGCGCACCGCCGGAATGGTCTGCGCCAGCTCGGCCAGGGCGTCAGGTGGCGCCGCGGTGGCACCGGGTCGCTCCACCAGCTGCGAGATCAGCCCCGACACCATGGCGTAGGGGATCTCGCGCTCAACCTCATGGCACTGCACCCGGGCAACCGTGGCTCCCTCGAGCCCGGCCGCCGTCGTCAGTCGCTCCACCAGCGTGCTCTTCCCGATGCCTGAATCGCCCAGCAACAGCCGATGGCGAGGCCTGCCCCGTTGCGTACCCTCCCACGCCTCATAGAGCTGGCGGTACTCGGCGCCACGACCCACGAACGGCCGGCCGCGCCACTGGTCGGTACGCACCGCCGGCACGTCGGGTGCCTCGGGGCGTTCCCACTCCCTGCGCCGGAGGCGCAGCGCCATGCCCTCGAGCAAGGGCGATGGTGATGCGCCAAGCTGCTTCTCCAGCGCGGCTTTCCAATCCTTGAACAGGCGAAGCGCGGTCAGCCGGTCGCCGGCAAAGGCCCGCGCCTCCATACGCGCGCGAATGCCTTCCTCGCTCAGCGACTCGAACCGGAGCAGCCTGAGGGCGAGGGTCTCAATGTGGCGGAAGTCGCCGGTACGGCGACAACTGTCGATGAGGATCACCAGTGCATCGCGCACATTCGGAAGGAGCCGGGCATGCTCGGCGTCGCGCCAGTGGGAGAACGGGAGCGCCTCAGGGACCTCGAATGCCTGCAGGAACCCGTCGACGTCCAGCGGTTCCTGGAACTCGCTGCCAAGTACCTCGCCCCGAAGCAGCCGGTCGACGTCGATCTCCACCATGCCGGGACGGAGCCGGATACGGTCTGCCGTCGCCTCGAGGGCATCCTTACCCAGTTTACCGCGAAGCCCCGACATCGCCACGGTGAGCGAGTGCCGAGCTTCGCCCTGGGGGGCCTGGGGCCAGAGCAAGTCGGCGAGGGCGTCGCGCGTGTGCGGACGCGGCTCCATGGCCAGGTAGCAGAGCAGCGCCAGCTGCTTGCGCGTGCGCAGCTTGACCGGCCGACCTCCGAGCGTAAAGAGGCCGGGCTCGCCGAGACAGCGGAGCAGGTAGTGAGCGGGCATGGAGGGCCGGGAAAGGGTCTGCAGAACAGGATATGCGGCCGGATCAACCGATCGTCAAATCGGCCCCCTGTTTCGGCGCCGGCAACGGTGGCATACCCGTTGCCACTCCGTGGTGCATGCACCGGCATTCACGACAGCCGGCAGCCGGCTTAACCGTTTCTATAGCAAAGACTTACGAGTCCAAACACTGCGCTTGACGCAATGCGTTGCAGCGCCCCTGGAGGTGCAGATGTCCATGTCCCGTCATGCCCCGCTCCGTCACGCCGTTCTGGCCGCCGGCCTGAGCCTGAGTCTCGCCGCGTGCGTCACCGATACTGGTGGCACTCCGTTCAACCCCCAGGGCACCAGCAGCGACATGAGCGCCGTTGCAGCGACGCTGTCCTCCCCCGCCATGGCGAGCCTGGCGTGGTCGTCGGGCAGCATGGATGCGGTGTTCGGCGCACCGGTGGTGCGGAGTTCGCTGGGTGCGATCCAGACCACAGCGCCTGCCTCCGGAAACCTGGCGGCCTCGGGCCAGCGGCTGGTGCAGTCGGCGATGGCGTTCAATGGCAGGGCGATACCGAATGTGGCGCTCGCCGTGCTTCCGGTCGAGGCGCTGGGCACGACCCTCGAGTACAACCTGCTGACGGGCCAGTATGGGGCAACGTCCCGCACCGGCGCTCCCGCCAACGGCGTTCGGTTCATTCTCTACGCCATCAATCCGGTCACGCGTGTGCCGGTAGAGCCGCTGGCCGAAGCGGGCTACGCCGACGTGCTGGACGAGAGCACCGCGACCGCGAACTCGGTGCGCCTGCAACTGGTGTCGGGTGGGGTGACGTACCTCGACTACGGGGTCACGGGTTCCACGACGGCGACGTCCGGCCGCGCCGTGATCGATGGTTTTGCCACCGACGGCACCACCCGGGTCAACTTCGTCCTCGACAACAGCTATGCTGGTGTGGTCAATGGGGCGGCTGGGTCGGCGATGTTCGACTATAGCCTCGACGCGCCGTCACTCGATGTGTCGCTGCACTACCGCGTCGGCCTGACGCAACTGCCGACGTCCGCGCTCGGCGCGATCAACGTCATCGCCGCGATCGACATCACGGTCTCCGGACCGCACGGCGATGTGGGAATCGTGGGCCAGCTGGTGGAGGGTGTCGGTGCCCTGACCGCGACTGTGAATGGGGGCGCATTCGCCGTGGTGACCATCGGCGGAGAGTCCGCCGTGGTCAGCATTACCAAGCCCGATGGCTCGGCGCTGACGCTGCAGGAGTATGGCGCACTGGCGGCGATCTGGGACGTGGTGGTCAAGGGCGTGGATGCGTTCGAGGACCTTCTCGACCCGGTCGACAACCTGCTCTAGTCTAGGCGACGCTGCTCCACCGCGTCCCGGAAACCAGTTCCGCCACCAGATCTTCGCTGCTGCGGTTCGCCGCCTCGGCAGCGAAGTTGGTGACGAGCCGGTGCCGCAGCACCGAGGGCGCCACCGCCTTCACGTCGTCCAGGTCGGCCATCGGGCGGCCGGCCATGGCGGCGCGCGCCTTGGCACCCAGCACCAGGTACTGTGACGCGCGCGGACCGGCACCCCAGTCGACATACTCCTTCACCACCGCTGGCGCGTCGGCATCGCCGGGGCGCGTCATGCGCGCCAGCAGGACGGCGGCCCGGATCAGCCCGGCCGATACCGGAATGCGCCGCACCAGTTCCTGGATGGCCAGTACCTGCTCGGCGTCGAGGGCGGGGCGGATTTCAGCGTGCCGGCTGCCCGTGGTCTGCTCGACGATCGCCTCCTCTTCTGTCCGGCTGGGATACCCCACACGCAGCTCCAGCATGAACCGGTCGAGCTGGGCCTCCGGCAGCGGGTAGGTGCCCTCCTGCTCGATCGGGTTCTGGGTGGCCAGCACGAAGAACGGGTCGGGGAGCCGGTAGGTGGTGCCGGCGGCGGTGACGTTGTGCTCCTGCATGGCCTGCAGCAGCGCCGCCTGGGTCTTGGGCGGCGTACGATTGATCTCATCCGCCAGCACCACGTTCGCGAAGACGGGCCCGGGTACGAACCGGAAGGCTCGCTTGCCCGTGGTGAGGTCTTCCTCGATGATCTCCGTCCCGGTGATGTCGCCGGGCATGAGGTCGGGGGTGAACTGCACCCGATTGAAGCTCAGCTTGAGCGCTTCGGCGACGGTCTGGACCATCAGTGTCTTGGCGAGCCCGGGCACGCCGATGAGCAGTGCATGGCCGCCAGCGAGAATGGCGGTGAGGATGCCGTCCACCACTGCGTCCTGGCCAACGATGCGCTGGGCGACCTGGGTTCGGAGCGAGGAAACGGCCGACACCAGGTGTTCGAGGCGCTCGACATCGGTGGCGGGGGCGGCCTTTGTGGCGGTCATCGAAGCTCGACGGTTGGGGGACGGAGGAAGTTACGCGGGAGGGGGCGGAAAGTTGCATTGGCAGCGATGCTTGCGACTTTTTTCACAAGCGGATACGTTGTCGGGCTTGTGAAGCCCAGCGAAACGCCCCGGAACAAGGGTCCCAACCCGTTGCTGTACTTGGGTCTGGGCGTCCAGCTCGCGGCCTCGGTCGGACTCGGGGTCTTTGCCGGGCAATGGCTGGATCGGCGAGTGGGCAGCGAGGGCATCTTCGCGCTGGTCGGGGGTCTCCTCGGGTTCGCTGTCACCTTGGTGACCTTGGTGCGCACCCTGGGGAGGCGCGGCGAGTGAGCAATGGGGCGCGCCTGTACCTGGCTGGCCTCGGGGCTACCACGCTGGCAGGCGCGCTGATCGGTGCCCGTCTTGGTCCATCCGTTCGGCCGGGTGTGTGGCTGGCCTGCATCCTGACGCTGGTGGTGCAGGGACCGCTCGGCTGGTGGCTGGTTCGCTCGATCGGCCGGCCCGAGTTCATGGTGGCGTGGGTTGTGGGCATGCTGGCGCGTGCCGGGCTGCTTGGCGTGCTGGCGTTCATCGTTCTGCCGCTGCTTGGGTGGCCGCTCGCGCCCGGCCTGATCGCGGTGGCGGGACTCCTGTTGGCGATGCTGCTGGTGGAATCATTGGTGGCCCTGCGCGCGGGGCACTCTGCAGAGGCGAAATGAAGCGCTTCGTACGCACGTTGAACGTCGTGATTTCTTCGGTGATCCTGGCGCCCTCGATGGTCTTCGCCCAGGAGCACGCCGAGAGTCGCGAAATCGATATCATGCACCACCTCGGGAACTCCCGGTTCCTGGAGATCCCGTACTGGAAGGCGCCCTACAGCAGGGAGATCGCGCTGCCGCAGTTCCCACCGGTGCACCTCGGGCCGGTGACGATCGACTTCTCCATCACCAAGCACCTGGTGTTCCTCATGGCCGCGGCGATCATCGTGGCGCTGGCATTCGTCCATGCCGGCCGTGTGGTGCGGCGCGCTGAGGCGGCGGGCAAGCCGCCCAGGGGCCTGGGCGGTGCGCTGGAGGCGATGTCGCTGTTCATCCGCAACGAGGTGGTGATGCCGAACGTGGGGCATCACGGCGAGAAGTACGTGCCGTACCTGCTGACCGTCTTCTTCTTCGTGCTCGTATGCAACCTCCTGGGCCTGCTGCCCTGGGGCAGCACGGCAACCGGCAACATCGCGGTCACCGGGGCGATGGCGCTGCTCTCGTTCCTCGTCATCGAGGTGTCGGGCATGAGGTCGCTGGGCTTCAAGGGGTATATGCACACGATCTTCTACCTGCCGCCGGGCTTGCCGGGTCCGCTCAAGCCCATCATGCTCGCGATCATGACGCCGGTCGAGGTCATCTCGAAGCTCTCGAAGCCGTTTGCCCTGGCGGTCCGTCTCTTCGCGAACATGACGGCGGGGCACGTGGTGGTGCTGCCCTCATCGGGCTCACGTTCTTCTTCAAGAGTGTGGTGGTGGGTGCCGGGTCGGCGGTGCTTGCCACGGCGATCATGGGGCTGGAGCTTTTCGTGGCGTTCCTGCAGGCCTTCGTGTTCACGCTGCTGACGTCGGTGTTCATCGGGTTGATTCGCGAGTCGCACTGAAGCGCAGGACGTGAAGACGTGAGGACGTGAGGACGTGAAGACGTGAAGACGTGAGGACGTGAGGACGTGAGGAAATTGGCTGGCCGCGCGCGCTCGCGCGAGTCGGTGACTGTAGTCCGCCGAATGGTGGACGAATCCCGCTGGCGCGAAGGCGCCGATGGCGGGTACCGCGACGGGGCCGGGCGGGAGACCCGGTTCGACAGCGCGGCGAGCGCAGCCCGAATTTCATCTCCCAGTCTTTCCTGGAGTCGTACATGCTGAACATGCTCGCCCTCCTGCAGGACGCTGCCCCAGCCGCTGCCGCAACCGGCAAGGGCCTCGCACTCATCGGCGCCGGCCTTGCCGCCGGCATCGCGACCCTTGGCGCCGGTCTTGGCATTGGCCGGATCGGCGGCTCGGCTGTCGAGGCGATGGCGCGCCAGCCGGACAACACCGCCCGGATCCAAACCGCCATGATCATCTCGGCGGCACTCATCGAAGGCGTCGCGCTGTTTGCCGCCGTCGTCGCCTTCGTCATGCAGGGCAAGGTCGCATTCTGATCACCCACGAGGGCGCCATGCGGAAGAGATTCGGTTTCGCGCTCCTCGCCTCGCTGGCGCCGGTGACTCCGGCGCTGGCGTCCGAGGGCGGTGGTGGCGGTGGGCTGTTGACGGTAGACGGCGGCTTGATGATCTGGACGCTGATCGTCTTCGGCCTCCTGTTCGTGGTGTTGAAGAAGTATGCGTGGCCGCAGATCCTGGGCGCGGTCGAGGCCCGGGAGCAGAAGCTTGCGGAGCAGATCGCCGCGGCGGAGCGACTGCAGGTCGAGGCGAAGCGGCTGGTGGAGCAGCAGCAGCAGGCGCTGGCCGACGCGCGCACCCAGGCGACGGCGCTGCTGGCGTCGGCCAAGACCCAGGCTGAGCGTGAACGCGCGGCCTCAGTCGAGAAGACCAAGGCTGAACAGGACGAGTTGCTTGCCCGTGCGCGGCGTGAGATCACGGCGGAGCGTGACCGCGCGATCGGCGAACTGCGTCGCGAGGCGGTGGACCTGTCGCTGGCCGCGGCGTCGAAGTTGATCGGTGAACGGCTCGACAGCGAGGCTGACCGGAAGCTCGTCACGAGCTACCTGAACACGCTGGGAGAGAAGCATTGAGGAATCCCGCGATCGCCCGGAACTACGCTGAGGCGCTGTTCGAGCTCTCGGAGACGACCGGTCGCGCCGAGGAGTATGCCGGGCTCATCGAAGCGGTGGCGATGGCCATCACGTCGTCGCCCGAGATCGAGCTCGTGCTGATGTCGCCGCGGGTGCCCAAGGCCCGGAAGGTCGAGCTGGTGGGTCAGGCACTGCGCGCGGCACCGGCGGAGTTCGTGCGGTTCGTCCAGGCGGTGGTGAAGCGGGGGCGCCAGTTGTACTTCAGCGATATCGCGCGGGAGTACGGCGCGCTGGTGGACACCAAGTTCAACCGGGTTCGCGCGGTGGTGTCGCTGGCGCGCGAGCCGAACGACGCGCTGCGGGAGTCGATTCGCGCGGAGTTGTCGCGCGCGTTCGGCAAGGAAGTGCTCCCGACGTTCTTCGTGGATCCGTCGCTGCTTGGCGGTACGGTGGTGAAGGTGGGCGACCGGATTTTCGATGGCTCGATCCGGCGTCGCCTGGCCAGCCTGCGGCGGCAACTGCTGACGCGCTAGACCAGGGCTACACCTTGTTTCCCGCCAGGCGGCCGGCACTGTTGTCGGCCGCCTGTGCCTTTGCGGCTGGCCGGGCACCGAGCTGGATGAGCACGACCGCGGTCAGCAGCATGGCCATCGCCACCAGGGTGCGCGGCGTGATCGGCTCATTCAGGATCAGCCACCCGAGCAGCACCGCCACGACCGGGTTCACGTACGCCGCGGTGCCGACGATCGTGGGCGATGCGTGGCGCAGCAGGTAATTGTACGCGGTGAAGGTGAGGATGGAACCGAACACCACCAGGTAGCCGAAGGCGGCGACGGCCTCGTCGGCAATGACGGCGGGGACCCTCTCCCCGCTGGCGAGGCTCGCCGTGAGCATCAGCGCGCCGCCCGCCAGCATCTGGATGGCCGAAGAGAGCGTCAGCGGCACCTTGAGGCCAAGTCGCTTGGCGTACACCGTCGCCAGCGCCCACGATGCACTCCCGAGCGTGAGCGCGATGGGCCCGCGGAGGTCGGCGTGGATCAATTCGGCGGGGGTGACACCCACCAGGAGCATGCTGCCCAGCAGCCCGAGGACCAGGCCGAGCACCACCCGACCGGTGATGGTCGTCTTGCCCCCGGGAATCAGCGCGTCGAAGCCGGCGGTCCAGAGCGCCACCGTGACCACGTAGATGCTGGCGAGCCCGGACGGCACGAACTGCTCGGCCCATACCACGCCACCGTTGCCGCCGAGAAAGAATAGCCCTCCGAGCAGGACGAGGGCGCCAAGGACGCGGGGCGTGCCGGGCAGGCGCTCACCGCGCCAGAGCGCCACGGCGCCGAGCAGCACGCCGGCGAGGAGGAAGCGGACGCCGCCGAACAGGAACGGGGGCACGTGCGCCACGCCGATGCGGATCGCGAGGTAGGTGGAGCCCCACACGATGCACACGATGAGGTACGCCGCAAGCACACGGCCGCGCAGCACCGCCATCAGCTGGCCGCCGCGCCGATGCGGGCCCGGTCGATGTGCGCATGGTAGCTGGTGATGTATCCCGCCTCCTCGAGCCGCTTGACCCGCTCCATGACCGCGGGGCGGGAGAGGCCGACCTGATCGGCGATGGCCTGGCAGGACATGCGACCATCGCCGGCCGGGAGGTCGAGGATGCGGAGGGCGATGTTGTCGAGTTCGTCGGCCATGATATGACTTCCGGCTGGTTGCCGACTTAATGTAGTTGTCTGACTTAGATTTCCGGCACAGCGCCGGTTCACCCTACACCCACATCTCATGATCACGCTCCTCGCGATCCTGCTCTCCGCCGCGCCAGCCGACACCGTGCGCAAGGGTCCTGCGCCGTACTGGCAGCAGCGCGTCGCGTACGACATCTCGGCGCGGCTGGAGGAGCCGCTCGGTGTGCTGCGCGGCACCGAGCGGATCGCGTACGTGAACAATTCGCCCGATACGCTGCGCTCCTTTTCCCTGCACCTCCATCTCAACGCCTTCCGGCCGGGTTCGCGCTGGAGTGACTCCGACTCGACCGAGGGCCGGCGGCGCTTCAATGACCTGAAGGACCCCGACTACGCCTACAACCACGTGACCAACGTGCGCATCATGGGCCAGCCGGTGTCGGCGATCTACCCGCTTGCTCCCGACAGCACCATCGTGCGCTTTCAGTTGCCGGCACCGCTCGCGCCCGGTGACTCGATGGTGATTGAGACGGACTGGGACGCCCGGGTATCGACCACGGTGCGTCGGCAAGGACGGAAGGGCCGGCAGTACGACTTTGCCCAGTGGTATCCCAAGGTCGTGGTGTACGACCGCTATGGCTGGCAAGAGCACGCGCTGGTACCGGCGGGCGAGTTCTACGGTGAGTTCGGGAGCTTCCGGGTGCAGGTTGACGTGCCGCAGGACCAGGTGCTCGGCGCCACCGGCGTTCCCTTGTGTGGCGATCCCGGCTGGACCGGTGCGAACCAGAACTCCGGCCGCGCGGTGCAATACGGCGTGGAGGCGTATCCCGCCATTCGCGCCCAGGTGCGCGGTCCGGGGCCGGGCGTGAACGGCGACTGCGCGTTTACCAACTTCCCCAATCCGGCAATCCCCGTCGGCTACAAGCGGGTGCTCTGGTACGCCGACTCGGTGCATCACTTCGCCCTCTCGATGAGTCCGGAGTACCGCTACGAGGGCGGACGCTACCAGAACACGCTGGTGCACGTGCTCTATCGTCCGGGTGACGAAAAGACCTGGGGCGGCGGCATTGCGGTGAAGCGCACCGAGACGGCACTGGCGTGGCTGGACCAGCTGTTCGGTCCCTTCGCCTGGCCGCAACTCACCAACCTGCACCGCATCGACGGCGGCGGCACCGAGTTTCCCATGGTGATCATGGACGGTTCCGCCAGCCAGGGGCTGATCGTGCATGAGCTGGGACACAACTACACCATGGGCATCCTGGCCAACAACGAGTGGCGCGAGGGATGGCTCGACGAGGGCTTCACCAGCTTCCAGTCGTCCTGGTTCGAGGAAGTGGTGGGCAAGGATCCCGAGTACCTCGCCGGCTACTACGACTGGGAAATGGGACTGCTGGACCTCGACCTCAACGGGTGGTCGGAGCCGGTGAGCCTCGTCAGCGACAAGTACAGCGACTTCGTCATCTACAACCAGATGATCTACAACAAGGGCGAGCTCTTCCTGCACCAGCTCCGCTATGTCGTGGGCGACTCGGTGATGCACGAGATCCTCCAGACCTACTACCAGCGCTGGCAACTCAAGCACGTGGACGGGGCGGCGTTCCAGGCGGTGGCGGAAGAGGTGTCCCAGATGGACCTGAGCACGCTCTTCGGGCAGTGGCTGCATGGCACGCCGCTGTTCGACTACGCCGTGGGGCGGGTGCGGCGGCAGCAGAGTGGCGACGGCTGGGAGACGCGCGTCGAGGTGGTGCGGAAGGGCGATGGTATGATCCCGGTGGACGTCATGGTGATCGCCGCACAGGACACGGCGGTGGTGCGCACCGACGGCATGGCGACGCGGGCCTGGGTGGTGGTGCCCACGCAGAGTGAGCCCAAAATCGTGCTGATCGATCCGGGCGTGCGCACCCACGACTGGAACATGCTGAACAACCGCTACCGGTTCGTGCTGCTCGGGAAGCGGGCGCCGCCGTCGCAGGCCTACTTCGACACCTGGTTTACCGAACGGGTGAGTCGTGATCGCGTGGAGCGGGGATACATGCCGACGATCTGGTACAACAGTGCCGGCGGCATTACGGTGGGGGCCCGGGCCCGGTCCAACTATCTCGGCATGTTCGAGGAGAACCAGCTGCTCCTCTCGTACAGCCTGGGGGCGCCGGGTGACGACGCCGAGGTGCAGCAGCTCGACTTCTTTGCGCGATTCAAGAATCCAGTGTGGCTCCGCGCACCGAAGCAGTCGCAGCGACTGGAGGCGTTCCGCACCGAGGGCCGGTGGGGCGGACTGCTGGGCTGGGAGCGGACCCTGAAGGACCACCTCGCGTTCGGCCCGACCTGGACCGAGGGCGCCAGTCTCCGCCTGGTCGACATCGACAACACTGCCTTCCTCGATCCGCAGCAGTACATCGATGTGGGCATCGTCGAGTTGATGACGACGCTGGGCGTGAAGACCCGGAGCGGCAAGTGGCAGCTGGGCGGCAACCTCGCGCTCGGCGGCGGCCTGGTATTCAATCGCGATGGCCTCGCTGCGGTACAGCCCAACCTCGACCAGTTCTATTTCCGCGGCGAGGTGGAGGGCACCGCACGCCGGCAGGTCGGGAAGAAGCTGACCTTCGCGGGACGCCTGTATGGCGGTGTCGCCACCGGGGCGCACACCGCGGCCAAGCAGCGACAGATCTATCTCGGCAGTTCGGATCCGTTCGCGCAGCTCTACAATCCGTTCCTCCGCTCGGAGGGGGCGCTGCTCGTCATCGACGACGTGCCGTACCAGGCACCGGGCGGCGGTGGCGTCCGCGCCGCGGACTTCCGGATCTCTGGCCCGGCGCTCATCGCCGCCAACGTCGAACTCGAGCGCACGCTGGTGTTCCGGCAGAAGTCGCGGCTGTTCAGCCGAGTGTCGCTGGCGGCATTTGGCGATGCGGCGCAGGGTATCGGCGGACCGGACCAGCCGACGACCGGGGCGGCGCTGGGTTTCGTGGCCGATGCTGGCCTGGGTGTCCGGGCCAGTCACCGCATCGGGAAGACGGCGTTCATCACCCGCTTCGACTTCCCGTTCTACCTGAGTGAACCGGCATATTCACGCAACGACTTCGCGCAGGATGACGCGTTCGCGTTCCGCTGGTTGTTCAGCGTGCAGGCGGCATTTTAGGACGTGAGGACGTGAGGACGTGAGGAAGAGGGAGGGGCAGGTTGGAATTTCGGGGTGATCGGCGGGATGCGCTGCGCTCGGCG
This sequence comes from Gemmatimonadota bacterium, assembly GCA_031402225.1. Taxonomy (GTDB): domain Bacteria; phylum Gemmatimonadota; class Gemmatimonadetes; order Gemmatimonadales; family GWC2-71-9; genus JAGGAG01. The sequence goes on along the minus strand of JANNSD010000017.1, from coordinate 5,320 downwards.
TTCAACCAGATGGTCGAGCGCCTGGTCGACGCGACCGAGGAACGCCTCGCGCCGCAGCGCTATGTGCGGCCGCCGGGGGCGCTGCCCGAGCTCGGGTTCCTCGCCGCCTGTACCCGCTGCGGCGACTGCATTCCGGTCTGCCCGGTGCGGGCGATTGTCCGGGCACCAACGGAAGCCGGGCTCGCCGCCGGCACCCCGTACCTGAACGTGCAGGTGCAGGCCTGCATCGCGTGTGCGGACATGCCGTGCGCGAACGCCTGTCCCACCGAGGCGCTCACGGTACCGCCGCGCGGGTGGGACGGCTACCGGCTCGGCACGGTGGAGTTCGTCCCGGAGCGCTGTGTCACCTACAAGGGCGTGGCCTGCCAGGTATGCGCGAAGGCCTGCCCGGTCGGGGAACGCGCGCTGCTGATCGACAGCGACGGGCATCCGGTGCTCAAGCTCGAGGGGTGCGTGGGATGCGGCAGCTGCGTGAAGGCGTGCATCACGAGTCCCTCGTCGTTCCTGTTCAAGGCGGCGGCCGGTTGACGTGAGGACGTGAGGACGTGAGGACGTGAGGCAGTACCCTTTCCAAGAGGATTTGCACGCATGCAAGTGATCATACCGCTCGCCGGCAAGGGCACGCGCCTCCGCCCCCACACCCATCTCGTCCCCAAGCCGATGCTCAAGGTGGCGGGACGGCCGGTGATGGACTGGGTGATGGACCGGCTCGAGGGGCTCAAGATCACCGAGCTCATTTTCATCACCGGCCACCTGAAGGAGCAGGTCGAGGCGTACAGCCGCACCCGCTACGGCTACCCGGCGCGCTACATCGAGCAGAAGGTGCAGGACGGCACCGCGGGGGCGATCAACCTGGCGCGGCCGTATGTGACCGGGCCGGTGCTGATCATTTTCGTCGACACCGTCTTCGAGGCGGACCTCACGCTGATCAACCGCACCGATGCTGACGGGATCATCTGGGCCAAGGAGGTGGAGGACTACCAGCGCTTCGGGGTCGTCGTGACCGACGCCGAGGGGTACATGACCCGCATCGTGGAGAAGCCGAAGGAGCCGATCTCGAAGCTGGCCAACATCGGCCTCTACTACATCAAGGCGGTGGACAGCCTGTGGCAGGGCATCGATCACGTGCTCGCGTCACCCGCGAACAAGGGCGAGTACTACCTCACCGACGCCTTCCAGTTCATGATCGAGCAGGGCAAGCGGATCCTGGCCGCCGAGGTGGGTGGCTGGTACGACTGTGGCAAGCTGGACACCCTCCTGGAGACCAACGAGATCCTGCTGCGCAAGGGCGCGGCGCGGCACCCGACGCTGCCGGCCACGGTGGACGTCATCGAGCCGGTGCACATCGAGGACGGCGTGAGGATCGAGCGCAGCGTGATCGGCCCCAACGTGAGCATCGAGGCGGGCACGGTGATCACCGACAGTGCGGTGGCGAACATGATCATCGGCCGGGACGCGCGGCTGACCGACGTGCGGGTCAATGGCGGGGTGCTGGGGAACCGCGTGATCCTCGACCACTTCGAGGGCAGCGCCAGCCTAGGTGACGATTCCGAGGTTTCGGGACGCTGATGTCGTGAGCGCCATCGACGAACTCTGCCGATCCTACTTCGACGTCCGCTGGCACTTTGACCCGGCCGCCGCGAGTACCGCGGGACGCACGGAGCAGGATGGCCGGCTCGGCCGGTTTGATGCCGACGCGGTGCGCGAGCACCTGGCCGCCGTGCGCTCGCTCGCCGGAGCCGCCGAGGAACTGGAGGTGGACGACTACCAGGAGGAGATCGACCGCACCGCCCTCCTGGACGATATGCGGGTGCTCGGGTTCCGCTTCGACCATGAGCAACCGCACCGCCGGAATCCCGCCTTCTGGCTTCGCCATGTGCGCGATGCCTTCGTCGCGGTGCTCGGCCGACCCGACGACGGCGCCACTGCCGGCGTGGTGGCGGAGCGGCTGCGCGACATTCCACCGTTTCTCGATGCGGCGATCGGCACGCTCGACCAGCCGGCCGGCATCTTCACCGACACGGCGCTCGCCATGCTGGGCAGCACCGGCGAGGTCGTGGTGGAGGCGACCCGTCGCTACAGCCTGCTCGCGCCCGAGCTCAAGGTCAGCCTGGACACCGCCACGGTGGCCGCCCTGTCGGCGCTCAAGTCGTTCGGGCTGGCGATCGGCCAGCGGGTGACGCCGAGTGCCGACCCGCATGCCTTCGCCGTGGGCGAGGACCAGTTCGAGCGACGGCTTCGCTTCGAGCATGCACTGTCAGCGAGCGCGGCGGAACTGTGGCGCTATGGGCTGCACCTGCGCGATGACCTCGAGGCGCAACTGGCGGCACTGGCGCGCCGGATCGATCCGTCGCGCACCTGGCGCGCCCTGGCCGAACGCCTGCTCGACGACGCCACCGAGGTGTCGTCACTCAGTGCCGCGTACAACGACGAGATGGCCCGCGCCGTCGCCTTCATCGACGCGCGCGCGCTGCTGACACTCCCCGTGGAGCCGGGCCAGCTCCTGCTGTCGGGCGACCCATGGGACAGTGCGACGCACCGGATTCCGGTGGTAGTGGCGCACGAGGTGTGGCCCGGCCGGCATGTGCAGGCCATGCGCGCGCGCCACCTCACCTCCGAGGTGCGGAGCGGGCTGACCTCGGCGCTCACAGCGAATGGCTGGGCGCTGTATGCCCAGGAACTGATGGCCGATGCGGGCTACTACCAGGCCCTGGAGACCCGGCTGCTGCACCTGGTCGACATGCTGCACCGTGCGGTACAGGTCGACATCGACATCGGGCTGCATACCCGGGGCCTGACGCCAGCGGAGGCGATCACGGAACTGGTGACGCGCGTCCCCCTCGATCCCCGCGAGGCCGAGGCGGAGGTGCGCTGGTGCTGCGAGGTGCCGGCGCAGGCGCTCAGCCACGCCGTCGGCCGCCGCGCCCTGCGCGAGCTGCGCGAGTCGGCGGAAACGCAGCGGGGGTCGGCGTTCACGATGCGGGGCTTTCACGACGAGGTCCTGTCGTACGGCGGGCTTCCGGTGTCGCTCGTCCGCTGGGGAATGGGCATCGACTGATTCATGACTGCCGCGCGCACCGCAAGGCCACATCATCCCGACGCCATTCCGCCCGCCGTGGTCGGCCTCTCCTTCGTCTCCCTGTGGAATGACGTGGCGAGCGAGATGGTGTATCCGCTGCTCCCGAATTTCATCGTGCGCACCCTCGGTGGCGGCCCCGCCATGCTCGGCGTGCTGGACGGTGCCGCTGAGCTGACGGGTGCCGCCGTCAAGTGGGTCAGCGGACGACTGGCGGATCGTCCCGGCCTGCGGGGACCGCTCATCCTGGGCGGCTATGCCACGGCGGTGTTCGTGCGCCCGCTGAGCGCCATCGCGTCCGCGGCGGGACAGGTGGTGGGCTTCCGGGTCATCGATCGCGTCGGCAAGGGGCTCCGCACGGCGCCCCGGGATGCGATGATCGCCGACGTCACGCCACTGCACATGCGGGGGCGTGCCTTCGGGTTTCACCGGGCGCTGGATCATCTCGGGGCGGTGCTGGGCTCGATCGCAGCATGGGCACTGCTGGCGAACGGCGTTGGCGTGCGGCAGGTGATCGGATGGAGCGTGGTGCCGGGCATCCTGGCCCTCCTCACCCTCGCGATGGTGCTGCGCACGACGAGGGGAACGGGGTCCGTCGCGGTGCCGACGGCCCATCCCGCGTCCCCGGTTCAGGAACAACCGCGTACATTCTGGCCGGCGGTGCTGGCGCTCTCGCTCCTGGCGCTGGCCCGGCTACCGGAGGCGCTGCTGCTGCTTCGGGTGCAGGACCTCGGCGTGGCGGCGGCCACCATTCCGCTCCTCTGGGGGGGACTGCATGTGGTGCGGAGCGCCGGATCGTATCCGGGTGGCTGGCTGTCCGATCACCTGGGCCCGCGCGTGGCGGTGGCGGCTGGCGGTGTGCTCTTCGCCGTGGTGGTGGGGCTGCTTTCTCGCAACCTCCACGCCGTCGGCGCCGCGGGCGTGTTCCTGCTGCTCGGTGGCGTCGCCGGCCTCACGGAGCCGGCCGAGCGGGCGCTGGTCGCCAAGCTCTCGCCCAAGCGGCTGGGAAGCGGGTTCGGCGCCTTCAACGCGGTCACGGGCCTCGCCGCACTTCCGGCCGCGGCGCTGTTCGGGCTGGGGTACCAGTATCTCGGCGGATCGAAGGCCCTCCTGGCGTCAGGCATGCTGACCGTGCTGGCTGTTGGATGGTGGCTGATTGTCATTGGCAAGGAGAACGCGGACAGATGAGGTGGAGCACAATCTCGGTGGGGCTCGTGCTGGCGGTGGTGGCACCCGCCGCGGGCCAGGTGCAGGTGCGGCTGGCCGACTCGGTGCGCTCGACGTACTCCGAGCTGCACGACGGACTCAAGATGGGTTCGGCGTCGGCCGACACTGTCGCGCGCATCATCAACCTTTCCAGCCCGGCGGTGCTGTGGGCGCGATCGGGCCAGGCGCTGGCGGGGAAGGTGCCGTGGAACGAGGGCTTGCTCGCGCTGACGCGTCTCGCGCAACTGCAGAAGCCGGCCTATGCCGACAGCGCCGCGCGGCTCCGCCAGCGCATCATGGAGGGCGAGGTGAAGGGCCCACCGGGCATCGATCCCGGCGACCTGATCGAGCCGCTGAGGGCCGTCGAACTCCAGGTCGAGCGCGCGAAGGTGGGCGATGCCGCCATGCGCGCGCGCATTCTCGATGCGGTGCCCAGCGGGAAGTACGGCCTCGCCGATGCGTGGACGCTGGGTCGGCTGGGCGGCGGCACACCGGACACCCTCATGGCGCTGTTCCGGGGTGCGCCCGACGAAAACCTGAAGGTGCGCTACCTCACGCTGCTCAGTTTCAGCGACGACCCGGTGGCCACGCCCTTCCTCGCCGCGATCTACGCCTCGCCGGACAGCGCGGGGGTCCCGCCGCGCGCCGCCACGCGGGCGTCGGATGCGTTGCTGTGGATCGGCACGAAGCAGAGCCTGCAGGCGCTCCTCGATGCGCGCGATGTCGCGAGGAGCCGAGAGGTGTACGCCGCACCTGCGCTCTCGCGCGACGGCTACAGCTTCCTGGAGAACGACAGCTCGGCGGTCATCTCGCGAACGGGGAAGTGGCTGACGGACTGGATTGCGGTGCTGAAGCCGTGGCCGTAGTGAGGCGTGAGGCGTGAGGCGTGAGGCGTGAGGCGTGAGGCGTGAGGCGTGAGGCGTGAGCATTGGTTATTTCGCTAGAAGCGCACTCGCGCGGCGAAGCCGATGGACCGCGTCGCTGGGGAGTACGTCGGGCTCACGCTGATCGTCCCTCCACGCTCCCTGATGACCCGAT